>JBBIOE010000178.1:0-17574 GCA_037443525.1 Archangiaceae bacterium | reverse complement strand
CCGAGCGTGAGCCAGGACGCGGGCGCCGTCGACGGCGGCGACCTCGACGCGGGCGCCGACGCCGGCCCCCCGCTCCTCGACGCCGGCCCGGGCCCACTCACTCCGGCGCAGGAGGCCTTGCTCGCGGCGCGCCCCTACCGCCTGGTCGTCCCCGATGCCTCCGACGGCGGCGCACCGATGCCGTTCCTTCTCTCGCTCCACGGCTACTCCAGCACCGGCCTGGAGCAGGACCTCTACATGGGCCTGACCGCGCTCGCCCAGGCCAAGGGCTTCATCCTCGCCACGCCCGACGGCACGCTGGACACGACCCTGCAGCGCTTCTGGAACGCCACCGACGCCTGCTGCAACTTCTCCGGCGCCACGGTCGACGACGTCGCCTACCTCACCGCCATCCTCGACGACGTGCGGCTCAAGTACCGCGTCGACCCCAAGCGCGTCTTCGTGCTCGGCCACTCCAACGGCGCCTTCATGGCCCACCGCCTCGCCTGCGAGAAGGCCGACCGCATCGCCGGCATCGTCGCCCTGGCCGGAGAGAGCTGGAACGACGCCGACCGCTGCCAGCCCAGCGCCAAGGTGGCGGTGCTGCAGGTGCACGGCACGCTCGACGCGGTCATCGCCTACGGCGGCGGCGCGAACGTGGGCCACCTCTACCCCGGCTCACCGGAGACCATCGCCGGCTGGGCCGCGCGCAACGGCTGCTCCAGCACTCCCATTAGCGCCGGCGGCGACTTGAACCTCGACCTGCTGCTGCTGGGCGACGAGACCCAACGGGTGCGCTTCGAGAACTGCCAGGGCGGCGCCGCCGAGCTGTGGACGATTCAGGGCGGCAGTCACATCCCCAGCTGGACCTCGTCGTGGCCCGAGGCCCCGTGGGGCTTCCTCATGGCTCACCCCAAGCCCTGAAGGCGCCTCGCGCTCAGCGCGAGACGATCTCCAAGGCCAACAGCGGCTGGCTGTCGATCTGCACCGCCAGCGCGCCCACCACCAAGGTGATGCGCCCGGGTATCTTCGGGCTCTCCAGGACCGAGGCGATGGGCGCCACGTCGAAGGTGGTGCGCGTCACGCCTTGAGGGTCGATGACGACGCCCATCATGCGCTGCTGCGCGCCCTCCACGCTCACCTTGAGCCGCGAGCCCTGGGAGTCCTGCACCTCGAATCGCGCGTCCGGGCCGGTGATCTCGAGTCCACGGCCGTTCAGCACTTTCGCCATGCGCCGTATCGTGTCGTCCATGCTCGGAAGATGAGGCCGGGCCCCGCGCGGTGCCACCCGTCCTCAGCAGTTCCACTTCATCTGCCGGTGAGGATCGTACGGGTTTCTCGCTCGCTGAAAGTCGCGTGGAGCATCCGTTGGGCATCTGGCCCGCGAGACCTGCGCTGGGCTGAGGCGAGTCAGCTCACGTCACGCAGCATTTTCGGCACGGCCCTCGCACCGTCGCTCGTCAGTCCGGGGGCTCGGATCGAAAGGAGGTGAGGCCGTGCTCACAGCAGGCAAGCGCCTGGCCGTGTTTTCCATTCGGCCGGGGCGGAACGGCAGCGTCTGGGTGCGGGCTGGCGTGGCGGAGGTGAACCGCGACGGCTCGCTCAACCTCGAGCTCGACGTTCTGCCCATCGACGGCAAGCTGCACGTGCGCGAGGCGGGAGAGCGCCGCGCGACCGTGCTGCCCGAGCCGCCGCTGGCGCACTGACGCGGGGGCGGCGGCGCCTGGGGTGCGCCGCCGCCCCTCGTTGGGTCCTTTTGAAAAGGGGCGTGCTAATCGCCGCTCATGCGCCTTCGACTGCTCGTCGCGTCGTCCCTCGTGGCTGCGTGCGCTCCCTCCACGCCGAAGCTCGGCGGCCTCGAGCTCCCCGCCGCCGCCAGTGGGCTCCAGGTGAAGCTCGGCTCGCTGGTGTTGCTCGAGTCGGCGTCAGGGAAGACCGGCGCCAACGCTCCCGCCGCGACGCGCGCGGGCAAGGCGAAGATCGAAGCGCAGTACGGCGCCTTCAAGTTCACCGACCTGCCCGGCCCCTGGACCGAGTCGTCGACCTTCACCTGGGACACGGTCGACTCCCAGACCGCCATAGGCAGCTTCAAGGACGCGAAGAAGGCGGTGGTGGCGCGGCTCACCGTCACCTCTCTGGACACCGGCGAGCTCTCCATTTCGGTGAAGGCCCAAGACCCCTCGACGAACCGGCTCTCGCTCGCCTTCGCCTGCGCTGAAGGCGATCACTTCCTCGGCTTCGGCGGCCAGGCCGACGCGGTCGACCACCACGGCCACACCGTGCCCATCTGGACCAGCGAGCCCGGCATCGGGAAGAACATGGCCAACGACGACTACCCCGAGCTGTGGTTCCTCGAGGGCACGCGCCACGCGTCGAGCTACGGGCTGCCCACCTGGTTCAGCAGCCGGGGCTACGTGGGCGTGGTGGAGACCGACCGCAAGAGCGTCTTCGAGGTCTGCAGCGCCCAAAGCGACGTCTTCCGCGTCGAGGTCTGGGACGACCACTTCACCCTCTGGCTCTTCGCCGGCAAGAGCGGCACCCACCCCCTCTCCCAGGCCACCGGGCGCGTGCTCGGCCGGCCGGTGCGCCCGCCTCCTTTGGCCTTCGCGCCCTGGAACGACGCCATCACGGGCGCGGCCGAGGTGCGGCGGGTGGCGAGCGTGCTGCGCGACGCGGGCGTCGCCTCCTCCGTCCTGTGGACCGAGGACTTCCGCGGCGGGCAGGCGCAGGGCGACGCCTACCGGCTGGTGGAGAACTGGGACCTGGACCCCACGCTCTACCCCGACGCCGGCCTGCTGGCGCAGGAGCTCGGCCGCCAGGGCTTCGGCTGGATGGCCTACTTCAACTCCTTCCTGGTGCAGGGCAACCCCATCTTCGACGAGGCCCAGGCCGGCGGGCACTTCGTGAAGGACGCCAGGGGCGAGCCGTACCTGTTCAGCGGGCCGACCTTCAAGCCCACCGGGCTCGCCGACCTCTCCACGCCCGAGAACCGCGAGTGGGTGAAGGGGCACCTGCGAAAGGCGCTCGACGTGGGCTTCGTCGGGTGGATGGCGGACTTCGGCGAGTGGCTGCCGGCCGACGCGGTGCTGGCCTCCGGGGAAGATCCCCTCGAGGCCCACAACCGCTACGCCCGCGAGTGGGCCAGCGTGAGCCAGGAGGTGCTCGACGAGCGCGCGGCCGACGGGGTGCAGCGCCTGTTCTTCGCCCGGGCCGGGTGGCTCGAGTCGAACGCCGTCACCCCGGTGGTGTGGGGCGGCGACCAGCGCACCGACTTCGAGCCCGACGACGGCATGCCCACGGTGGTGCCGATGGCCATCAACCTGGGCCTCTCCGGCGTGTCCACCTTCGGCAGCGACCTCGCCGGCTACCAGAGCGCCACCAACCCGCCGGCCACCAAGGAGGTCTTCTTCCGGTGGACCACCCTGGGCGCGCTGATGCCGGTGATGCGCACCCACCACGGGACGAACCCGTCGCAGCAGTGGCGCTTCGACTCCGACGCCGAGACGCTCGCGCACTACAAGCGCTGGGCCGGCTTTCACCTCCAGCTCTTCCCGTTCCTCGACGCGAGCAGCGCCCTCGCCGAGGCCGCGGGCATCCCCCTCATCACCAGCCTGGCCGTCGACTTCCCCGACGACGAGAGGAGCTGGACGCTGTCGGACGAGTACCTGCTCGGCGGAGCGCTCCTGGTGGCGCCGGTGACCCAAGCCAACGCCACCACCCGCGCGCTCCACCTGCCGCGCGGCCAGTGGGTGAGCCTCGACGGGAAGACGCGCACCACCGGCCCGGCCGACGTCACCGTCGATGCGCCGCTCACCGAGATTCCGGTCTTCGCGCGCGCGGGGAGCATCGTGCCCCGGCTCCCGGCGCGGGTGCAGACGCTGCTCCCGGCCGAGGCGCCGGTGGTGGACTACGACGACGTGAAGCGCGAGCGGAGCCTGCTCGTCGTCACCGGCGCCGCGGGCCGCTTCGGCGAGCGCGACGGCTCCCTCTACGAGCTCACCCCGGTCGACGGCAGCACGCAGTGGCGCGACGGCGGAAAGGCCATGCCCGACTGTGCCAGCGCCACCGAGCGCGGCTGCGTCGACCGCGCCGGGCCGAACCCGGTGGCGCGGCTGAGCGCCATGGGCCCGTTGAGCTTCCCCGGCCACGTCCTGGCCATCGACGGCAGCGCGCGGACCTACGACGTGGAGATCCTCGACCCGAAGTGACCGGCCGACTGGCGAGCGAGGTGAACCAGAACCGGCGCGGTAGAGTGACCCGCTCGCGCGCGCGTCGCGGCGATTGGGGTGGAGGCCCGTGATGGCGGAGCAGCTCACGTTTCAGGCGCTCCTCGAGCGGAAGTCCGCCGAGCCCGACGGGAACGTGGAGCCCGAGGCTCCCCGCGAGAGCCCTCCCCTGCTTCCCCCGCCGGCGGACCCGCTGGGCTCGGACCTCTTCACCGGAGCGCCGATGCTCAGGGCACGGCTCGTCGCCGCCTGCTCCGCTCTCGACGCGCCGGCCGTTCGACGGGTCCACGCGGAGCTCTTGAAGAAGTTCCATTCGCAAGAGTGGGCGGGACAGGCTCCGGCGTGGGCCGCGGGAATCGAGTGGCTCGTGGAGCCGGCCAAGGCCCTCGAGCAGGCGCAGCGGGCGCTCGGGTTGCTCGAATCGGAGACGGCGGCGCTTCGGTTTCCGCGGGCGCCGGAAGCCATCCTCCGGCCGGTTCGCCGGACCGCGCTGGGTCGCGCGGCGCAGCGGGTGGTGGACGAGGGTGGGCCCGCGGCTCAGCTCGACGATGGCCGGCCGGCGGCGGTGCTGGCCCTCCTGGGCGGCGACTGGCCTCTCGCGGTGCGCCTGCTCACGGACGCGTGTGCGGCTCGTCCCGAGGCGTCCTGGTTCGTGAGCCTCGCCGAGGCCGCGACGCTCTCGGGCGAGGAAGAGACGGCGCTGCGCGCGTGGTCCGGTGCGGGGCTCGTGGGGCCGGACACCGTCGACTTGGCTCGCGTGGAGACGCCGGCGGTGCTCGACCTCTTGGATCAGGCCGAGGAGCTCGAGCTTCCCGCGCCGCTGTTGGGCTGGGTGCCGGTGCTCGCGGACCTCACCGGGGCAGCGGGGCTGGACGACCTGGCCTTTCGGGAGAGCCCGAAGACGCACCTCTCGCAGTCGGTCGCGGCGTTGCTGCGGGGATACCGGGCGAGACGCGGGGCACTCGAGGAGAAGGCGCGGGTGGCATTGAAGCGGGAGTTGGCGAAGGTTGCGCCGGCGGGGCTTCGCGAGTTGATCCGGCCGTTGTGAGGGGGAGGCAGGGCGGCGATGAGCACTCGAACCAGCAGGAAGCCGACCTCCGTCGCTCGCGTTTCTTGAAGGTGCCGGCGTCGAGCGTGACGACGTCATGGCCTTCAGACTCAACGAGGAGGCAGCCGCGCTCGGTGACCACGACGCGATTCTGGCGATGGGGTGGTTCTACAACCATGGCGTCGGCGTCGACGTCGACGACGAGGAGAGTCGTCGTTGGTATCGCAAGGCGGCTCGGCACGGCGATGCCCGGGCCATGTTCAGCCTCGGCGCCATCGCCTTCGAGCACGACGAGCTCGAGCCCGCGTTCCGGTGGCTGAGCAGGGCCGTCGAGGCCGGTCACGTCGGCGCACACTACTGGCTTGGGAAGCTGTACTGGCGCGGAGACGGAGTGCGGAGGGATCGGAGGGAGGCCCTTCGCCTGTTCGAGCTCGCTGCGGAGAAGAAGCTGGCGGTTGCTCAACGCCTGACCACGTTGCTGCCGCGACTCCGAAAAGGGGCATGACGCCGACTCATCGGGCCGAGAGGCAGGTCCGGAGCGTCGAGACGCGCTCGGCCCGCGGAGGCGCCGCCCACTGGGCCGCCTCCCCGCCGCCCGCGACTCGACCTGGCCTTCGCCCGGGGTGCGGGCCTCGAACGGCTCATCTCGAGGTTCGCCACCGAGCGGGGTGGCCTCGACCGCACGGGGCCGAACCCAGTGGCGCGGCTCGCCGGCGTGGGGCCGTTGAGCTTCCCCGGCTACCTCCTGGTCATCGACCTCGACCCGACGGACGCGCCGCCTCTCCTCGCAGGGATTTCGCGCTGCCTCGGGCCGCGCACCACCGCCGCCCCGCCGCTCCGGGGGGCACCCGCCTTGCAACCTCCATGACTGGCGGAGGCGTCAATGCACGTCCTGGTGACGTACGGCTCGAAGCGCGGAGGCACCGCCGGGCTGGCGCGGGTGGTGGCGGAGGTGCTCCGCGCCGAGAACCTCGTGGTGGAGTTGGTGCCGGCGAGCTGGGCGCGCTCCCCCGACGAGTACGACGCGGTGGTGGTGGGCGGCGCGCTCTACCTGAACCGCTGGCACCGCCACGCGCGGCGCTACGTCTCCCGCTGGGCCGCCACCCTGCGGCGCCGTCCGGTGTGGTTCTTCTCCTCCGGCCCGCTCGACTTCTCCGCGTCGACCTCGGAGATCCCGCCCACCCCGCAGGTCGAGGGCCTGATGCAGAGCGCGAACGTGCGCGGGCACAAGACCTTCGGCGGCCGCCTGGACAAGAACGCGCGCGGCCTCCTCGCGCACGCCATGGCGAAGACGCGCTCCGGCGACTGGCGCGACCTGGAGCAGGTGCGCGCCTGGGCGAAGGGCGTGGCCGCCGACCTCTGGGCCATCGAGGGGCAGGGCTTCGCGCGCCCGCCGCCGCCCCGGCTCGAGCCGGCCCGGGGCCTGTTGGCCACGACGCTGACGGTGTTGGGGCTGTCGGCGATGGTGGGCGGGGCCGCGCTGATGGCCACGCCGAGCGGCGCGTGGCTGGGGCTGTCGCGCGCGATCCTCGCGCACACGCCCTTCGAGAGCTTCTTCGTGCCGGGGCTGGTGCTGGCGGGCGTGGTGGGCCTGACGCAGCTGTTCGCGGCCCGGCTGGTGTGGCGCAACGACGGCGCGGCGAACGGCGTGGCCTTCGTGGCCGGCGGCGTGCTCGCGGGGTGGATGGTGGTGCAGATGCTGATGCTGCGAACGATGGTGCCGCTGCAGCTGCTCACCGCGGTGCTGGGCTTGCTCATCCAGTCCCTCGCCGCGTGGCGCTTCGAGGTGGCGAAGGGCACGGTGGGGCAGCGGAGGCCCAGGCCCGGCGGCGTCGCGCCCGTCTCGTGATGTCTCGGCGAAGGCACGGCCGTCCCTCGCCCGTCCACCCGCCCGATGGTGCGTCCCCGTGGAGCCGCGACTACTCTCGCGCCCATGCTCCTCACGCTCTCGCTCGCGGTGACGCTCTCCACGCTTCCGGCCGCGCCGGTCCTCACGCAGGAGGCCCTCGCCGGCGGCAAGATCGAGATCATCAAGCCCACGCACCGGAAGCCCGCGCCCAAGCCGCTGGCGCCGCCTTCGGTGGAGCAGCCGCCCTTGCTCGACCGCTCGCGCGACGCCGCGCCCTCCACCGCCGCCAACTGCCCGCCTCAAAAGGCCGGCCCCACCGCCGAAGAGCAGAAGGCCGCCGAGGAGAAGGCCGCGGCCGAGAAGGCGGAGGCGGAGAAGGCCGAGAACGAGAAGAAGGCCCGGGCCGCCCGCCTCAAGGCCATCGAGGAACACGGCCAGAAGGTCCGCGACAGCTTCGGCGCGGTCAACGACGCGCTCTCGACTGGCGAGTGACAGCGGGCGGAGGTGAGCCCTCCTTCGTTGCGAAGGCGATCGACGGGCTCCTAGACTCTGAGGCCTCATGCCCGGGGGAACGCGCATCATCTACCGCCACACCGTCGAAGCGTTCCTCACGCGGGTCTTCGCTCGCCGGAACCTGCTCAGGGGAGCGGTGCTCGAGAAGCTGACGGCGCTGGGCATCGATCCCAAGCGGCCGCGAGACGTCTCGCCCGAGGCATGGTGGCCGGTGGTCCGGCTGGCCGCCGACACCATCGCTCCGGGGAAGTCCGAAGCCGAGGCCTTCCGGGAGGTCGGTCAGGAGATGCTCCGCGGCTTCGAGGCCAGCGTCATCGGCAAGTCGCTCTTCCTGGTGATGCGCGTGCTGGGCACCAAGCGCGCGATGCTGAAGATGGCCGACCACTACCGCACCGCCGACAACATCACCCGCGTCGAGGCGAAGGACCTGGGGCCCACCGAGGTGGAGCTTCGCTTCGACGTCGACGGTGGCACGCCCTTCCCGACCTACACCCAGGGCATCCTCCTCGAGGGCATCCGCCTCGTCGGCGGCAAGGCGCCGCGCGTCGACGTGCGCGCGGAGGGCGACGGGGCGCTGATCTACCGCGCCTCCTGGGCCTGACCGCGCGCTGCCCGGCCGCATCGACGTCACCCAGGGCTTCTCGCTTCGTGAAGGAGGCCTCGCCTCCCGACCGTCTCCCTTTCGGGCGAGGGGCTAGGGTCGCGCGCGACCGGAGGCACCACGCATGAGCGCCGGAGACCTGTTGGGGTGGCTGCTGGGCGCGGTGGTGCTGAGCGCCTTCGCCGGGCTGCTGGGGTGGGCGGCGCGCAAGACGAAGGCCGATCGAGAGGCGTTCCACGAGGCCCTGGCGCGCCGGGGCTGGACCGTGCCGCCGGGCGACCAGAGCGCGCCGGACGACGAGCAGCTGCTGGCCAGAGGCGCCCACGGCGGCCGCGGCTTCCTGGCCACCACCCACACGACCCGAGGGAAGCACTCGCGCACCATGACCCGAATCCGGGTGAAGTCGGGGCTCACGCAGGGCCGGGTGGTGGTGTGTCCCACCGTCCCCGACGAGGGAATCCTCGGCGTCGCCATGTCCCTGCTCTTCGGAGGCCAGCTGCCGCCGGCGTGGGAGGGCGCCCCGGCCTCGCTCTCGGGGAAGTGGCAGGTGCGCGGTCCCGCGGAGCTCGCGGCCCAGGTGGCCTCGCCGGCGCTGGTGGAGGCGCTGGTGCGCTGGGACCGAAACGGCGGCGTGCCCTGGCTCGAGCTCGCTGGCGGCACGCTGGTGCTCAACTGGCAATCGGGCGGGGTGAACGAGGCGAGGCTGGTGGCGCTGGTCGAATTGGCCGTCGCGGCCTCCGGCCCGCCGCCGGCCTGACGCCCGCCGCGTCGCATTCGGTGAGCCCGTCACCGGGGCGCTGTATGGTCGCGCGTTCATGAGCCTCGTCGTCCACCTCTCGGACCTGCACTTCGGCGACGACGCGCGCTGGCAGCCCGACATTCTCACCGGGCTCGTGCACTCGCTCGCGTCGGTGCAGGAGCGGCCGGGGCTGCTCGTGCTCTCGGGCGACGTCTTCGACACCTGCGCGCCGGGGCCGGGGGTCATCGACGCCTTCCTCGCCCTGCTCTCGAAGATGGACCAGGCGCTGGGCGGCGACGTCCCCACGCTGCTCGTGCCCGGCAACCACGACCGGCGCCACGACGGCGTCTTCGCCCCCTGGTCGAACGCGCTCTTCGCCGAGCTCGCCACCCGCCTCGCGCCGCGCCCCAACGTCCGCGTGGTGGGCCAGACCGCGCCCTTCCTCGCCGCGGTGGTGCCGCTCCCGGGCTTCCCCGCCGACGTGGTGGCCTACGACTCGACCTGGCTGCCCAAGGGCCTGCTCTCGGCGGGCGGAGTGGTGCGCCGCGAGGACCTGGTGCGCGTCGCCGGCCAGCTCCCGCCGCCCGACGGCTCGCGGCCGCTGGTGTTCGTGCTCCACCACCACCTGGTGCCCACGCCCATCACCGACACCTCGCTCATCGACACCCGCGGGCGGCCCGTCTACCAGAAGCTGCTCGTCGAGGAGCTGCTGCCCCACCTGGTGGCCAACGGCGACTGCGAGGAGATCACCATGACGGCGCTCGGCGCGGGCACGGCGCTCTCCGCGCTGGCGCAGCTCGGGCGGCCGGTGCTGGTGCTCCACGGCCACAAGCACTACCCGGTGGCCCGGCTGCTCAAGGGCGCCTCCCCCACCGAGGCCGACGTGCTCATCGCCTCCGCCGGCAGCTGCGGCACCGCCACGCCCATCATGGACGCCGTGCTCGACGACGCGCCGCACCTGTGGCCCTCCTTCAACCTGGTGCGGCTCACCGAAGGCGGGCTGGCCGCCGACACGGTCGCCTGGTCGCCGTGGGAGCAGGGCCGCAGGAACCCGCCGCGCCCCCTGGTGCACGCCCGCCGCGCCGGCCTCCGCTGGGACCTGGTGCACGACGTGCTCGCGCCCCCGCCCTTCGAGCCGGTGATGGCGGAGAACGTGTCGGAGGTGACGCTCACCCGCTCGGGCGCTCGGGTGGACCGCTTCGACGTGGCGGTGAAGCGGCGCCTGCGCGGGCTGCCGGCGGCGCGGGTGCCCGAGTACTTCGAGCTGGTCGACGGCCCAAGGGGCGCGCGGCTCTTCGACGTGCGCATCCAGGGCGTGGCGCAGCCCGAGGGCGACGTGCCCAGGCGCCTGGCGATGCCGCTCACCTCCGAGTCCTCGTGGACCGTGCTCGGCGGCGCGGTGGCCAGCGTGCGCGAAGCCGACGCCACCTGGGGCCCGGGAGGCGCGTACGACTGGGTGGGCCTGCTCAACCGCTCGCGCTGCGCGAAGGTGGTGCTGCGCGTGAACGTCAGCCCGCTCTCCACCGAGCCCTTCGCCGCGGCGATGGACCTCACCACCGGCACCGAGCGGCCGGTGCCGTTCCGCCTCGAGGGCGGCGTGGTGCACGTCGAGCTCGCCGACTGCCCGGCGCGGACGCTGGTGCGCGTCCTGTGGCCCCTGGAGGTGTCGTGACCAGCCGGGTGCGCGCGGTGCTCCTCGGCGGCGGCGGCGCGGGGGCGCTCATCGGCACCCTGCTCCTCGCCGGCACCGGCCTGGCGCTCATGTACGTCGGCACCTTCGAGCTGGTGGCCGTGGCCGGCGGGCCGAAGGCGCTGGAGTGCGGCGCGTGGCTCGCCAGCCCACACCAGGCGAAGTGGGTGGCGCTCTCCGGCTGCCGGCTGGAGCTCGCGCGGGCGGCGGCTCAGCACTTCACGACCTGGAGCGGAGCGGTGGACGGCGGCCCGAGCACGGTGCGCACGCTCGAGCTGCCCATCGGGGTGGCGGGCGCCGAGCCCTCCGAGGTGGTGCGCGCGGTGGCGGTGACGAAGAACCCGGTGCTCTTGAAGCACGCGGCGGAGCTCGGCCAACGGTCCGAGCCGGACGCGGCGGGCTACGTCGCGGGCGCGGGATCCGAGCTGTCGCACCTGCTCACCCCAAAGACGCTGAAGGGCACGGTCGCGAAGGGCGACCCTTCGGGCGTGGCGGTGCTCGAGCAGGACGTGGTCCCGGTGTCGGGCCAGAGCCTCGGCAGCGTGGCGCTCGGCTTCTTCCTCCTGATGGCGGCGCTCTGGCCGATGGCCCGGCGCGTTCAGCTGGAGCGCGAGCTCGACGCGCAGCACGAGCCGCCCGCCTGAGCCGCTGCGCCGCTCAGTGCCGGTTCAGCCTCGCGGTGATGCCGCGGATCCACCGCCTGGGCGTGAAGCGCACCGCCTCCACGCCGAGCCAGTTCATCGGGCCGTGCACCGCGAGCACCTCGCCCTGCATCATCGCGTCGTAGGCCCGGTGCGCCACCTCCGCCGCCGAGGGAACGCCCGGCTGCTTGAAGAGCATCGAGTCCTGGTTGCCGCTGCGGGCCCCGAACTCGGTCAGCGTCGCGCCGGGGCAGTAGCAGGTCACCGTCACGCCCGTGCCTTGGAGCTCGTGCGCCAGGCCTTCCGAGAAGCTCACCACGAAGGCCTTGGTCGCGTAGTAGGTCGCCATGAACGGCCCCGGCTGGAAGCCCGCCGTGGACGCGATGTTCAAGATGCGCCCGCGCTTGCGCTCGCGCATGCCCCGGCCGAAGCGGTGGGAAAGCTCGAGCAGCGCGGCGCAGTTCACCTGCACCATGCCCACCTCGTTGTCCCGGTCCAGGTCGAGGAAGGGCCCGTTGGACCCGAAGCCGGCGTTGTTCACCAGCCAGTCCACCTCGAGGCCGAGCGCGCTCACCTGCTCCTCGATGGCCTTGGGCGCCGAGGGCTGCGTCAGGTCCATCGGCACGACGTAGGCCTTCACCTTGTGGAGGCGCTCGAGCTCCTCCGCGAGGTGCTCCAGGCGCGCCTTCGAGCGCGCGACCAGCACTACCGGGTGGCCGTCCTTGGCGAAGAGGCGAGCGAACTGCTCCCCCAACCCCGAGGACGCGCCGGTGACGAGAGCGACGGACGTGGCCATGGCCACGAAGCCTACGTCACAACTTGATGCCGCCCGCGCCGAGAATGAGCGCCGGCTGCGCGTCGTAGTCGACCTTCAGCCTGGAGGGCGGCTTGGGGTCGTTCGGCAGCACCATCACCACCGTCAGGTGCACGCTCGCCGGCTGCCGCGCGTCGACCTTCGTCTTGAGCTGGTTGAGCGCCTCGCCCGACAAGGTCACCGTCTTCGGCAGCTGGGTGAGCACGCTCTTGTCCGCCACCTGCTGGCCGTTCACCATCAGGGTCGCCGAGGTGACGGCGGTGCTCAGGTCGAGCTTGGTGCCGGTGGCGGCGTCGGCGAAGGACAGCGTCTTCACCGTCAGCTCCACGCGCTGCACCAGGTTGGTCGCGCCCTTGAAGTCGGGGATCTTGTCGTAGTCGGCGGCCTTCAGCACCGGCACGTCCTTGTCGAAGGAGAACTGGCAGCCGCCCGCCACCACGGTGGTGGTCACCGTCACCTCGCCGGAGGTGATCGGCTGCCCGCAGGTGTAGGTGGCCAGCGAGATCTCCGTCGAGCCCTTCACCGGGGGAATGCCCTTGGTCTCGTCTACCCGCAGCTCGGCCGATCCACCGCACGCCACCAACACCAACGCCGCCATCCAAAGGGTTCGCTTCGTTCCACGCATGTCGTACTCCTGATCAATCGGCCCACACTCGCCAACCGCCTTACGTGCCCGCCAACGAGTGTCGAATTCGAAAGAACTTCAGCGTAGCCGGAAATGTCTGCCCCGGCCTACACTCGATCGGGCTTTTCCCTGCAGGAAGGACCTCGGCAGCCTTCGCGTGAGCACGTACCGCTCGATCCGGCGAATTTCAGCGACTGGCGTCTCCGAGGCCTGGGCTGGCGTCGAGGTAGCCCGCGGTGGCCTGCCCAGTCGGCGGGTGGTGGTGCTCAAGCGCCTCGTCAACGCGCCGCTCACCAACCCGGCCATCGCCAAGAAGCTCCCCGAGCACGAGGCGCGGCTCGGCCAGGCGGCCTTCGAGGGGCTGGTGCCGGTGGCCGAAGTGGGCGCGGCCGGCGTGGCCCCCTGGCTGGTCGAGGAGAACGTCGAGGGCGAGACCCTGCGCACGCTGCTCGCCTCTTTGGCGATGAAGAAGGGCCGCCTCTCGCCCAACGAGGGCTTCGCCGTCCTGCTCGAGGTCGCCACCATCCTCGCCGACCTCCACGCGCCCTCGGTGCCGGTGGTGCACGGCGACTTGTGCCCCTCCACCATCATCGTCACCCCGGGCGGCGGCGTGCGGCTGGCCGAGGCGGGCGTGGCACGGCTGTGCGCCGAGGCGGTGCAGGGGCCGGTGCGCAGCGAGGCCCAGTCGGTGACGCCGGAGCAGCTCCAGGGCACGGTGGAGGCCCCGGGCGACCTCTTCCGCCTGGGCCTGGTGATGCACGAGCTGGCGCTGGGCCGGCCGCTCTTCCCCACCGGAGACCTGGGGCAGGCCAACGGCCTCGGAGCGGCCTTCGCCGGCGTGGGGCCGCAGTCCTTCCCCTCGGTGCCCGAGCCCTTCGCCTCGATGCTGGTGCGCTTCTTGTCGCTCGACCCGGCGCAGCGGCCCTCGGCGCAGGACGCCAAGTTCGCCCTCCAGCAGGGCATTCAGCGCATGGGGTGGACGGTGGGCGCGCCGGTGGTGGCGTCGCTGTTCGCCAAGGCCTTCCCCAGCCGCGAGCCGCTCGCCAACCTCTGGCACATCCCCGGCGACGAGCTCACCCTCTCGCCGCTCGACCAGGCCCAGGCGCCGGCCGGCGGAGCCCCGGAGGACGACAAGTTCCCTTTCATGTTCCCCTCCACGCCGGGCGCGACGCCGTTCCCGATGCGCGGGGAGGCGCCTTCTCCCGCCGCGCCGCCCTCGGGCGCGGGGCTGAACATTCAAGTCGGCATCAACGAGGCCTCGCTGCCGCCGGCCCCGCTGCCGCGGCCCGCCACGCTGGTGCCCACCGCGCCCCTCGAGGCCGAGGCGCCTCCGTCGCCGCCGCCGCCCGCGGTGGTCGCGCCCACCATTCCCCCGGTGGGCCCCGCCTACGGGGGCTCGCCGTCGCCAGTGCCGCGCATCGCGCCGGTGACGCGCGCGGCGACGATGAGCCTGGTCCCCGAGCCGCCCGAGGAGGTGCTGGAAGAGATGCTGGAAGAGCTCGACGAGGCGGAGCCCGAGCCGGTGCGCCCGCGCACGCCGGCCGAGGGCGCGCCGGCAGCGACGCTGGCGCGCATCGGGGTCCGCAAGGTCTCTCTCGACGAGCTCAAGGCGCTGAAGGCCGCCGACGCGCCGCCGCCGAAGCCCGCGCGCAAGGCCGACAGCGCCCCAAGGGTGCGCGACCAGCGCATCGGCGAGCACCTCTTGGCGCAAGGCCGCCTCACCCAGGAGCGCTACGACGAGGCGCTCTCCTACGCGGTGGACTTCGAGGCCTCGATGCCCGACGCGCTGGTGGCCATCACCGCGCTGGAGGAGGACGACGTCATCACCGCCTGGGCCGAGGTGACGCGGGCGCCCACCATCACCGGCAAGCGCCTCGACGAGATGCCCCCGGTGCCCGAGGCCCTGCGGCTGTTGAGCAGCGGCGCGGCCGAGGCGCTGTGCGCGGTGCCGCTGTCGCTCAAGGGCTCCACCCAGCTGGTGGTGGCCCTGCGCGACCCGCTCGACGAGGGCGTGCTCGCCGAGGTGAAGGCCCAGTCGAAGATGTCCAGCGTGGTGGCCATTCGCGCCGGAGAGCAGGCCATTCGCCGCACCCTGGCCCGCTTCTACGGCACGCCGGTGGCCGCCAGTCTCCCCTCCTGGCTGGAGAACGCCAGCGGCGGGAGCAGCAGCGGAGGCCGGGCCAGCTCCCGCATCCTCCAGCGCCACACGACGCTGCCGCCGGCGCTCGCGGGCACCCCGCTCGACGAGGCGGGCGCGGGCGCGGACCCGGTGCACCGCCTGCTCGAGCTCCTCCTCCTGCAGCTGGGGGAGAAGGGACCCGAGGCCCACGCCCTGCTCAAGCTGGTGGCGGAGGTGACGGTGCGGGTGGGGCTCAAGCCCGAGGAGGGGCGGCTGGTCTGGCTCGCCGCCGCCGCGGTGGCCTCGCTCAACGCCTCGGCGAACCGCAAGGCCGCCGACCTCTCCAGGCTCGACGAGGTGGCCACCCGCATGGGCCCGGCCTGGGAGCCGCTCGCGTCCATCGCCGCCCCCGCCGCCGGCCCCCGGGCGCCGGTCTCCTGGCTCCCGGCCGCCGTCTTCGCCGCCTGCTTCGGCGTGGGGAACGTCACCTCCCTGGCTCACCCCTCGCTGACCGAGGCCATGCCGGGCATCGAGCAGATCCGCTCCCGCATCCCGGGCGTGGTGGTGGACGCCATCGTCGACTGCTTGAAGCGGCGCTGATCCGCGCAGCATTCGCAGGGCCCCTCTTGGGGAACCGCAATCGTTGCGCTGGGCGCGGCGCAGGTTCGCCGTGGGCGCACCGCGGCACGAAGCGTGAACTGAGACGGGGCTTCGGGGCGCGGGAGAGCCCGGGAGGACCGTCATGGCGATCGTGTGTGGGGTCGACTTCTCCGTCTGGTCGCGCAACGCGGTGCACACCGCCGCCGTGCTGGCGGGCCGCTGGAAGCAGCCCTTGTGGCTGGTGCACGCGCTGGAGCCGCGGGTGGAGACGATGGACGACTCGGCGCGGCTCAAGGTGCAGGAGCAGATCGAAGCGCAGCTCGACGAGCTGGCGCGCCCGCTGGAGAGCCTGACCCAGAGCCCGGTGCACACCTCGGTGGTGCCCGGGCACGCCGACGAAGTGTTGATGCGGGTGGCCGCCTCCAAGCAGGCCATGACGCTGGTGGTCGGGTCGGCGGGGCACCGGGCGGCGTCGCTGGTGCGGCCGGGCAGCACCTCGGAGCGGCTGGCGGTGGGGCTCTCGGTGCCGCTGGTGGTGGTGCGCGACGACACGCCCTTCTCCGCCTGGATGGCGGGGCGGCCCTTCAAGGCGCTGGTGGGCATCGACGAGAGCGTGGAGGCGGCGAGCGCGCTGCGCTGGGTGGAGAAGCTCCGCGCGGTCGGGCCGGTGGACGTGGTGCTGGGCCGCGTCTACTACGCCGACGAGGCGCACCGGCGCTACGGGCTGACCCGGCGCTTCTCCTTCACCGACCCGGATCCGGCGGTGGAGCGCCTCATCGAGCGCGACCTGAAGCAGCGGGTGCCGCACCTGCCGGGGCAGGGCGAGCTCTTCTACCGGGCGCGGCTGGGCGTGGGGCGGGTGGCCGACCACCTGCTCGAGCTCGGCGAGGCGGAGCGCTGCGACCTGGTGGTGGTGGGCTCGCACGGCCGCTCGGGCCTGGCGCGCATGTGGAGCGTCTCGGCGACCACCCTGCACCTGGCGCGCATGGCGGTGGCCATCGTGCCCTCCGACGGCCAGGGCGCGGGGCACTTCGTGGCCCACCCCGAGCTCAAGCGGGTGCTGGTGTGCACCGACTTCTCTCCGCAGGCCAACGAGTCCATCCCCTGGGCTTACGCCCTGGCGGAGCCGCAGGGTGAGGTCTACCTCGCGCACGTGATGGTGACGCGGGGCCTGGCTGGCGACCTGGTGGAGACGTACCTGCCGGGCACGGAGATCGTCACCAGCTCCAAGCTCGAGGCCGAGGTGGCGGCGCGGCTGCGGGCGCTGACGCCGGGCATGGGCGACGACAAGGGCGTGGTGACGCGCACCGAGGTGATGCGCAGCTCCGAGCCGGGCAAGGCCCTGGTGGAGGCGGCGGAGCGGGTGGGCGCCGACGCCATCGTCATCGCGAGCCACGGCCGCAGCGGGCTGGCGCGGACGATGCTGGGCTCGGTGGCGGAAGAGGTGATGCGGGGCAGCACCAAGCCGGTGTTCGTGGTGCGCGGCCCCCCGAAGGTGTGAGGCGCAAGAAGACGCCTCGACGAGAGTCGGCCGGACGGGTGGTCCCCTCCTTCCGAGCGCGCGCGCCGTGACGGCGCTTCGGTGTGGCTCCTCCCCCGAGCCTGCCGTGAGCACCCCTCCCACGCGGCCGCGCGCGTAGAAGAGCCACCCGCCCGGCCGGCGATGTTGCGTGCAGACGACGGATTGAGCGGGTGCGCCGCTCTCACTGATAGGTCAAAGCCTGCCGGCCTTTGACGCTGCGACACCTCGTCCCTACCTCTGCTCGCTCACGCGCATGCGACGACTTGCACTGGCCCAGGCGAAGTGCCGTCTCCCACCGGGAGTGAAAGCAGGTGGCTCGGCCGCCATCGAGGGCGAATCTGGTCTACGCGCCGCACGAGCCGGCGGTGGAGTTCGAACCCGGCGCGATTCACAGTGAGGCCGATTGGCGGAGACGACTCCCCGAGGCGCTCAGAGTGGGTGTCGCGAAGAATCTGGAAGTTTAAGTCGTCGGATTTCACTTTTTAGTTCGGTTCACGGGACTCCCATGGACCGGCGGCGGTCATATTGGGCGTCATATTGGTGCGAAAAGGGCACCTGGCGCTTGGTCGCCCAGGGACGTCCCGGTAGCGCCCTCTGGAAACAGCATG
>JBBIOE010000177.1:0-17575 GCA_037443525.1 Archangiaceae bacterium | reverse complement strand
CGGCCTCGGCGCCGAAGAGGCCGGCGCCGGCCGGCGTGCTGCAGGCCCTCTCCCCAAGGGGATGGTCCGAGAGGCCGACGGCAGCGTGGCTCCCGCGCCCCCTGCGGCTTCCGGGGCCGCAGGCGGCTCCGAGCTCCGAGGTGCCGCCATTCAAGCCCTGGGGGCCTTCGCGGGAGGTGTGGTGGGTGGCGATCTCGGCGGCCGACACGTCGCTCACGCTGTTCGGAGCGAACGTCGGAAGGAGGCAGCGGCGTCCGGACTGCGCGAATTCGATGGCGGCGCAGCTCTTGAGGTCGCGGCGGAGAAGGCCGTCGCCGCGACTGCGCAGAGCTCCGCGCTCCCAACTCGCGAGGCGTTCGCCCCCGTTCCTGTTCCCGCACTCGCCCACCCCGGCCGCTCGGCTCCTCCGGGCATCACTGAGGAGATGGGAAGCCCCCCGAAGCCTTCGACGGTTGGACCGCCGGCGGCCCTTCCGCCTCCGCGCGGCGCGCCTACGCGCCCCGAGCGGCCGGTCGACTCGCCCGACGCCCCGACGATGAAGCCGACGTCCGTGATGCCCAAGAAGCCTTGAGGAGCCCATGTCGCCAACGCCCGCCAAAGCCGCCCTGTCTCGAGCTCCAGGCCTCTCCGCGCCGCTGTCTGGTCCACCCGCCATCTGGTCCGCGTTCGCGTCTCAGGGGCGCTGGAAGAACTGGGCCCTCGGCGCGCAGTTCCTCCTCAACGCCTTCCTCCTCCTCGTCTGCCTCAACATCGCCAAGACGCAGCCAGACATTGTGGTGGTGAGCGACGACGGCCAGGGGCACTACGTCGAGTCGTCCGCCGTCTCGAAGGAGCTCATCAGCTACCTGCGCACACTCCGCAACCGGCCCTCGGACCTGACCGTCCTCGCCTTCACTCAGCGCTTCATCCGGCTCACCGCCGCCGTGAATTCCGCGACCGTCGACGAGTCCTGGCCGGAGGCCCTGGCGATGATGGCACCCCCGCTCCGGGACAAGATGGCTGCGGAGGCCAAGGAGCAGAAGCTCCTCGAGACGTACCGCTTGGCTCAAGTCCGCACGGGCGTCACCTTCGACGATTTCGTGCTCGTCGAGCGCCATGAGGAGAAGTGCCACGTCCGGGCGCTGTTGCACCGCGCTCGCGAGAAGCTAGCCGGCGGCGCGGCGCCCACCACCGACGCGCTTCAAGTCGACCTGGTGTTAGCCGAGACCCCCCGCTCGAGAAACCGCCCCGACGGCCTTGAGATTCTCGACTGGCGGACTACACCCGTCACTCCACCGCCGCCCGCCGGCACTCCCACACCCTCGGGGAATTGAACATGCGTCCTTTCGCTCTGTCCCTCGCCCTCCTCGGGCTCCTCGTCCGTCCCGCTTTCGCAGGCGGCCCTCGCTCCCAGCCAGCTCGCATCGACCCTGACGCTCTGGCTCCCTCCCCGGCGAGCGCGCGTTCAACCACCGCCGCGGCGACTCCGCCCATCCCGCCCAGGGCCCCTGCACCGGTCCGTCGCGACATGAAGCAGCGCACCGTCCGCATCACCGACTCCACCGGAGTCGTCGAGCTTCACGTTGCTGGCGCCTCGTCCACGACGCTGGTGTTCCCCCTGGACATCGTCCCGTCGAAGGTGCTGCTCGTGGACACCCAGGAGCGCTTCTTCGAGCCACAGGCCAATGGCATTGCCCTCGTCCTCATCCCGAAGGCCGACATCAAGGCCGGCGACACCGTCACCCTCCAGGTCGGGCTCGCCGATGGGACGCTCCTGCCCTTCATCCTCACGTCCGTGCCCTCCGAGGTCGACCTCAAGGTGGACTTCGAGCTCGCGCTCACGAAGAAGACGACGCCGGAGTCGGTCTCTGGCCTCAAGACGAGCATCGCCGAGCTGCAGGGTCGCCTCGACGAGTGCCAGTCCTCGTCGGCCGACACTGCGGCGAGCAAAGTGGCCTCGCTCGTCCTCCGCCAGGACGTCGACAAGCCGGTCGCCTTTCAGGTGGAGCGCCACCCGGCCCGCCACCTCGACCGCCAAGCCAAACTCCTCGTCGAGACGCTGCACGTCTACCGGCTCTTCGATTCGAGCTACCTGGTGCTCACCGTCGAGAATCGCGACCCGTCTCGCGCGTGGGTGATGGAACGCGCCGAGATCTCCGCCACCGGCAACGGCAGCTCGACGGACGCGAAGGTGCTCGCCACCGTGCAGGAGCTCGCCTCCATTCCCACCGGCGAAACCTCGCGCCTCGTCGTGGTCTACGCCACGCCGCTCCAGTCCGCCGGCCAGCGCTTCACGCTCAAGCTCTTCGAGAAGAGCGGCTCTCGCCATGTCCAGATGAACGACCTCTCGCTCTGACCCGAACCCCAAAGAGAGCCCCCATGGCGCCCAAAAACCCCAAGCCGGCCGCCAAGACCGAGCCGCTCCTGCCGTCGCTCCCGGGAATCCCCGCGCGCGAAGAGCCGACATCGAAGTCGCTCGCCCTTGCCGCCGACGCTCCGGTCCCCAAGGCCGACTACCTCCCACCCGGCTACGTCGTGAACGGCTACGCCATTCAGGACAAGCTCGGAAAAGGCGCGTTCGGCGCCGTGTACCTCGCACGCCGCGAGGGCGACTTCTACGCGCTCAAGTTCCCCCTGGTCTCCGTGGAGGAGCTCTCGCAGACCGAGCGCGAGGAGACCCTGGGCCGCCTCCAGCGGGAGATCGGGACGCTGCTGCAGCTCAATCACCCGGTAGTCGTGAACGTCATCGAGAGCTTCCGGTGGCCTTCCATCAAGACGGGGCTGCCCGTGATGGCGATGCCGTACATCGACGGGCTTCCTTTGAGGAAGTTCTGCCGGGCTGCGACCCCGTCGCTCGCCGACATTCTCGGGAAGCTCCTCCGTCCGCTCGCCGAGGGCCTCGCGTACCTCCACGCCAAGGGCATCGTCCACCGTGACATCAAGTCCGGGAACATTCTCGTCACCAGCCGCTGGGAGGTGAAGCTGCTCGACTTCGGCATCGCCCGCAGCCGCGCCGCCGCCACGATGACCCGCCAGGCGGTCCTGATGGGGACCTACACGCACATGCCGCCTGAGGTGTTTCGACACTTCAAGACGGGGGCTGCCGACCGCGGCGAGCCCATGCCGTACACGCCCAAGGCCGATCTCTACGCGCTCGGCGTCGTCATCTACGAGGCCATCACCGGCGCCATTCCCCGCTGGTACCTCTCCTCGCACGTCGACAAGTCCGACGAGGCGGGCATTCCCGGCGAGTGGATTGACGGCCTCCTCAAGACGCCGCTCGACCTGCCGAGTCGAGTCAATCCGGCGCTGCCGCCCCAGGTGGACGGGCTCCTCTCGCGCCTCCTCGCCACGGACCCCACCGAGCGCTACGAGTCCGGCGCGGAGGTCGCCCGCGATGTCACGCAGCTCCTCGAGGAGCACGGCGCCGACCAGGCTTGGACCAGCCCTCTGTCCGTCCCCGCCCGGCCTCAGGAGCCGCCTTCGTCCGGCGCTCGCGCCGGCGCCTCGACGCGCAACGGGCGCTCCCCGGGCAGCAACCCGATGCGTCAGGACTCCGGTCGCCTGCCGCCCCCTCCTCCCGACAGCGCGCTCCGCGCCGACATCAGCTTCAAGGCTCCGGCCGACGCTCCCCCCAGCTTTCGGGCGCCCCTTCAGGAGGCCGACGCGGCGAGCGCCGTCTCTGCGAAGCAGCCGGAGCTCCCCAGCGCCGTCCGCCAGCTCGCGGGCAAGCTCAAGGCTCCTGACACCGCCGCCTCGAATCGCCGCCTGCTCTTCGTGGGCGGCGCTGTGGTCAGCCTGCTGGCTCTCGGCTCCGTCGCTCTCAAGGCGTCGAGCTCCGCTCCCAAGCCTCGTTCGTTGCTCGCCGAGCCCGAGGCGCCGATGCCGAAGCCCGCTCAGTCCTCGCCGGCGTCCTCCGCCACGGCGGCAGGCCCTGACCCCCTCTCGCCGCCAGCCGCGGCGCCGGCAGTGGCGCCTGCCGGAGCTCACTTGGTGGTGGACGACTTGCCGCCGGCCCCCCTCCCTCTCAGCCCCACCTCGCCCGCTTCCGCTCGCCCTCAGCCAGCTGGTCAGCGGCGCAGCGCGGCTCCCTCGTCCAAGAACCCCGACGCGAAGGCCGTCGATGAGCTGTTGGCCAAGGAGTACGGCGGGCAGCGCCCGGTGCTGCCCGCCGACCCGGCCGCCGCGCCCGCTGCCCCTGCGCCCAAGAGCAATACGCCCTCGTGGCTCAAGACCGCGCGCGCCGTGGGCGGCGAGGTGGAGAGCCACCGAGGACCGCTTGGCATTGCGATGGGCACGGAGATTCCCCTCCGCCTCGCGAAGCCGTTGGACTCCCGCACCGTGGGCTCGGGCCCGGTGGTGGCCAAGCTGAGCCGCGCGTTCGCTCCGCGCGGTGAGGTGCTCCTGGCGACCGGGACCATGGTCTACGGCACGGCCCAGGCCAGCGGCGACCGTTTCCAGGTGCGGTTCACGTCCCTCAAGCTGCCGGACGGCACCGAGGTGCCGCTCGAGGGCCTCGCCTACGACCTGCAGGACCACAAGCCCGGCCTGAAGGCCTCGGGCCGGGTCTCCAACACCAACGGCGGCGGGCCGTCGCTCGCGGCCAAGGTGGCGACGGGCACTGCCGGCGCCGTGCTGAGTCGCGTTGGCGGTCAGGATGACGCCACGGCCGTCGCCAAGCAGGCCGGCCAGACGATTCTCACTGGCGCTGGCGATCAGGGCTCGAACGGCGGCGCCGCCGAGGCGCTGCTGCTCGACGCCCCCTGCGACTTCAGCCTCTTCGTCTCCAAGGCGTTCTGACAATCACTTCCCGCAGCACATCGGAGGAATCATGAGCATTCGACGGCATGCAGGCATCGTGGGAGTCGGGGTCGCCCTCGCAGCGCTGGCGCTTGCCCTGAGCTGCGGCGGCGGCGCCGCCGTGAAGCCCAACGGCACGTCGCAGGGGAGCCTCGCTGGCACCGTGGTGAAGGGGCCCGTCGCGAATGCGACGGTGACCGCCTACCGCACCGACGACTCCCTCGCCCGCGGTGAGGCCCTCGGCACCGCCACCACCGCGGTGGACGGCACCTTCACGCTGACGCTCCCTCCCTACGGCGGCGGCATCCTCGTCGTCGCGACGGATGGCACGTACACCGAGGAGTCCATCGGCCTGGGCGTGAAGCTCTCCTCCGAGCTCGTCACCTACGTCCCCGGCTACGCCTCGGGCTCGTCCGTCTCCGGCCTCCGCATCACCCCCGTGTCCACCTGGGCCGTCGCCAAGGCGAGCTACCACGTGCAGAAGGGCACCTCCGCGAGCGAAGCCTGGCCGGCGGCCTTCACTCACATCGCCGCCCACTTCGGCGGAAGCCCGTGGGAGAGCGTCACGCCAGCCGACGTCACCCAGTCGGCCACGCTTGGCTCTCAGGGCATCGCCGGCCTGATGCTCGCCGCGCTCTCGCAGGAGGCCACCGGGATGGCCCTCGCCTCCCACTTGAGCCCCGGCCTCACCGTCAACGCCGCGACCCTCACTGCCGCGCTCGCCGATGACCTCCGCGCGGACGGCACCTGGGACGGCCTGGGCCCGAGCGGAGTCCTGAGCCAGGGCACGCAGGCCCTCGACGGCCGCACGATGCGCTTGGCGCTGTCTCAGGCCCTCATCGACTTCGTTCGCACCAGTCACAACGGCACCGGCCTCAAGGAGGCGGACGTCCACGTGCTCGCCACCAACCTCTCGGGGGCCACGGACCCGTACCTCTTCTGCGCCAACCAAGACCCGGCGAAGTGCGTCGGAAGCGCCACCGATGTCGACCCGCCGAGCATCCAGTTCTCGTCACCGGCTGCCGGCGCGGTCGCTCGCGGCAGTATCAACGTCCTCGTGGTCGCCACCGACGCGTCGAAGGTGAAGAGCTTCGCGTTCCTCGCGCCGGCTGCGCTCGTTCCGATGCAGGCCACGCTCTCGGCCGATCTGCACACTGCCACGCTCTCGACGACGTTCGACGTCTCGGCACTGCCCGACGGCGACGTCACCCTCCAGATGCAGGCCGTGGACGAGTGGAACAACAGCGGCACCAACTCCGTCACCGTCCACGTCTCGAACCACGGCCCGACGGTGACCATCACCGCTCCCTCCCAGAACGCCATCGTCAATGGCACCGTCACCGTCACCGCGAGCGCGCAGCCTCAGGCCCCGGGCACCACCGTCACCGCGCTCGAAGTCGTCCAGGGCCCCCCGGGCGTGGGCAGCGACGCGATTCCCACGGCAGACGCCTTCTCGGCGCAGTGGGACACCACCAAGGCGCTCGAGGGCCCGCTCACCCTCCGGCTCAGGGCGACGGACTCCGCCGGCGGCATCGGCGAGGCCTCCGTGTCCGTCGTGGTGGACAACGTGCCCCTCGGCGTCGTCAACGCCGCCGTGTGGGCTGGCGTTCCCGTGCAGGGCGCCACCGTCCGCCTGGTGGCCATCGACCCCGCGACGGGACAGCCCGTCACCGGCCGTGACGGAGGTCCGGTCCTGGGCACCTCGAGCTCCGTCACTGACGCCGATGGCGGAGTCAGCTTCACCTTGAGCCAGGAGAACTACTCCGGCCCGGTGCAGCTCCAGGCCAGCGGCACCAGCCTCTCAGTCGTCGACCCCTCGGACGGCGTCACCGCCGTGGCCTTGCCGGGCTCGATGGTGCTCACCTCCTTCGTCGGCTCGTACGCGACGGGCGCGGTGCTCACCGCCCACGCCTCGCTGTGGACGACCATCGCCGACAGCGCCGCTCGGGCCGTGGCCCTCGGGAAGAACCCCGACGCCGGGACGCCGGTTGGACTTTCCGCCGCCCTGGCCATCACCGACCCCATGATGGCCCTGCACGTCTCGCGGCCCACCTCCTGGATCCTGCGCTCTGTGCGCCCCGTGTCCCTCACCGGCACGCCGCAGACTCTCCGAGACGCGGTCTACGCGAACATGCCGGACGTCGCGCTCCACCAGCTCGCGCGCGACCTCAGCACCTCGGGGCACCTGACCCCCGGCAACGTCATCACCGCCTTCACCCTCACGCAGCAGCTGGCCCAGGACGTCGAGGACGGCCTGTTCGACGGCCTCGCCGGCGGCACGCAACTCGCCGTCTCCGGCACGCCGCCCTACAGCCTCGACCCGAATACCAGCCGCTTCCGCCTGGCCTCGTCCCTGGACGCCTTCATTCGCGGGCCTCGCAACATGACGGGCCTGGCCCGCACCGACGTGCAGACTCCGGGCATCTTCGACGCCATCGCCGGAGACACGAGTCCCCTCTACCCCGCCTCCGCAGCGCCCACTCCGTTCGACTCCACGGCGCCGACCACTACCATCACCGCCACCTTCTCGAATGGCGGTGCGTCGGGGCAGAGCCCCGTTGGCTCCTCCAACATGGTCGCCGGCGTCGTCTCCTTCTCGGTGACGTCGACGGACCTCTCCGACATGCGCTCGCTCTCCTGCAGCGTCTCCTCCGGGAGCTTGGTGCTGGCGGCGGGCAACTCTCCCACCACCTTCGGAGCAAGCCTCGACACCACGGCGCTCGCCGATGGCTCGTACACCTTCACTGCGCACGCCTGCGACAAGGTCGGCAACTGCGGCGACACCACCCTCGCCGTCGTCGTGGACAACACGCCCCCGGCGTCGACGTTCACGGCTCCTGACGCCGGCTTCTACAACATCGCCATCACCGTCGATGCTACAGCCACCGATGCTCACGGCCTCGCCAGCTTCGCCGTCACCAGCCTCACGGGCTTCGTCGACACCAACACCGCCGTCGAGCGAATCCAGGGCCCCTGGGTCTTCCCGGTCGGTCTGCCTGAGGGCCCGCTCTCCGTCGTGGTGAAGGCCTGTGACGTGGTGGCCAACTGCGCCTCCAAGACCTCCTTGGCCGCCATCGTCGACAAGACGCCGCCGGCGGTGACGTTCAGCGTGCAGTACACCCTCGGCACCACCACCGGAGCGCCGGTCGGCGCGGCGCACCTGGTGGGCGGCGCTGTCGTGGGAACGGCCAACGCCACCGACCAGGCCGGCGTCGCCTCTCTCGTCCTCACCACGCCGTCCGCCACGCTGCTGCCGAGTCCCGGCAACACCGCGTCCCACTTCGCGGCGACCCTGGACTCGACGACGCTTCCCGACGGCGCCTCGTCCTTCGTCGCCCGCGCCTGTGACCGCGCCGGAAACTGCGGCGACACAACCTACGCCCTCACCGTAGACAACACGCCTCCGACCATCACCGTGCTCGCGCCTTCCGCTGGCTACTACTCCGCCTCACTCAACGTCTCGGCGACGGCCTCCGACACGAATGGCGTCGCCGCCTTGACGACTCCCTCGCTCTCCGGCTTCGGCGACACCATGCCCGCTCCGGACGTGCTCCTGGGCACCTGGGTATTCCCTTCCGCAGCAGTCCTCCCCGATGGGCCCATCACCGTCGTGTTCAACTCTGTCGACGTCGTCGGCAACCCCCGCACGGCGAGTGTCTCCAACGTCAACGCCGACCGAACGCCGCCCTCCCTCTCGTGGGTGAGTCAGCCGCCGGCGTGGAGCAACAGCACCACCACCATCACCGCCTCGGCGACGGCCACCGACACCGGCGCGGGCGTCAACAAGGTCATGTTCAATCTGATCGGCGGCAGTTCGGGTCCCATCGCTGGAACGCTCTCCGGCGGTGTGTGGAGTGCCACGCTCGGAGTCCCCTCGTCACTTCCTCCTTCAACCACGGTTGAGGTCTGGGGCATCGACAACGCCTCACCGGCGAACAGCGGCGCTTCGACCACTGGTGCCCCCTCGAAGCTGAGCGCTGTCACCACGTTCGACCGCGCCGGTCCCGTGGTGACTGCGGGCGCCGGCGTCGCGCAGCCGAGCTACCTGCCGGAGACCGCCTGGTCGCTCAAGACGGACGTGAAGGGGCACCCGCTCGTGCCGGTCCAGTACAACCAGTTTGGTGCCCTCACCGCGGTCAGCCCCGGAAGCACGGTCTACAAACTGGCTACCACCCTGCACGCGGTCGACGGCAACACGCCGGTCATCACCTACCAGGTGGTCACCACCAACAAAGCGCCCATCGCGTCCGCGGTCCTCTCCAACGTCGTGGCCCTGGGGACGTTCGGCTGCACCAAGCTCGCCGGGTGTCCGAGGTCGCATCCGCTCACGCTCTCGACACGAACGGCGACCGGCTACGCGTACTATGACCTCCCGCTCACCGCCGAGATGCTCGACGCTCGGACTGGCGCGTTGAGCCTCACCGTCACCTTCACCGACGCCGCCGGCAACTCCATCACGCGCAACGACACAGCGACGCTCACCGTCCTCGCCCCGCCGGTCGGTTTCTACGAGGACACGAGCTGGCAGACCGCGTCCGATCCGCAAAGCATCTATGCCTACCGCCTTGCCACCAACACCTACGACAAGGTCTACGACTCGGCCAACAGCGCCCTGCACCCGGCTGCCCAGCCGGCTGCAGCGAGAGTGCTTCGCTACGTCGTTGAGAACCCAGCTCCGTACCCGGTGTCCGTCGACATGTCGCCCGGCCTCGCGAGTCAGTTTCGGCTCACCGAGACCTGGCTCAACAACAAGTACGACCTGCAGGCCATCAGCCCGGGCGGAACCACGCCAGTTGATTTGATTACCTTGCTCAACTTCGTCCGGCTCGACCCCAACGCGGTCTGCACCGACGGTACGCCCCACTACAACTGTCGCTTCAACAGCTCGGGGCAGCCCTACGACCCGGCCCCGCCGCCGCCGCCCAAGTGCCAGGGCGAGTGCTGGCGCGATTTCGCCTCCTCGGGGACCGCATCCTCCACGATGCAGTGCCAAGTCAACTACTACAACTGGACTGCGGCCTCGACCGCCTACAACACCGTCAATGCGTCGACGAATGTGCTCGCGTTCAGCGACTTCAAGACGTCGGGCAACGAAACGACCGCAGCGCAGCAGTACTACTCGCCGTCGCTCGCGGCGATGACGGGCGCCATCGTGCCCGCCGCGTCGGCCACCGCCCCGGGCCGAGCCGTCTTCTATTACATGGCCCCTCTGCCGGCCTCGACACGCGCTGCCCTGGGCTTCGACCCGCTCACGTGGCAGAGCCTCGCGGAGACGCCCACTCTCCAGTACCAACGGACCGTCGGGTGGTTCTATAAGTGGGCCCCGAACGAGGGGGCGTTCTGCTCCGGGGCCTCTGCGCAGAACGAGGGCTACCACCTGAACAAGATGAACCGTCAACTCACCACCGCGACGTGGCTGTTCACCGTGACGCCCTCCGTCAAGACCGGCGGCTTCACCGCTCTCGACGCCACGACGCCGGTGGTCGAGGGGTGGCCCACCGGCGTCCCGTCGTCGGCGTTGCCGCCCATTTCCGGGCGCACTTGGTCTCACTGAAAGGAGCAGTACATCGTGACTCGCCTCAGCCTCATCTCGTTGTTCTCCATCGTCCTCCTGGGCTCCGCCTGCGACAGCCTTCGCGGGGCCACCGGCCCTGAAGGACCGCAGGGGGCGACCGGTCCCGCTGGCGCTCAGGGCCCGACCGGCCCTCAGGGCACCGTCGGACCCACCGGGCCCGCCGGAGCCGTCGGCGGTGGACGGTACACTGCCCGTGGCGATCTCTACTGCAACGACGCTGCACCCTTCTCGGCGGTGCAGAACGGCGCCCTCGCAGCCTGCACCGGGGTGAACGACATCCTCATCACGGGCGGGTGCCGCGACGGCAGCTCCGCCTCCCCGGTCGTCAGCCCGCCTCCCGGGGTCTTCCTCTACATGAGCGAGCCGAAACTCAGCACCGGCCTCGCCAAGGACACCGCCGGCTGGGCCTGTCAGTGGGGCGTCGCGCCTGGCGCCACCGCCCCGACGGACTGGACCACCACGGGTTTCCGCGCCCGCGCTTGCTGCATCGCCGTTCCCTGACGTTCCTGGAGGTCCTATGTCGGCGTCGACGTTCCGCGTGCTCGCTGTCTCTGTTCTGGTTCTTGCGACCGCGGCGTCGGCCGACCGAGGTGCGCTCACGGTCGACGCCGCTGGCGGCGTCACGGCCACCGCGGTGGCCGCGCCCGAGGCCTCGCCGGCGAAGAGCACCACCAGCTTCGCCGGCTCCCTCTGGCTCGGCGCGCGCTACGCGCTCAGCAACACCCTCGAGCTCACCGCCAGCGGCTTCTTCGAGCCCCCCGTGGCCGTCTACCAGAACGCGATGACGCTCCACGACGCCGCCGGCGACTTCCCTGGGACGCTGTCGCATAGCTTCACGCGCTTCGGCGGCCAAGTCGGCGCGCGCATTGTCCGGGGCTACGACTGGCGCTTCGTCGCCGGCCTCGAGCTTGGCTTCGCCCAGCGCTCCTACTCGAGCCTGGTCATGGTGAACGACACCAACGCCTCCAACGTCGTCAGCTACGGCCTCACCCTGTCCGACCGCTCCTCGCCGGCGTTCGTGCTCTCCCCGTGCATCGGCGTTGAGTGGGTGCCGGCCGACGCATGGAGCCTCTCGGTGCTCCCCCGCGCACAGCTCCTGGTAGGCGCCGGCGTTTCCTGGGCGGTTGTCGTCCCGCTGCAGTTCTCCTGGTCGTGGTACCTGTGACCATCTCCTCGAACTCGTAGGCGCTGCAGGCCGTGAACGGAGAAACCATGGCATCCAAGAAGCGCAGCAAGAAGCCCTCCGACTACATCCCGCTCGACGATTCCAGTTCCTACGGCGTCGTCGTGGTGATGAAGGGCCCCCACAAGGGCAAGGTCGGATACTTCGACGACGACGGGGACAGCGGCTTCGCCATCGTTTACGTCGACGGCGAGCCTTTCACCGAAGGCGCGCCCTACTACGCCATTCGCTACTCCTCGCTCCGCGCGGCTACGCCCGCCGAAGTGCGCCTGTACCAGCGCACCCATGGCATGCGAGACGAGCGCCTGGCCACCGGCGCTGGCGTTCCTCTCTCGGCGCGTCGGCGAGACAACACCTGACCTTGGCTTCGCCCCGAGGCGACACTGAACGGCCTTTCCGTGCCAAGCTGCGCTCCCCTGTGAATCGCCTCACCGCCAGTTTCCGGCCGAGCCCCGCCCCAGAGGCCCCTCGACCTGCGTCCAAGGAACCGACGTCGACCGAGCTCGCGCTGCTGCGTGCGCAGAGCCGTGCGACGGCCGAAGCTCAGCCGGAGGTCCATACACGGCGTCGCTGAGGGGGCCGAAGCCAAACATGGCATACATGTTTGGAGCATTGAAAGAGTGTTGAGACGGGTTTAGGGTTCTCGTTCGGAGGAGCCCATGCCCGTGCTTGTTGTTGTCGAGTCCCCCAACAAGGTCGCGAAGGTGAAGAAGTGCCTCGGAGCTGGTTACGAGGTCGTGGCCACCATCGGCCACTTCCGCGACCTTCCGGATGACGAGCTCGGTGTCGACGTCGCCACCTTCACCCCCTCCTACCGGCTCCTCTCCGCAAAGGGCGACGTCGCCTCGCGCCTCAAGAGGGCCGCTTCCCACGCCAGCGAAGTCCTCCTCGCCACCGACGCTGATCGTGAGGGAGAGGCCATCGCTTGGCACGTCGTCCAGGTCCTGGGACTCAAGGGGCCGCGCCGGATTCGCTTCCAGGAACTCACCACCGCGGCCGTGAAGCGTGCGGCCGCATCTCCGGCGCCCCTCGACGTCGCCCTTATCGACGCCCAGCAGGCGCGCCGCGTCTTGGACCGACTCGTCGGCTACCAGGTTTCGCCGCTCCTCAGGGCCTTCGGCCCAAATCACTCTGCCGGTCGCGTTCAGAGCGCCGCGCTGCACCTGGTGGTGCTCCGCGAGAAGGAGCGCCAGGCCTTCGTCGCCGTTCCGTTCTGGCGGCTCACCGTCGTCTACCGAGAGGGCTTCCAAGCCACCTCCGCTGCGAAGGATGCCAAGGGAGCCTGGGCCCCGGCGACGTTCGTGTCGGAGGCCGAGGCGCGCGCCGCGCTCGCCCAGGCGAAGTCTGCCAGGCACCAGGTCGAGGCCCTTGAGGCGCGCGAGCGCGAGCGGCGACCGCCGCCGCCGTTCACCACCTCCACCCTGCAGCAGGCCGCGTCGGCTCGACTGGGCTTCACGCCGGCGAAGACCATGGCCACCGCTCAGAGCCTTTTCGAGCAGGGTGTCATCACCTACCACCGCACCGACTCCGTCTCGCTCTCCGACGAGGCCATCGAGATGGCGCGCTCCGCCCTGCGGCAGTCGCTGGCCAGTGCGCTTCCCGCTGAGCCCGTGCGCTACCGCAATGCCGATTCCGCACAGGAGGCTCACGAGGCCATCCGTCCGACGGCACTATCTGTTCCGGACGACGTCTCGCTCTCGGCCGACCAGCAGGCTCTCCTCGAGCTCGTGTCGAAACGCTTTCTCGCTTCGCAGTGCAAACCCGCTCGCCTCGCCGTCACCACCGTCCGCACCGTCGCCGGCGAGCTCCGCTTCCTCGCGACCGGCACCGTCGTGCTCGAGGCCTCCTTTCTGGCTCTGCTCGACGACGCCGACGACGCCCGCCCGGCCGAGTCGGAAGAGGACGTCGGCGAGCGCACCCTCCCTCCTCTCTCGCCCAATCAGTCGTTGACCATTCTGAGGGCCGCCGACGAGGCGAAGACGACGAAGCCACCGCCACGCTTCACCCAGGCCGGCCTCATCGCCGCGATGGAGCGCTCCGGCATCGGCCGCCCTTCGACCTACGCCGCCACCATCACCACGCTCTTCGAGCGCGACTACCTCGGTCAGGAGGGCAAGTCAGTCCTCCCCCAGCCTCGCGGCCTGCTCGTCGACGCCCTCGTCGCCGCGGCGTTCCCGACGCTCGTCGACGCCGCCTACACGGCCGACATGGAGCGTCGCCTGGACGACGTCGCCGGCGGCCAGCGGCGCTGGAAGGACGCTCTCCGTGACTGGTACGGCCCCTTCGCGAAGCAGCTCGCTGGCGCGGAGCTCGCGCTCTCCACCTTCGTCGCTGCCCACCGAAGCTGGGTCGAGTCCGTCTCCGACGGTCCGAAGTCCACCGGGAAGCCCTGCCCTCGCTGCGGCAAGGAGCTGCTGCTCCGCACCGGCAAGAAGGGCGCCTTCCTCGCGTGCTCGGGCTACCCAGCGTGCGACTACTCGGCCGACCCGTCCGCTCGACCATCCGACGCACCCTGCCCGGCGTGCGGCGGCGCCATGGAGAAGCTCGACGGTCGCTTCGGCGCCTACGCGCGCTGCCTCAAGCCTGGCTGCACCGGTCGCTTGGACGTCTCGACCCTGACTGCGGAGCGCTGCCCTCGTTGCGGCAAGCCGCTCCGCGACAAGGGAGCGTTCCTCGCGTGCTCGGGCTACCCGGCGTGCCGTTTCATGGTGGAGAAGAAGGCTCTCGCCAAGGCGCGGAAGGCCAAGCGCGAATGTCCTCAGTGCGGCCAGCTTCTTGTTGAGCGCAAAGGCCCTCGCGGCCCGTTCCTCGCCTGCCTCGGCTATCCCACCTGCAGGCACAGTCAGGCGCTACCGGGCCGCGAGGAGAAGTCCGCCCGTGGCTAGGCTCCCTCTCGGCGCGCTCTTCATTGGGCTACAGGCGGTCGCCGGCCCGCCGCTCGAGCACCAGTACGACGACGCCATTCGCGTGGCCGTCGCCGACGTCCGCAGCGTCTACGTCGTGCCGGTCGACCTCGTCCGAGCGGTCATCAAGCAGGAGTCGGGCTTCAACCCGAAGGCACTCTCGAAGTGCGGCGCCGTCGGTCTCATGCAGCTCATGCCCTTCAACGCCAAGAAGTTGGGTCTCGTCGACGAGAAGCAGCTCTGGACGCCGGCGTTGAACATCCTTGCTGGCGTTCGGCTCCTGGCGGCTCTGCTCCATCACTACGAGGGCGACGTCATCGCCGCCTTGGTCGCGTACAACAGCGGGCCCAAGCGCAAGTTGGCGCCCGTCCCCTCCAACGGCGAGACGCCCGATTACGTCGTCCGGATTCTTCGCGCCTGGCGCGAGTACCAGTCGGCGGCCGCGGCGCTCGCCTCTCCCCTTCCCTCCTCACTTGGTTCCTCGAACGGCCGTCGCGCCGCGCCCCCCTCTCCATGAGCACTTTCTTCTCCAGGGTCTTTGATCTCTTCCCTCCCGTCGTTCAATCTGCTGATCAGCCCTCGGAGGCTCGACCATTGGATGCAGTGACCCCGCTCAGAGAGCCCCCCGTGGCCAGCATGCGTCAGACAACGCTCAAGTACGCCGCCGAGCAGGAATGGAAGTCTGGGCGGCCGCTTCCTGCTGAGCTGTGGCACCGTCTCGCCGACGCCGACTTGTTCACGTGGGCAGCGACCGAGCAGGCAGCTCGGTTCCCGTCCGGCGGAGAGTCCTTTCGACCGCCGCTCCTCAAGACGGCTGCGCCGGCGGCGGCCGTCGACGACGTCGCTCTTGCTGCTCCGTCAGCTCCTCGGACCATTCGCCGGCCCCTTGAGTCCAGCATCTTCGAGGGCAACATCAGCGAGCTCCCGCTGTGGGCGCTCACGGAGAAGCACGCGATTCCCCGCGTCAAGGTACGCGACGAGAAGACCGGCGTTGGCCGCCTCGTCGTCAATGAGAAGGCGCTGATCCGCGTCGTCACGCTTCCGGAGAAGACACTCGAGGACGGTTCAGTCGCGCAACCTCACGTGGAGATCACCGCGAACGCCCTCTACGGCTTCCCGACGATGTTCGCCGCGCGCGTGCTCGCCATTGTCCTCGAGCGCGCCCGCCAGCGCCCGTCCACATTTCTCGAGAGCGAGGTCATCAACATCAGCCGGTACGAGATTGCCCTTCGCCTCGGGTACAAGCCTTCCGCCATCGGGCGGTCGACGTACGAGAGCATCGAGCGCGCGCTCGACGCCCTGATGTCCACCGCGTTGCATTTCCGCTCGAGCTGGTACGTGAAGAGCTCGCAGAAGCGCGCCAACTTCGTGAAGGCCACGGGCCTCATCGCCGCCTACCAGTTCTACGACGACCGCAAAGAGCGCCAGGCGGAGCTCCCCGACCTGGTGCCCCCCGACATCAGCCGCAGCTACGTGCGCCTCTCCGACGTGCTCCTGGCGTCGCTTCGCGAGGGCTACTACCACGGCATCGACGTCGACTACTTGAACTCGCTCTCGAGCCCCCTCGCGGAGCGTTTGTACCTGTACCTCGCCAAGCGCGATGGCGACGGGCGCGCGGTCTACAAGGAGACCCTCTCTCTCCTCGCGACGAAGGTCTGCATTCAGGCCACGAAGCCGAGCAAAATTTGGAGAGACCTTGAGCTCGCGCTCAAGCGCCTCTCCACTCCGCTTCGCCTCCCGACGGGCACCACAAGGCAGTTCCTGCGCTCGTACCGTTACGACAAGGAGAGCCAGACGGTCGAGGCGCACTTCTTCACGAAGAAGCATGAGCTCGCGCTGCAGGCGGCCGGGAAGCAGGGCACGTTGCTGCCGGAGACCTGAGCATACGCTGCTGCTCGAGGCCCTGGATCGACCACTGGCCTCCTGCGACAGTCGTCGTCCATGGACGAGCCTCGACTCACCTATTCCTGTGGTCACTCGGCCGAGGGGCGGCACTTTCGTGGCAACGAGGACGCGCGACGCCGGCAACGTGAGCACTTCAAGAAGAAGCTCCCCTCGCTCGTCTGCAGAGACTGCTACCGCAGGTCCAAGGATGCAGAGGGCAAGAAGGCCGCCGAGGCGAACAGGCGCGCCGGGCTCCCGAAGCTCATCGGAACGCCGCGCGAAGTCCTTTGGGCGGAGCAGGTGCGCGCGGCCTTCTACGCCGACCTGATTGCCAAGGGCTCTTCGACCAACGAGGCGCGCATGTTCGCTTCCGCGTGCGAAGACGCCGTGACGTGGATCGACCTCCGCAAGCTGGACGCGCACGCCCTCCTCGAGGAGTTCCTCCGTTGGGACCGGGTAGCTCAGGCCAATGAAGATGCCGGCCTTCCGGAACTGACCTGCCTCGGCTTCTGCTACCCAGCTCAGGTCCGCGTCATCGAGGACGTGAGAGCCCAGCTTCTCGGAGTCTTCGCCGAGGTTGGCGCCACTCCTTCGGACGCGGCGGATTGGGTCTCCGTGGTCACGGACGTCGACCTGTGGATGGACCTCCTCCAACTGGAACTCGCGGATTTGGCGGCGCTCTTGCTGAATCAGGCCGCCGGCGGCACCGCGGTGGACGACTACCTCCGGGCCCGGAGCGAGGAACGACGCCGTGACGAGCAGGCAATGCTCGCCCAGGGCGGTCCCGACGAGGACGACGGTGGCGACCCGAGCGGCGAGTGACGGAATCGCCCCGAGAGCGGCCCTGGCTGACCCGCACGCGCGATGGCGCCCTGCGGCCAGTTCGGCCGCTCTGCGTGCACCTGCGAGCCGCGCAGGGGGCTTGTCGAGGGGATCTGCCGGCTGTCGCCGTCCACCTTCGACGGCTTCGCTTCGGACCGGGCCCTCAGAAACCAATTCGATCCTTCGACGTTGACGACCGATCGCGAACTCCACCTAAGCGGTTGATCTTCAAGCGATCGCTGGAGACACTCCCTATCGAGCGTCCTTTTTTCAGATGGTTACGACGGGCCCTCGGGAACCAATCCGGATCGCTCATTCCTACATTTGACCACCCGCTCGACTTGGTTCCTGAGGGCCGCTGACTTGGTTTTCGAGGGCCTTTCCCATGGTTTCTGAGGGCCGCCGACTTGGTTTTCGAGGGCCCTTCTC
>JBBIOE010000176.1:0-17806 GCA_037443525.1 Archangiaceae bacterium | reverse complement strand
CCGGTGCAGGTGGCACCGGGCCCGACCGCCGCCACCGCGGTGTTGGTGGACCGCTACGCCCAGGCCCGCGAGCAGCTCGTCGCCGGCCAGGTCGACGAGGCGGCGCGGCTGTTCGAGCGCGCGGCGGCGGCGGACTCGGCGCGGGCCCAGTCGGCGCTCTACGAGCTCGGGCGCCTGCGCCAGTCGCGCCAGCACGACGCCGCGGGGGCCCTGGCCGTCTTCGCCGAGTCGCAGCGCCGCTGGCCGGACGGCGTGCTGGCCCAGGAGGTCGCGCTGAGCGCGCTCGAGGCCCACCTGGCCCTCGACCATCGCGACGCGGCGCGGGCCCAGGCCGATGCGTTCCTGGCCCGGTGGCCCCAGAGCGAGCGGGCCGCCGAGGTGCGCGCCCTTCGGGAAAAGCTGGGGCCGTGACGATTCTTTGAAGGCGGTGGGCCTGGGCGGGCATTCACCGTCGTCGAACAGGCCGGAGTCGAACTTCCAGGAAAGCTCACATGAACATGCCGTCTCGCAGTGGAGTGGTCGTGCTCGTCGCCGCGCTCGTCTCGGCCTGCGGGCCGGTGGAGAACGCGGGCTCTCGCTACGTCGTCACCCAGCGCGTCGCCGCCAGCCAGGGCGGGCTCATCACGGTGAAAGGCTCAGGAGCGCCGGCGCTCGACGGCACCGCGCTCCGGGTGCCGGTCGGCGCGCTGGCGGCCGACACCACCCTGACGCTCGAGCTCGGGCCCACGCCCATCACCTCGAGCGCGGCGCAGGCCGCCGGGCCGGTGGCCGTGTGGGGCCCGTCGGGCACGGTGTTCAGCGTCCCGGCGGAGCTGACGCTGCCCTACACCCTCACCGCCGCGCAGAGCGCCGGCCGGCTCTACGTGCAGGTGCAGGAGCAGAACGGCACCCGCTCCATCGTGCCGCACGACAAGCTGGTGGTGGACCCGGTGACGAAGACCGTCCGCTTCCCGGTGAGCGGCTTCACCAGCTTCCAACCCGGAGTGGCGCCGCTCGAGTGCCAGGCGGACGCCGACTGCGTGGGCGGCGAGGTCTGCGTCGCGGGCCAGTGCCGCGCGCCCGTCTGCACCGTCACAGTGGAGGTCTACGAGTCGTGCGACGACCTCGGCTCTGGGAATCGGCTGGCGGGCAAGTGCTACGCGCCCGGCGTGTGCCAGTGCTCCGGGCCGATGTACGTGCTCAACCCCGCCACCGGGAAGTGCCGGCTCGACCCTTCTGCCATCGACGGCGGCCACGCTTGCGCCGACAACACCCAGTGCCCGAGCACCGACGTCTGCGTGAACGGGAGCTGCCAGCCCTGCGCGGGGGGCACCTGCGTGCAGTGCCGCGCGGACCGCGACTGCGGCGCGGGCCAGGTCTGCTCGAGTGGAAGCTGCGTCGCGGGCCCGGACGCCGGCGTGGACGGAGGCACTGACGGAGGAGTGGATGGTGGCGTGGACGGCGGCATCGACGGTGGCTCCACCGTCGCGGCGTGCGTGGCCGCGTGCCCCCCCACCGGCGTTCCGCCGCAGTGGTGGTGTACCTACGCCGACGGCCAGACGTACATGGATGACTGCGTCGCGGCCTGCAACAACGCCGGCGCCGCCGTCTCCTGCCCGAGCGCGAGCGACGCGGGCACCGCCACCTCCTGCCGCACCAACCTCGACTGCGCGGCGGGGCAGAGCTGCGTCGGCGGGGTCTGCCAGTAGGGTCCCGGTTCCGAAGCAGGTGCCAGACTCCTCGGACGACCTCCAAACGCCCGAGGTTGCGCTCGTGTCACGAGGCGGCGAGGGTTCACCGGTGAAGCTCGTCGCCAGCATCGACTCGCGTGGCCTCACCCTCGCAGGGAAGCTCGTCGAGCGGGCGGAGCCGGCGGAGTGGTTTCGGGCGTTCCTGGGCGACGGCTACCGAATCGAGGTCCCGGACATCGCCACGGACGCCCCGCACCTCAGCAACAAGTTCCATGTGTTCGACGAGCTCGGCCTCATCCTGCTCGAGCACCACGCCCGGCACGTCATCGACCAGGTCGCGTTGTACTTCTCAGCCGATGAGGCGCCGCGCCCTCTCGCGCACCCCTTCTTCGGGGAGTTGAGCGTGCTCGGCGTGTCGCTGCGCGGCGGCGAGACCGAGCGCGAGCTGGAGAAGTCGCCACTCATCGAGATGGAGGCGGCCCTTCACCGGTGGAGCTTCACGACCGAGACCGCGTGCACGACCTTGGGCTTCGCACGCCCGCGACTGGCGCGCGGGGGCAAGCGGCACGGGACGCACCGCCTCGCCAGCGTCGCTTTCGGAATCACCTCTCCCGAGCATCGTGCGATGCGGAAGCGGGAGCAGGGGTCGTAGGACGCGGAGCGCCGCGCGAGAGACCGCCGCCGGCCGCGCCTCAGCCGGCGAACGCCTCGCGCTCCTCGGAGACCATGTCCGCCCGTACCGCGGCGATGAGCTGCTGGAGCGGCGCGTGCCAGTGCGCCACTGCCCCCGCGAGCTGCTCCTCGAGCTCGGCCAGGCGGGCGCGCTGCACCGCGTGATCGCCGTCCATCACGTTCACCCGCTGCTGCCCCCAAGCGTCGTCGGCGAGCAGGGGGCGCAAGAGGCGCTCCTCGTGGTCGATGTGCGCGAGCAGCTGGGTGGAGAAGCCGCTCGCCCGACGCCGCAGCTCGTCCGCGACGGCGGCGTCGGCGGCGCGAGCGAGCAGCCCCTCGAGCACGTCGAGCTCCCGCCTCAGGTGCGCGTGCTCGTCGAGGAAGATGCGGCGGAGCTCGACAGGGAACAGGTCCATGGGGCAACGCTGGGCCGTTGCGGGCGCCTGGTCAAAGCCGCCCCGGGGCAGGCGTTCACGCCGCCCGAACGGAGTCAGCAGATTTCCTTTTGTCCGGAGGTCGATCGATTAGTCCGCGCAGGTCGGCGTCGACAATCACCGGCTCCCGGAGTTCGTCGAATCCAGCCACCGCTCGCCTCGGTCACGGGGTCGAGAGTCGATGCGTGGAGCTCGGGGTGATGAGCTCTCGAGCGGATGGTGCGCCCTGGCTCGGAGTTGGGCCAGTGGTCGCGTCGTGCCGAGAGCTCCGAGCACCGGAGCTGTGCTGGTGGGCCCAGTGAGGAGCGAAGGGGCGAGCCTGCCCGGCGCAGCGAGTGGATCGTTCGCCGCAGCAGGCAGGGGAACCTGTTCGGCGCTCTACAGGCACAGCCCGGTGGCGCTGTCGCAGGTCGCCCCGCCGCAGAACCCGGTCGGAGCCTGCCGGCAGTCTGGAGTGCACGTCCCCAGGCCGGAGGTCCCGAGCTCCTCGCAGACGTAGCCGGCGCGGCACCCCGACGGCGTGCTGTTGGGGGTGCAGCCCTGGGCGCAACTCCACTGGATGAGCGGGCCCCGGCTGTCCGTCAACGACACGAAGGGCAGGCAGACGCCTCCGTCGCCGCACCACGCGTCGCTGGCCGTGAGGCTGCAGTCGCCGGTGCACGCGCCGCCCGTGAAGCCGGTGGTCGCGCCCGACGCCGTTCGCTCGGGAGTGCAGGAGAAGTAGGGGGCGGGCCCGCACTGCGAATCGCGCGTGCACGGACCGCCGGCTGCCATCGAGGACCCGGGGCCGGCATCGATCGCCAGAAGCCCGCTCGGGAGGCACGCCGGCTTCGGCGTGCTGGCCAGGGAGATGTCGACGCAGTCATAGCCCGCGCGGCAGGTGGAGGAGGCGCAGCCGGCGAAGCAGAGGTTCTCCGCTTCTCCGACGGTTCCGAGCCAGTACGAGCAATGGTTGCCGGTCCCGCAGTCGGTCTGAGCCGTGCAGCGCCGCGTGCACATGCCCTGGGGATACGGGAGGCCGCCCGGGACCGCCGTGAGCCTGCAGAAGCCATGGCCGCCCGTCACCAGGCCGCAGTCGCTGTCGCGCTGGCAGCCGGCGCCGATATTCCCGGCAGGGTTGGTGACGCCGCCGGTGCAGACCCCGGCGGTGCAGGTCTGGCCCGAGCTGCAGGCCTGGCACACCGAGCCGTTGATGCCGCAGTTGACGACGCTGGTGTTCACGAGGCTGACGCAGTTGCCCGAGGCGGGAAGCCGGCAGCCGTCGCAGCTCGGCCCGCCGCCGGTGCCTCCGCCCGTCGACCCGCCGGTGCCGCCTCCGGTACCGCCTCCGGTACCGCCGTCCGCCGTGCCGCCGGCTCCGGTGTAGCCGCGGTCGGGCCTGGGGCCGCAGGCGTGCGTCCGGGGGTCGCAGGCCTGGGAGGTCTGGGTACAGTCAACGCAGGTGGCGCCCGGTGCGCCGCACTCGGTGTCGAGCTCGTTGAAGGGCGCCGAAACGTAGACCTGCGAGGCGAAGCACCCAAAGCGCTGGGTGCCCCCGCCGCCGCCGGTGGAGGAGCCGCCCGTGCTCGAGCCGCCGGTGCCGGTTCCGCCGCCACCGCCGGTGGACGCCGCGCCGCACGCGCCCGAGCTCGAGCAGGTCTGCCCCGAGGAACAGGCTTGGCAGGCGCTGCCGGCGTGACCGCACTGAGCGTCGCTGAGGTTGGTCTGGCACTTCCCAGCCGCGTCGCAACAGCCGCCACAGCTGTTCGGGCCGCACCCCGAGGCGGGCTTCCCGCACGACGGCAGGAACGAAGCCACCAGGCCGACGACGACACCGAGCGTGATGGAGCGAAGCAGGCGCATGTGGATCTCCGAGTCGCGCGAACGCTATCACCCCAGCTCGACGCCAAGGGGCAGTGGCTGGTGCTTCTCGCGGGCCTCTGCGCCCCAAAACGAAAACGGCGTGTCACCGTCGGGGGCGACACGCCGCGCGTTCTGATTCGCCGTCGGGGCCGAGCGGAGCTCGGTACCCTTCGACGGGCTCAGGGTGAACGGAAGCTCAGGCCGTCGGGCCCTTCTTCGCCAGGTCGCTCACGAACTGCTGCGCGAGCTGCTGGTGCTTGGTGTCGTCGAGCTTCTCGCCGAGCAGCTTCTCCGCCACCTGGAGCGAGAGCTTCACCGCCTCGGTGCGAATCTCGGCCACGGCGCGGTTGCGCTCCTCGTCGATGGTGCGGCGGGCGTCGACCTTCATGTCCTCGGCCTCCTTGCGCGCCTTGGCCATCAGCTCCTCGCGGAACTTCTCCATGTCGGCCTGGGTCTTGCGCACCTGCTCGGCGGCCTCCTGGCGGGCCTGGGCCACGGCGGTCTTCTGCTCGCCCACCAGCTTCTCGGCTTCGGCGCGCTCGCGCTTCGCCGACTCGATGGCGTTGACGATGTTCTTCTCGCGCTCGGCAACCATCTGGAGCAGCGGGCCCCAGGCGAACTTCTTCAGGAGCACGGCGACCACCGCGAAGGTGATCCACGTCCAGATGATCAGGCCGGGGTTGACGTCGGTGAAGCTGGAAGCGAGCACCAGGTGGTTCATGGGTTCCTCGAAAGGTAAGGCACGACTCGAACTTAGGGCGATGAGGGCCACGGTTCCCCGCGGCCCCCATCGTTCAGCGGCTCACTTGAACGCGAGCAGGATGCAGATGACGAGCGCGAACAGCGCCGCGCCTTCGATGAGACCGGCGGCGACGATCATCGTGCCGCGGATGTCGCCGATGGCGGACGGCTGGCGGGCGATGCCCTCCATGGCCGAGGCGGCGAGCTTGCCGATGCCGTTACCGGCGCCGACGATGCAGAGACCAGCGCCGATGCCGGCCGAGAGGTACGCGAGCGATGCAGAGGTGAAGTTCATCTTCGTTTCTCTTCTTTCATGAGCCCGCTTCTCGGGGGGGCTCGGGTTGACTGTCCCTTCGGGTACGACCTCCGACGCGGCACACGCCGCGGGGTGGGTTTTCGAACTCTTCAGTGAGCCGGCTTGTGGTGGCTGTCCGGGTGCTTGTGGGCGACCTCGTTGCCGCCGTGGTCGTCGACCAGGTGGTGGTGGCCCAGCGCGACGCCCTGGCCGATGAACAGCGCGGACAGGAGCGTGAAGATGTAGGCCTGCAGGATCGCGACGAACAGCTCGAGCATGTAGATGGCCACCGTCATCGGCACCGAGAGCGCCGCCGCTCCCACGTGCCACACGAAGATGAGCGAGAGCAGGAAGAAGATGACCATGTGGCCCGCGAGCATGTTCGCGAACAGACGAATCAGGAGCGCGAAGGGCTTGGTGAACAGGCCGATGAACTCGACGATGAACATCACCGGCTTCATCCACACCGGCACGTCGCCGAACAGGTGCGTGACGTAGCCCACCGGGCCCGCCGAGCGGATGCCGGCGATCTGGGTGAGGAGGAAGGTCACCACCGCCAGCGCGATGGTCACGCCCAGCACGCCGGTGCCGGTGAACATGAACCCGGGAATGAGGCCCAGGTAGTCCACCATCATGATGAAGAAGAAGGCGCTCGCGAGGTACGGCACGTAGCGCGGGCCCTCTGCCTTACCGATGTTGGGGATGGCGATGTCGTCGCGCACGAACAGCAGCAGCGACTCGATGACGTGGGCGAGCACGCCCTTGGGCACGCCGTTCTGGTCGCGGCCGCGGCCGAAGAAGAGCCCGAGCCCGAGCAGCGCCATCGCCACCCAGATCATGAACAGCGCCTTGGTGGGCCGGAAGTCCCAGCAGCCGTTCAGCCACTTGCCGACGCTGGGGAAGGGCGCGAGCTGCGCCGAGATGGGCATCGCGCAGGCGTTCGGCTGCCGCTCGACGATCAGGCCCTGGAAGGGCTTGCCCAGGTCCACGGTGAAGGCCTCGTAGGGCGGCACCGGGATCTCGAAGGTCCACGAGGTGTCGTCGCTCACGTGGTGGAGGATGTGCTCGGCCGTCTCGCTCGCCTTGTTACCCTCGCCGTGCGCGCCGTGGCCGCCGCCGTGCTCGGCCTTCTCGCCGTGCTCCGCCGGGGCGCCGTGCTCCGCGTGAGCCGGCTCGGAGGGGTGCGCCTCGGCCGGGGTCGGCTCTGTGCCCAGGGTGGGAGGCGCCGGAGGCGTCTCGGTGGGCTGCTGCGCCATGACGAAGCCCGTCGCGAACAGACCCGACAACAGGATGAGACCGAGCCACTGCTTCATCGCGTCACCTCGCGCTCGCGGGAGCCTTCTTCGCCGCGAGCAAGAACCGCACTTCGATCACCTGCTGAACCATCGTCACCGCGGCGAAGGCCAGCACGAACGCCGTGGCGTCCAGCCCGCGCTGCTTCATCACCACGCCGCCCAGGCCCAGCGCCACCAGCCGCAGGCCCATCGCCAGCCCCTGCACCTTGAGCGCGTCCTTCAGGCCGGCGCCGCCCTCGGTGGTCGCATGGGACTTGGCGAAGAGGGCGAGGAGCCCGAAGACGAGCGCGGCGGCCACGCCGGTGAGCGCCGAGAGCTGCGCCAGGCCCTGGAGCGCGAGCGCGAGCACCACGCCGCCGCCGAACAGGCCGACCGCGAGCTCCAACACCAGGCTGACTCCAAAGCTCTTCACGGCTCTTTCTTCTCCAACAGCTTCAACGAGGTGCGGATGAAGACGTACAGCCCCATCACGCTGCCCAACAACCCGCCCACCAACAGGCCCCACGGCTTCGAGCCCCGCCACGCGTCCCACGCGTAGCCCACACCCACGCCCACCATCGCCGTTCCGACGAACTGCCAGGCGATCGACATCCACGGGGCCGCGGCGCGGTAAGCCCGTGAGAGTGACGAGACGCCGTCGTCGGAGTCGGCCAAAGCGTCGAGCGAGTACCAGAGGGCCCCATGCCCATCAACGAAAAACACGGGCCCTTCGCCGCGCCGAACCGCAGAAAACCTCTCGCGTTTTCCGCCCGGGGCCCGGGCGGCGCTCACCCGCCCAATGGCTTCATCGCGCTCGTCGCCCAGGGCATGCGCCCCAGGGCGAAGACGCCGGCGAGGATGAGGCCGAGGGAGAGGCCGTAGGCGAACAGGTGCGCCCGCCACGACGGCGTCGCGGCCTTCCTGGCGCGCACGAAGAGCACGTGGGTCGCCACCAGCGCGAGCACCATCAGCACCAGGTGGCCGGCCAGCATGGGGTACCAGCGGCCCAGGCCCACCATGATGAGGCCGAGCAGCACCTGCAGGTCCACCAGCCCGGAGTAGATGGACCCCACGATGCGCGCGGCCTTCGGCACCGGCGCGTTCGAGAGCTGGCCGCGAATCGACATCGCGAGGCCGGCGAGGGCGACGAGCAGCACCAGGTAGCGCAGGCCCGAGTGGGCGTAGAAGAGGCCGTTCATTCGGCTCGCCTCCTAACAGGCGGGCGCCACCTACGCTCGTGACTCGTGCTCACGGGCTGAGCGTGAGCGTGTCGGCGGCGAGATCGATCTTCAGGCCCGGCTGCTTGGCGATGCGCTGGGCGACGAGCTCCTGGTCGAGCCCGGTCTTCTCGGTGAGGCGCGCGAGCAGCGGGCTCCACGGCACCATGCGGGCCCCCAAGGCGGCGGGCTTGCCCGAGAGCGCCAGCTCGCGCAGCGCCAGGTCGACGGCCTTCCACACCGTCTGCTCCTGCAGCAGCGCGGCGGTCTGGCCGTTCAAGTCGAGGAAGCTCGAGGCCACGGCGCGAATCGCCAGCGCGATGAGGCTGGTGCGCTCCATCTCCTCCTGGAGGTAGACCTTGTCCACCACGGCCACGGTGGTGTCCATGAGCGCGGTGACGGTGGCGAGCCTGGGGCTGCCGGTGAGCACCGCCGCCTCGCCGAACATCTCGCCGGGCCCGAGCAGGCGGAGCATCTGCGTCTTCCCCGCCACCACCCGGTTCGCCTGGCAGTGCCCGTCGAGGATGACGTAGGCGCAGTCGCCCGCCTCGCCTTCCTTCACGATGGCCTCGCCCGCCTGGAAGCGCTTCTCGGGCAGCCGCGCGGTGCCGCGGATGAAGTCCAGGAGGTCGCTCTTGAAGTCGGGCACCGACGGGTAGCGCTGGTCGGGCTCGGCGGCGAGGGCGCGCAGGCAGATGGCGACCAGGCGGCGGGGCACCGTCTGGCCGGGCCTGGCGTACTGCTCCGGGGAGACGACCTGCGCCTTCTTGGCGAGCTCCAAGGTGGCCTCGGCGGTGGGGCCGACGTAGGGCGGCCGGCCGACCAGGATGCGGTAGAGCATGCCGCCGAGGGCGAAGATGTCGGTGCGCTGGTCGAGGGCGTGGTTCTGGCCGCGCGCCTGCTCGGGCGCCATGTAGGCCGGGGTGCCGGAGGAGGACTCGCCGGCCTGGCTCTCGTCGGGCAGGTCGCGCATGCGCCGCGCCAGGCCCCAGTCGACGACGTAGATCTGCCCGTGGGCGCCGACCATCACGTTCTGCGGCTTCAGGTCGCAGTGGATGATGCCGCGGGAGTGGGCGTAGGCCACCGCGTCGCACACCCGCACCATCACCTCCAGCGCGGCCATCAGCGGGCTCTGGCCGTCGGTGCGCGGCCGCTCGAGCATCTGCGCCAGGGTGATGCCCTCGAGCACCTTCATGGTGAAGCAGGTGGTCTTCTTCTTCTCCGCGGCCAGCGCGTAGACCGGCGGCACGTTGGGGTGGTCGAGCTGGGCGGTGATCTTCGCCTCCTCGACGAACTGCTCCAGCGCCAGGGGCTCGCCCAACAGCTCCGGGCGTAAGACCTTGAGGGCCACCTCGCGGTCGAGCTGCTCGTCGCGCACCCGGTAGACGCGCGACATGCCGCCCTTGCCGAGCAGCCCCAGGTCGGCGATGCGCCAGCCCGCGGGGATGGCCTGGGTCAGCTTGGTCTCGTCGTCCTTCTCCGGCCGCTTCCAGAGCGACATGGGTGCGCCCCTCCGCCGGCGCTTCTACACCGCCCGGGGGCCCGCGTATCTCGCGCTCGGTGCGCCGTCAGACGTTGAGGTTCACCTGGTAGGTGGTGCCCTTCTCGTCGTGGCGCATCACCTCCACCACGCAGCCCGGCGCGCCCGCGGCCTGGAGCCCGGCCTCGAGCACGCCCTCGTCGAACCACGGCAGATCGATCTGATTGAGCCACACGACGTACTGCCCCGGCTCCGTCTCCTCGACGGTGGACTCGGTGTAGTTGTTCGAGGTGCGCAGGTTGCGCGTCATGCGCACCACCGCCCGCTTCGGCCCCAGCACCCGCAAGGCGGCGAAGAGCGCCTTCCCGATGAGCGTCTCCCGGAAGGTCTCCACCACCCGGCGCCCCAGGAACTTCTGCGCCGCCTTCGCCTCGACGCCCGGCTGCAGCGCCTCCATCGCCAGGCGCACCGCGCGGTTCCAGGTCTCCAAAGGGTAGGCCGGTAGGCGCTTCGAGAAGTCGATGCCCAACTCGTCGCGGTAGCGCTGTCGCAGCGGCGCGTCGAGCCTTTGGCCGAGCACGCGCTCCAGAGACTCGATGACCTGCTGGAAGATGACCTTCTCGTTCGGTGTCACGGCGGCGCACTGTGACACAAGGGGACCGAGAATGACTTGACCCGCAGGCAGGGCGACGCGCTCAGGTCGCCGCGGCGGGCTTCGCCGGCTCGATCACCACGCCGCCGCGTCGCGTCGCCGCCAGGGTGCCGCACGCCGCGGCGATGTCCTTCCCGCCCGAGTAGCGGCGGGCGATGGGGCTCTTGAGGATCTGCAGGTGATCGCGGACGCTGCGCGCGTTTCACCAACCTCCGCGCTACCCGCTTCAGGTCCTCCGGGCTCGGCGGCGCCACCGCCTCGAAGTGCACCGTGCCTTCGTGCGCGACGAAGACGCCGGTTGCCAACTTGGGCTCACGCCTCGGCTTCGCGGCAAGGCTTAGTCGCGATCTCGCCTCTCCGGGCTCGCCACACGGGCCAGGGCGTCCTGTACATTGTGCAGGGCCTTGGCAGCGGGCCCCAGGGCAACCGCGGCAACCAGCGTTACCGCGACCGATGCCGGTAGCCCCATGCTGTGCATGGCGATCGCGCCGATAATGGCGAGGGAGAGCGCCGCCAAGTAGTGGTGAGAAACCGCCTGGAACTGCGCGCGCCGTACCTCCATCGCGCGAACGCGTGCCCGAGTTCGATGGTTACGCGTCATTGAACCGCCGTGGTCTAGAGACTTGTTCCGACGCAACAATAGACACCCGTGATCTTTCTGTGTGGGTGAGCACCGAGATGAGTAGGAGGTATTTGTGTCCCGTTCAAGCGCACCCCCGGGAGCCACGGTCCCGGCCCACCTCTTGGCTCGTGGATCCGGGCCTCCGGGGGCGGCAGAAGGGGCAGGCCACCGATAGGCAGCCTGCCCCGCGTCTTGCGATATCGGAGGTGGCTAGGTTGCCTTCAACGCCTAAGCCGGATGGGCTCGTGGAGAACCGCACGAAGCGCGCCACGGCGTCGGGAGCGCAGGTGCTGGTGCCTTCGCGCTCGACGAAGACGCCGTCAGCCACTCGCCTTCGTAGGTTTGAGACCGCTTACGGCTCGTCTGGCAGCGGAGTCGTATCCAAATGCAAGGGGCGAAGGAGGTTCTCGACTCGCCGCACCACCACCACCGGGTTCTCGAACGGATGTGCAATGGCGAAACGCGTCTTCTCCGCCTGAACGGCTCTTGCCAACTCCTCAAACTGCTTCAGAAGTCGAGCGTCGACCATCGGGTTCTTCGTGGCGTCGATTCCATCCATGGCTAGAAGAAGTTAACCGTGTGGACGATCGACGACAACTTGCGGGTGCCCGCATAATCCAGAAGCACCGACACATAAGATCGCGATGCGTCGACCAAGCCCGGCTTCGAACCCAAATCGTCGATCTTCAGCTTGAGTTCATCGCTCTGAAGAACGGTTCGAGGAATGCCGCGCCCGTGCGAGTGCCAGCGCTCGTGGTTGCTGAGTACCGTGGCGATCGTCTCGGCCCGAGAGACCTTATAGGCCGCGTCGGCAACTTGCCCACTGCTCGCGCGTCGGGTCCAGTCCTTGAACTTGTAGGCCACCAGCCACTTCTTGAGGAGCTCAACGGACAGCTCACGAGCCTCTCTGAATAGCTGGAGTTCGGCGAGATCCAGTTTCTGAAGGAGGACCATCTCTGCAGTGGTGAGCTGGCCAGAACTAGCTTTTGCCACGAGCCGGTCAAACTGCGCCAAGTACGCAAGGGCGGGCACGAGTTGGCCGTTGCGCTCGAGCTGAGGATCAATCGGGCCCAGGACGGAGAAGTAGTCCATCCAGATCGAGTCGCCGGACATGGCGAGGACTGTTCCCGCTGACATGGCGCGATCCGGAACTACGAAGATCACTTCGGCGAAGTGGTGGCGTACGACATCAACGATCCGCTCAACCACTTCGACGATCCCACCCGGAGTGTCGACAACCACGGCAAGCCGATTCTTCTTCGAAGCAGGAGGAATCGCTTCCAAGGCTGTGCGAACGAGACCGTCGATCCCGAAACGAATCGGGCCCACCATCCCCAAGCCGTTGGCCTCAAAGGCTTGCTCGATGCGAGCGACGTCCGAATCGAGACGCTGCTTCACTGCGGAATCTACTGACTCCCTCTCGGCCATGGGCCCTCCCGATAGCGCGACTATCGGGCCAAACAGCTCGCTTCGTCGACCGATTTCCTGAGCACCATTCCTTCGATCTGTCGTAGCAGTCGTAAGGTGCCGCGGCGTCTCCGGAGGGCTCCGAGGGCCGCCATGCTCCTCGCCCTGGACGCCCCCTCGACTCCTTCGGCGAGCTCAGGGTGAACGCTGGGGCTCGATCACCACGCCTCCGCGCCGGGTCGCCGCCAGGGTGCCGCAGGCGGCGGCGATGTCCTTTCCGCCCGAGTAGCGGCGGGCGATGGGGCTCTTCAAGATCTGCAGGTGATCGCGGAAGCGCTTCAGCTCCGCCTCGTCCGGCGGCCGGTAGGTGCCGGTCGGGTCGGTCACGTCGATGAGGTCCACCTTGATGGGGATGCCCTCGAAGACGTCGCGCAGCGCGAGCGCGTCCTCTTCGAAGGTGTTGAGGCCGGCCATCACCACGTAGGCCAGCATCGCCCGCTCCTGGCGCACCTGGGTGTACTCGCGAATCGCCTCCACCAGGGACGGCAGGGGCCAGGTCTTCTCCACCGGCAGCACCTTCAGCCGCTTCGAGGGAATCGCGCTGGTGAGGGAGAACGCCAGCCGGTACGGCAGTCCGTCCTTCACGTACTTCTTGATGCCCGGCACCCAGCCCGCGGTGGAGAAGGTGATGCTCTTGGCCGCGATGGCCAGGCCCGCCGGGTGACAGAGGATGCGCGCCGCGCGCGTCGCGTTGGCGTAGTTGAGCAACGGCTCGCCCATGCCCATGAAGACCACCCCGCGCACCGGGCGGTCGGCCTCCTCGCGAATGCGCAGCACCTGATCGACGATCTCCCAGGTCTCCAGGTTGCGCGAGAAGCCCAGCTTCCCCGTCATGCAGAAGTCGCAGGCCAGGGCGCACCCCACCTGCGACGAGACGCAGACGATGTACTTGTCCTCGAAGATGGGAATGCGCACCGCCTCGAACTGCCCGCCCGCGGGCGACTCGAAGAGGTACTTCACGAAGCCGTCGTCCGCGCGGCGGCGCTCCACCACCGACAGCCGCGGCAGGCTCGCCATCGCCTGCACCCCGTCGCGCACGGAGGCCGGCACCTGCGGCGCCTTCGCCACGTCCGCCATCGTGCGCGCGCCGTGCGAGAACACCGACGCGAAGAGCTTGAGCGCCGACGTCCGCGACGCCGCGAGCGGCACCAGCGCCGCCTCCAGCTCCTCGAAGTCGAGGTTCTTCAAGTTCAGCGGCGCGGACACGGCGGGCCTTCTGGGGGGAATGGTGCCCCGCCGTCAACCCCTCTTGACCTGCGTCATGCCCAAACCTCGCCATCCGGTCCCCTCCCTGGCGTATTCGTTTGATGCGGGCAAAGAGCGTCGTAGGGTGGGCGTTCGCCCCGCCCGGGTGCTTCTCCTCCTCGGTCATGCTCTCCCTCGACATCCTCGGCCTGGCAGTCCTGTTCGTCGTCACCCTGGTGGCGATGTGGTTCATGGTGAAGAAGCGGCGGGCGCGCGACGAGCGCGACTCGGCCGAGCTGGCGCTGGCCAAGAAGGAGGGGCGGGCGCAGCCGGCGACGCTCCACCCGGTCATCGACCCCGACAAGTGCATGTCCAGCCTCTCCTGTCTGGCCGTGTGCCCGGAGGGCGACATCTTGGGCGTGGTGGAGGGCAAGGCCGCGCTGGTGAACCCGGCGGCGTGCATCGGCCACGGCAAGTGCGCGCTGGAGTGCCCCATCGACGCCATCTCCCTGGTCATCGGCACCGAGGAGCGCGGCGTCGATCTCCCCGAGGTGGACGAGTTCTTCGAGACCAGCCGGCCGGGCGTGCACATCGTCGGCGAGCTGGGCGGCATGGGGCTCATCAAGAACGCCGTCACCCAAGGCCTGCAGTGCGCCGACGCCCTCGGCGCCAAGGTGCGGCCGCAGGGCGGCATTCACGACGTCATCATCGTCGGCTCCGGGCCGGCGGGCATCGCCTGCGCGCTGGGCCTGAAGAAGGCGGGTTTGAGCTTCCGCATCCTCGATCGCGAGACCTCGCTCGGCGGCACCATCGCCCAGTACCCGCGCCAGAAGGTGGTGATGACCGAGAGGGTCGAGCTGCCCATCTTCGGCAAGTTCGGCGACACGCTGATCAGCAAGGAGGAGCTGGTCGAGTCGATGACCAAGGCGGTGCAGAAGGGCGGCCTGCACATCGACCTGGGCGTGCAGGTGACCGGCATCACCGGCCAGGACGGCGCCTTCACCGTCGCCACCAACAAGGGCCCCGTCTCCACCCGCAAGGTGGTGCTCGCGGCGGGGCGGCGCGGCACTCCGCGCAAGCTCGGCTGCAAGGGCGACGACCTGCCCAAGGTCACCTACCGCCTCATCGACGCCTCCCAGTACGAGGGCAAGCGGGTGGTGGTGGTGGGCGGCGGCGACGCGGCGCTGGAGGCCGCCATTCAGCTCGCCGAGGAGACCGACGCCGAGGTGGTGCTCTCCTACCGGCAGGCGGAGTTCGGCAAGGCCCGCGACGCCAACAAGAAGCGCATCAAGGAGCTGGCCGACGACGGCCGCGTCACCCTCTTCCTGCCCTCCAAGCCCAAGGAGGTCACCCCCGACGCGGTGCACCTCGAGGTGGCCGAGGGGCGGGTGATGAAGCTGCCCAACGACTACGTCATCGCCTGCCTGGGCGGCGAGCTGCCGGCGGAGTTCCTCAAGGCCTGCGGCGTCTCGATGAAGAAGTACACCGGCCAGGAGATCGGCGCGGGGAAGAAGGCCGCCAAGGGCGGGGTGAAGGAGCAGCAGCTCAAGAACCAGAAGCGCCTGGCCTTCGCCCTCTTCACCTTGGGCTGCCTCATCACCGCCACCCTCGCGGTGGTGGGCTTCGACTACTACCAGCTCGGCAAGGCGGCCCGGCTCGCGCACCCGCTCCACCGCCTGCTCAAGCCCAGCGGCACCTGGGGCCACGGCGTGGGCATCGTCGCCACGCTCTTCATGCTCTCGAACTTCCTCTACTCGGTGCGCAAGCGGGTGGAGGCCTTCAAGGGCGCGGGCCCCATTCGCAACTGGCTCACCTTCCATCAGTTCGTCGGCCTGATGAGCCCGTTGGCCATCGCCTTCCACGCGGCGTTCATGTCCAACAACCTGCTCGCCACCACCACCGCGGCGGCGGTCTCCATCGTGGTGGCCACCGGCGTCGTGGGCCGCTTCATCTACGGCCTCGTCCCCTCGGAGAACGGGCGAGCGCAGGAGCTGGGCGAGGTGGTGGCGCGCTGGGAGAAGCTGAAGAGCCGGCTCGCGCACCTGATGAGCGACGTCACCGACCCGGTGGGCTTGACGCTGCTGCTCGACGCCGCCGGCACCACCGTGCACGACATGGCCCTGCCGACGCTGTTGGTGAAGATGCCGCTCGACGCGGCCAAGGCCAGGCGCGAGGCGAAGAAGGTGCGGGGCGCCTTCCCGGACGCCGCCGAGTACCAGGACTTCGAGGCGAGCTACACGAGGCTGCGCACGCTCCGCTACCAGGTGACGTTCTACAAGAAGCTCAAGCGCTTCATGGCCGCCTGGCGCGTCTTCCACGTGGTGCTGGCGGTGATGCTCGTCTTCCTCATCGCCGCGCACATCGCGGTCTCGCTGTACTTCGGCTACTTCTGGATCTTCACGAAGTGATGCGCGAAAGGCTCGCCCTCCTCGCCGCGGTCGCGCTCTCGTCGTGGGCGAGAGCCGACGTGTTCTCTCCCGGCGAGCTCTCCCGGGCCCACCAGAGCCTGGAGGGCATTCGCAACTGCTCGCAGTGCCACCCGGCCGGCGGGCAGCTGTCGCAAGAGACCTGCCTGGAGTGCCACACCGAGCTCAAGGGGCGCGTGGCCAAGGGGAACGGCCTGCACGGGCGCATCCCCGAGGAGAAGCGCAACTGCGAGGAGTGCCACAAGGAGCACCAGGGCAAGGGCTTCGACATCGTCGACTGGGGCAAGGCCGGCAAGACGGGCTTCGACCACGGGCGCAGCGGCTGGCCGCTCAAGGGCAAGCACGCCAGCGTGCAGTGCGAGACCTGCCACCAGCCCAAGCGCGTGCTGGTGCCGCTGATTCAGGAGCTCCTCGCCAAGCACCCCGACCGCGTCACCTTCCTCGGCCTGCGCACCAAGTGCGAGGCCTGCCACTTCGACGAGCACCGCGGGCAGCTCAAGGCCGACTGCGACTACTGCCACCGCGAGGCGTCGTGGAAGCCGCCCTCGGGCTTCACCCACGACGAGACCAAGTACCCGCTCAAGGGCAAGCACCAGAAGGTGGAGTGCGCGAAGTGCCACCCCACCTCGAGCGACCCTGAGCCCGGCGTCTTCCCCGCGCCCGTCTCGGAGACCTTCCTCAAGCTCAACCAGCTCGACTTCAAGCAGTGCAGCGACTGCCACAAGGACCCGCACGACAACAGCCTCGGCGCGCGCTGCTCGAGCTGCCACACGGTCGAGGGCTGGAAGATCATCCGCAACGCCGCCGCCGAGCGCAGCTTCCACGAGAAGACCCGCTACCCGCTCAAGGGCGAGCACCTGGAGGTGGCCTGCAACGCCTGCCACGGGCCCTTCCCGGGCATCCCGGCCCGGTTCAAGGGGCTGCCCTTCTCGCGCTGCAACGACTGCCACGTCGACGCGCACCAGGGGCAATTGTCGCCGGTGAACGCCAGGGGAACGCCGCCCGACTGCGCCGCCTGCCACTCGGTGGACGGCTTCCTGCCCGCGAAGTTCACCCAGGCGCAGCACGAGAAGACCAAGTACCCGCTCGAGGGCAGCCACAAGGCGGTGGCCTGCACCGCCTGCCACGCGGCGAACCCCGCGCTCAAGGAGCGCATCTCCGAGGCCGTGCAGGCGGAGGTGAAGCGCAAGCACCGCAAGCCGCTCTTCTCGATGCTCACCTTCGACTTCAAGGGCTCGCTCCAGGCGTGCGACACCTGCCACAAGGATCCGCACCAGAATCAGTTCGACGCTCGGGCCGGCGGCTGCGCCAAGTGCCACGGCCTCGAGTCCTTCCACGCCCTGCGCTTCGACCACCAGAAGGACTCCAGCTTCCATCTGGAGGGCAAGCACGCCGAGGTTCCGTGCGAGAAGTGCCACGCGCCCGCCAAGGCCGGTGAGCCTCTGGTGTACACGCCGCTCCAGTCGACCTGCGAGTCCTGCCACGCCGACCCGCACGCGCGGCAGTTCGGCGACGCGCGCTGCGAGACCTGCCACACCCTCAAGGACTTCAAGACGCTCGCCTTCCAGCACCAGCCGCCGTTCACCACCTTCGTCCTGGAGGGCAAGCACCGAGACCTCGCGTGCGTGAAGTGCCACCCGATGGTGAAGGTGAGGGGCGCCAAGCCGGTGCAGCGCTTCACCGGCGCGCCGGCCGAGTGCGAGGGCTGCCACAAGGACTTCCACCAGGGCGCCTTCAAGGGGTTCGAGCCACCATGAGGCGTTCGCTCTCGCTCGCATTCCTCCTCGCCGCGCTGGCCGCCGCCGCGCCGGCCGAGCGGCCGCCGCCCC
>JBBIOE010000175.1:0-17964 GCA_037443525.1 Archangiaceae bacterium | reverse complement strand
GCCTTGTAGCGGTTGGCTTCGGTGGTGATGGCGGAGGGCATGGGGCCTCGAAGGGGAGCGTTCGACCGCGAGAATCGGCGGAGCCGGGCGCCGAATCAAGGTCCGGTGCGCGCGCGCACGTGAGCGCGTCGCTGACTTCGCCAAGGGCCTCGGGTACATGCGAGCGGCCGATGGAGGTCCACCAGCTCATTCCCTGTCTCGTGCCGGGCGACGCCATGGGGCAGGCGGCGGTGGCGTGGCAGAAGGCGCTCCGGCACCTCGGGTACTCGGGGCGGCTCTACGCCCAGGAGATCGCCAAGGGCCTGGAGTCGCTCGCCCAGCCCGCGCGGCGCCTCGCGCCCGCGCCCGACGACCTCGTCCTCTACCACCACGGCATCGCCTCCGAGCTCGCCGGCCGGGTGATGCACCTCCCCTGCAAGAGAGGCGTGGTCTTCCACAACGTGACGCCGGCGCGCTTCTACCGGGGCAGCCGCCTCGCCGAGCCGCTGGTCTCCGGCCGCGCGCAGCTCGCCGCGCTGGCGAGCTTCTGCGACGTCTCCCTCGGCGTCTCCCGCTTCAACGCGCGGGAGCTCGAGGTGGCGGGCCACCGGAACGTGCACGTGGTGCCGCTCTCGGTCGAGCCGCAGCGCTTCCTTCGCGCCGAGGCCGATCTCCCCCTGCTCAAGAGCCTCGAGGCCGGCGGCCGCCCGCTGGTGGTCTCGGTCAGCCGCGTGGTGCCGCACAAGCGCATGGAGGATCTCCTCTCCCTGCACGCGGAGCTGTTGCGCATCGCCCCCAAGGCGCGGTTGGTGATCATCGGCGGCCTGGCCAAGGGGCACCCCGAGGTGAAGGCGCTCGAGGCCCGCGCCGCCGCGCTCGGCCACGTCACCTTCCTGGGCCGCGTCTCGCACTCCGAGCTCGTCGCCGCCTACCGCGCCGCCGACGTCTTCGTGTCGATGAGCGAGCACGAGGGCTTCGGGGTGCCGCTGGTCGAGGCGATGGCCGCGGAGCTGCCGGTGCTGGCCTACGGGGCGGCGGCGGTGCCGGAGACCATGGGCGGCCGCGGCATCGTCTTCGACGAGAAACACTTCGCGGGCCTGGCGGAGCTGGTGAAGCTCGTGGCCTCCGACGAGAAGCTGCGCGCGCGCCTGGTGAAGGGCCAGAAGGAGCGCCTCTCGGACTTCAGCGTCGAGGCCACCACCGCCGCGCTGGGTGAGGCGCTGAAGCCGCTCGAGGCTCGTGCGCCCGCGCCCCGGCGCCGCTCGACCCGGCCCAGGGTGGCCTTCGTGGTGCAGCGCTACGGCGAGGACATCACCGGCGGCGCCGAGGCCCACGCGCGCTCGGTGGCCAGGCGGCTTTCGGCGAAGGCCAGCGTCGAGGTGCTCACCACCTGCGCCACCGATCACCTCAGCTGGGCCAACGAGCTCCCGCCCGGCACCTCGCGCGACGGCCGGGTGGTGGTGCACCGCTTCCCGGTGGAGCGACCGCGGGCGATGAAGGCCTTCAACCGGCTGTCCGACCGCGTGCTCGGCCGTCCCCAGGACCTGATGACCGAGGAGCAGTGGCTCGCCGCGCAGGGCCCCATCGCTCCCGGGCTCTTCCGCGCGCTCTCCACGCGCCGGGACGAGTGGGACGCGGTGGTCCTCTTCACCTACCTCTACGCGCCGGCGCAGCGCGGCGTGCCGCTGGTGGCCAACAAGGCCCTGGTGGTGCCCACGGCGCACGACGAGCCGCCGCTCGCCTTCCACTCCTTCGCCGACGTCTTCGAGAAGCCCCGCGCGCTCTTGTGCAACACGCCCGAGGAGGAGGCGCTGATTCGCAGCCGCTTCCCCAACGCGGCGCGCTCGCGCATCGTGGGCGTGGGCATCGAGCCGGAGCAGGGCGACGCGGAGCGCTTCAAGAAGGTCTTCGGCCTCCGCGGGTCGTACCTGCTCTACCTGGGCCGCCTCGAGGCGGGGAAGGGCGTGCCGGAGCTGGTGCGCTACCACCAGCGGCTGGTGAAGGACTTCCACGACGCCCCGACGCTGGTCCTCGCGGGCGCGGGCGAGCTATTGCCCACCGGCGAGAAGATCCGCACCGTGGGCCGCCTCGACGAGTCGCAGAAGTGGGACGCGCTCTCGGGCGCGCTCGCGGTGTGCGTGCCGTCGCGCTACGAGAGCCTGTCCCTGGTGACGCTCGAGGCCTTCGCGGTCGGCACCCCGGTGCTCGGCAACGCGGCCTGCGAGGTGGTGGTCGGCCAGCTGCGCCGGAGCAAGGCGGGCGTCGCCTTCCACGATGCCGAGAGCTTCGCGGAGGCCGTTCGAGCGGTGGGCGAGGAACGCGCGCGGCTCTCGAAATCAGGCCGCGCCTATGCGAAGCGCTTTGGGTGGGACGCCATCATCGAGGCGTACCTCGAGGAGATCGACCGCGTGAGGACGACGGCATGAAGCTCTTGGGCAAGGACTTCTCTCCCGTGGCGGTGCTCTCCACCATCGGCCAGAACCTGCGCGCGCGCGGGCTGGCGGTACCCCAAGAGGACGACGGCGAGGTCGACGAGCTCGAGCCGCGCATCGACCCCTTGAGCTTCAACCTCGACGCCCTGGCCGAGCACGCCGACGCCACCCGCGGCCTGCCGCTGGAGACGCACCGGGGCGGCGCGTCGGGCCGCGCGGTGGTGCTGGCGAAGAGGGCCTTCCGCGCCCTGGGCCAGGTCTTCATCAACGAGGCGCTCGGCCGGCAGGTGGTCTTCAACGGCCACGTGCGCGACTCCTACGCCCAGCTCTCGGCCGAGGTGCTGCGCCTGCGCGGCACGGTGTCCTCGCTCCAGGCCGAGCTCGCGGCGCTGAAGCCCGCGCCGCCTCCGCCGGTCGAGCAGCCCGAGCCCAAGCCCGCCTCTGCCGCGAAGAGGCCTCCGAGGAAGAAGTCATGACGCTCATCTCGATCGTCGTCGCGCTCACCCTGGCGCAGGCCGAGGCGGGCCCTCCGGCCGCGCCACCGTCGGAGAGCCCCGTGGCCGCGGCGGTGGACGGCGGCGTGGCGGCGCCCGCTCCGGTGGCGGCTCCTCCCTCGGCCGCGGCGCTCGTGCCCGACGCGCCGGCGCCCGCGCCCTTCGTCCGCGTGCTGCTCAAGGACGGCCAGTCGCTCAACGGACGCATGCTGGAGCGGCTGGCGAACGGCGGCCTGGTGCTCGAGCTCGGCAACCAGGTTCGCCTCGACCTGCCTCCGGAGGCGGTGGAGCGCATCGACCTCGACACCCGCAGCTACCGCACCGGCGGCGGCGAGACCTGGTCGCTGGACCCGAACCGCACCCGCTACCTCTTCGGCCCCTCGGCGATGCCGCTGAAGAAGGACGAGGTCTACTTCAGCCAGATCGAGCTGGCGGCCTCCACGGTGAACTGGGGCGTGACCGACTGGCTCGCGGTGCAGGTGGGGGCCGCGGTGCCGTTCTGGTTCTTCCCGCCGCTGCCCTCGGGCTTCAACCTGCTCCTCGGCGGCAAGGTGGCCGCGCCCATCACCAGCCACGTGCACCTGGCGGCGGGCGTGCTGATGCTCTGGCTTCCGGGGGTGAGCCCGCTGCCGCCCCGCGGCGTGCCGATGGCCGGCCTGGGCTTCGGCTCGGTGACCTACGGCGACCGCGACAAGCACGTCACCCTCTCGGTGGGCCTGCCGCTCATCCTCGCCAACCCGACGATGCTGGCCGAGTTCTTCAAGGCGCCCATCTTCACCCTCTCGGGCAACTACCGCCTCTCCCGCAGCCTCGCCCTGGTCACCGAGAACTGGCTCTATATGCCGATTCCGCAGCCGGAGAGCTACGGGTTGGTCAACTCCCTCGCCCTGCGCATCATGGGCGACAAGCTCGCCACCGACGTGGGCTTCGTCATCGTGAGCGAGAGCCACGGGATGCTCATCCCCATCCCGGCGCCCTGGCTCAACTTCACCTACAACTTCTTCTGAGCCTCGCCTTCGTCGACGCTCCTTCGCGGCGTCGCCATCCTCACGGTGCAGGAGAGCACTCGGCGGCCGAAGCTCCACATTGCGCTGGCGACGGGCTGCGCCTCGGTTAGACCCCCCGCCATGCCTGCCCAAGTCGTCGCCGATCTCCGCACCCTCGTCGTCCGCCGCGCCGGAGAGCGGCGCAAAGTCGCGCTCCTCGTCGGTGACGACGGGCTGAAGAAGGCGCTGGAGGGCAACGGGTGTACGGTGCTTTTGGACCCGCCGTCGCTCGAGGCGCTGGCGGCGTTCGGCGCCGAGCAGGTGGTGGCCTTCGACGGCTTCCTGCGCGGCGGCCTGGGCGGCCTCGAGTCGCTCTCGCGCGCCGCGCCCGCGGCCGACCTCGTGCTCTCCTTCGCGACGTCTTCGTCGGCGACGGCGCTGGTGGCGGGGCTCGTCGGCTCGCCGGTCGCCCCGGCCCTGGCGGAGGCGGAGGTGCGCGACTGGCTCGCGAAGGCGGGCTACGCCGTCACCTCGCGCGACGTCGCCGTCGAGCCGCACCGCCCGACGACGCTCTCCGCCGACACCGAGGCGGCCTTGCGCGCGCTCTTCGAGCAGGTGAACCCCGACGCCGCGGCGGATCGGGTGGTGCTGGTCGCCCGTCACGGCGCCGAGGCGGCGAAGGCCACCCTCGTCGACGAGCTCGTCTCGGTGGCCATCGCCACCACGGCCGACGCCGGAGCCCTGGCAGGCACGGTGGCCTCGCTGGTGCGGCAGGCGCAGCGCCCGCTCGAGCTGCTCGTCGCCGGCGCGCTCACTCCGGAGGTGCTCGACGCCGCGCTCAGCCGTGCCCGCTCGGCGCACTCGGTCAGCGTGGTGCCGGTGCCGGCGAGCTCGGCGGATTCCGCGGGGCAGTGGAACGCGGCGCTCGCCCGCGCGACCGGCCGCCTGGTCACCTTCGTCGAGGCCGGCGAGCTGCTCGAGCCGTGGCACCTGCAGCGGCTGGCCCAGACGCTCCGGGACGGGACGGCGGCGTGGGCGGTGGCGCCGGTGCGCTTCACCGGTCCCGTGGCGGAGGCGGCGACGCGCTACGACCTGGCGGCGCGGCTGGAGACAGGCGTCGTGGCGCCGAGCGGCTGGCTCGTCGATCGCTCGCGGCTGGGCCCGTTCCCGCTCACCTTCGCGGAGGGCTCGGACGTCGCGGCGGCGCTGCTCGAGGCGCGGCTCTCGGCGCTCTTCCCGCCGCAGTGGCTCGGAGGCAACGCGGGCGTCGACTGCCCTCGAGCGGCACGGCCCGTCGCGCCCGCGGCGCTGCTCGAGCCCTTGCGCGCGCGGCCCTTGCGCTGGCTCACCAGCCTCGAGGAGGTGCTGCGCAAGGAAGAGCCGTCGCTGGCGGGGCTCCTGCGTTCGCGCGTGGCGGAGACCAGCCCGGTGGCCGCCAAGGCGCTCGGCGCCGTCGAAGCGCTCGCCGAGCGGGTGCGGAAGGCCGCGGAGGACGCGCGGGCGCAGGCCCGCGCGGAGGCGACGAAGAGCCCCGTCGAGCCGAAGTGAACTCCTCGCTGCACTCGACCTCGTGGTCGCGGGTCAGGCCTCCGTGACGAAGCTGGTCGTCGAAGTCATCCTCCTCGGCGGACTCGCGCTGCTGGCGTGGAAGGTCGGCTCGTTCGTCATTCGCCTGAAGTTCCCGGCGACGATTCCCCCTGCGCTCGGCTTCGAGCACGAGCTGGACAGCACTCTCGAGCTGCGCCGCATTTCCGAGATCCTCGCCGGCCAGTTCCCCGGCCCGACTCCCGAGAACGTCGTCTGCCTCGGCGTCGTCCGCGGCACTGCGGCGCGGATCCTCTTCCACTCCGGCCCGAACTACCCGGGGAAGAACGTGAACATCCACCGCATCGACTACGTGCTCTCGCTGCGCCGGCTCTCCAAGACCCGCGTCGCGCTGACGCTCGGCTTGAATCGGCCGTACTCGTACCTGCGCCTGCGCCGCTCGGAGCTCGATCCGCTCGTGGCGGCGCTCAAGAGCGCCTACGGCCCGGTCACCCAGGCCTGAGGAGAACTCCAGGTACTCCGAGCCTCACCGCTCGGGCCGAGCCGGGCCCTTTTCTGATTCGACCTGGGCTCTGGAGCTCAGCTCACCGGCGGCGTCGCCGCACCCTGGCCCCGGCGCCAGTCGAGCTGCTTCGCGACCACCGCCTCGAGCACGGCGTGCATCTGATCCGACGGCGTGCTCGTCGACACGTGCATGAAGCCGGCGGTGGTGGCGGGCGTGCCGCCGAACTCGGTGGCCAGGTTGTACCCGAGGTAGTTGCACAGGTACGCGCTGCGATCGGGTGAGTAGTTGGCATCGGACTTCGACGTGTACACCTGCCGCTGATCTCCGAACGGCTTCAGCGCCCAGTCGATGGTGTCCACCGGCAGGTCGGTGTGCAGCACCTCGGCCCCGCCCGCGCGCACCTGCCGCGCCTGCATCATTTGCCCGTTGCCGTCTTCGTTCGCGTCGAGCTTGTTCTGGGGCTGCTCCTCGACCTGCGCCTGCCCACCCGTCACGCCCATGGAGAGGATGACGTCCGGCGGCGCCTTCCGCATGTCGGCGATGAAGGCGTCCACCGCGTTGGTCGTCACCTCGAGGCGGCGGTACTCCACGATGGCGCCCTTCACCCCCAGCTCGGAGAGCCTCTGCGCCATGTTCGCCGACGCGTTGTCGGTGATGCCCATGAAGGCGCCGTAGCCGGTCACCACCACGCGCAAGGGCTTCTCGCCCGCCTTCAGCCCCAGGGCCTCGGGCTTGTAGAGCATCAGGTGCGCCGCGGTGTCGGTCTTCGCCGCCGCCGTTCCGGTGAAGAGCCCGGGATCGTACGGCTGCACGTCGCCGGAGAGCGCCACGCCCGTCACCTGCGCCGGCAGCTTCGCCTTCACCTGCTCGAGGATCGCCGCGGCCGGGTCGCCCTTCTTCACCGCCACCGAGATGGCCTTGCCCTCGATGGTCAGCTTCAAGGTCCCCGCGGCGGTGGCGGTGCCTTTGAGTGAGAGGCAGTTGTCGAACAGGCCCTCCTTCGCGGAGAGCCCGGGCACGCCCACCGCCAGGTTCGCGTAGCGCCCCTCGATGGAGGCGACCGAGCCGGGGCCCTGCACGTCGACCCACGCGGCCTTCTGATCCATCGCCGACAGGTGCGAGAGCACGCGCTGCTTGGCGGCGTCGTCGAAGCCGTCCGCGGCCGCGAGGATCTCCTTCTTCTCCGCCGCGTCGAGGCCGCCCTTGTCGCGGGCCCTGAGCATGATGCGATCGACCTCGCTCGTGTCGACCTTCCCGTCCCGACGCGCGAGCTGCAGATCCTTTCGAATTCCGGTCACGCTCATGCGCGGGAGTATCGTCCAAACGTCGGACTTGGTGCTATTCCGCCCCCGCCATGAGCGATCTTTCGACGCGGCGGGCGCAGTGGGCGAAGTCGGTCTACGACAAGGCCAAATCGAAGTCCCCGGAGCGACGGGCTCGCTTCCTCACCTCGAGCGGCATCGAGCGCGCCGCCCTCGACGGCCCCGACACGGCGAACGTCAGCGACGAGAAGCTCGGCTTCCCCGGCGAATACCCCTTCACCCGTGGCGTGCAGCCGACCATGTACCGCGGCCGCTTCTGGACCATGCGCCAGTACGCGGGCTTCGGCACCGCCAAGGACTCGAACCGGCGCTACCACCAGCTGCTCAAGAGCGGCCAGACCGGCCTCTCGGTGGCGTTCGATCTCCCGACGCAGATGGGCTACGACGCCGACAGCCCGCGCGCCGCCGGAGAGGTCGGCAAGGTGGGCGTCTCAATCTCCAGCGTGCGCGACATGGCGGTGCTGCTCGACGGGCTGCCGCTCGGCGAGGTCTCGACCTCGATGACCATCAACGCCACCGCGCCCATCCTCCTCTGCCTCTACGCGGCGGTGGCGGAGAAGCAGGGCGTGCCGCTCTCGGCGCTCCAGGGCACGGTGCAGAACGATCTGCTCAAGGAGTACATGGCGCGCGGCACGTACATCTTCCCGCCGGCGCAGTCGCTCCGCCTCATCACCAACCTCTTCGCCTTCTGCGCGAAGCACGTGCCGAAGTGGAACCCCATCTCCATCAGCGGGTACCACATTCGCGAGGCCGGCTCGACGGCGGCCCAGGAGATCGGCTTCACCCTCGCCGACGGCATCGCCTACGTCGAGGCGGCGCTGAAGGCGGGGCTCGAGGTCGACGAGTTCGCGGGCCGGCTCTCGTTCTTCTTCAACGTGCACAACGACTTCCTCGAGGAGGTCGCCAAGTTCCGCGCCGCGCGGCGCCTGTGGGCGCGCATCATGAAGGACCGCTTCCACGCCAAGGACCCGCGCTCGATGATGCTGCGCTTCCACGCGCAGACGGCCGGCTCGACGCTCACCGCGCAGCAGCCGATGAACAACGTGGTGCGGGTGGGCCTGCAGGCGATGGCGGCGGTGTTGGGCGGGGCGCAGTCGCTCCACACCAACTCGTGGGACGAGGCCTTGGCGCTCCCGAGCGAGTCGTCGGCCACGCTGGCGCTGCGCACGCAGCAGATCATCGCCCACGAGACCGGCGTGGCGGACACCATCGACCCGCTCGGCGGCAGCTACCACCTGGAGCGCCTCACCGACGAATTGGAGGCGAAGGCCGAGGCGTACCTGAAGCGCATCGACGATCTCGGCGGCATGGTGCGGGCCATCGAGCAGGGCTACCCGCAGCAGGAGATCCAGGACGCGGCCTTCCAGGCCCAGCGCGCGCAGGAGACCGGCGACGCGGTGGTGGTGGGCGTGAACAAGTTCGCGGTGAAGGAGCCTCCGGTGGAGGGCCTGCTCCGCGTCGACGAGAGCGTGGGCAAGGAGCAGGCCGAGGCGCTGAAGTCCCTGCGCGCGTCACGGAACAACGACGCGGTGAGGCGCTCGCTCGACGCCCTCGCCCGCGCGGCGAAGACCGAGACCGAGAACCTGGTGCCGCTGATCCTCGAGGCGGTGAAGGTGGAGACCACCCTCGGCGAGGTGTCGGACGCGCTGCGCGCGGTGTTCGGAGAGCACCGCGAGCACGTCTTCCTCTGACAGGCGGTGGCTGCCCGGCGCTGCGGCGGCGAGCAACTCGGGCTGCCGCCATCGACGCTTCCCTATCGGCACGAACCGCCGAGCGTCCCACACCCGATCGCCGTACACGGCTGGCAGGATGGCATCGGCCATTGGCATGGCCGGCACGACAAGCCACCGAACCCGCACCAGCTGTTACTCGTTCCCGGGAGACAGGAGTTGCCGGAGCAACAGCCCGTGCACGAGGTGCTGTTGCAGACACACTGTCCGCCGACGCAGCGTTGATCGGGGGCACAGACGCCGCTCGAGCCACACATGCACGTTCCCCCCGTGCAGTTGTCGGTCAGTGCCGGATCGCACACGTGGCCACAGGTCCCGCAGTTCGCCATGTCGCCAGCCGTGTTCTTCTCGCAACCATTGTTGATGGCCGTGTCGCAATTCGTATACCCACTCATGCACACGATTGAGCAGGCGAAGCCAGATCCCGACACGACGCAGTTTGAAGTTGAGATGTGATTCGTGCCCGCGACCGGGCAGGAGGAAGCATTACAGGCGGTACAGTGATTGACGTCGATGGGCTGCTCACACCCGTTTCGGAAATCTCCATCGCAGTCCCGGGTTCGTGTCTGACAGACGATCTGGCACGTTCCGGCGTCGCAGCCCCACCAACTGGTACCGGCATCGAGGGGCGTCGGCGCACAGTCATTGCCACACGCTCCGCAGTTGCGCGGATCCGCGGGCCGGAACGAGCCGCAGCCGTTGCTCGTCGGGCTGGTCGAGCAGTTCTGGTAGTCGGCCTTGCACATGAAGGCGCACTGCCCGGAGGCGCAGACCGCGGCGACGTTCGGGCCAGCCTGCGCCTGGCAGTCGTTCGAGCAGGAGCCGCAGTGGTTCACCGAGTCCAGGGGGGTGCAGGAGCCTCCGCAGCAGGCCTGCGCCGACGAGCACGCCGCCGACGAGCCGCAGGTGCACGCGCCGCCCGTGCACGAGTCGGCCTGGGGGCCGCAGGGACCGCACGACGTGCCACAGCGGGCGCGGTCCACGGAGAGCGACCCGGGGCAATCAGCCGGCAACGTCCCGTTGGTGCACTGTTGCTTCCCTGTGGTGCAGATGCCGTTCGCGCTCGAGACGCAGTCGACGACCGCGCCTTCGGTGCAGCCCAGGACGACCAGCGCGAGCTCCTTCGTCGCCGTGGTCGCCGCCTGATCCGTCACGGCGAGCGTCACGCGCCCGCCGGCGACCAGGGCCTGGGTCGGAATCCCCGAGAGCTGCCCGCTGGTCGAATCGATGTGCAGCCACGACAGCTCTGCGCTCGCCGTCGAGACCCCCCAGATGTAGGGCGCCTTGCCTCCCGTTGCCGAGACCGACTGTGCGTACGCCTGCCCCACGGTCGCCGCCGCGAGGGATTGCGTCACGATGGCGAGCGGTGCTCCAGAAGAGCCGCCCGCCCCGCCTCCGGCTCCGCCACCCGCCGAGCCTCCGGCGCCCGAATCCGCTCCCGACGGTGGCATCCCGCAGCCCAGCGAGCCCATGACGACCAGGAAAGTCCAGATTGCCGCAGCGCGCATGACGACCCCCTCGATGCTAATTTTCAACTTGGCGACAGAAAGCCCGTACCATACCATCGACAGTTCGGGCAGTAACACTTCAATGAACGGGGGAAGTCGCGTGCGCCTCATTCCATCGATCGCTGTAACGACCTGCATTGCATTGCTCGGCTGCTCTCCACCGCCGCCGCGCGACGATGGGGGCACTCCCTCTGGAGGCTGCCCCGCCAATCACATCTGCCGGCCGGCCTGCAGCGCGGACGCCGACTGCCTCGCAAACGAAGCGTGCACGCAAGGCGTCTGCGCCGCGAAGCCCCCGACGTCGACGAGCTACGCGGGCTGCGCCATCGACGCGGACTGCTCCCGTGGCGACTACTGCAAGCTCGGGGCGTGCGGGCACGATTGCCTCAGTGACGCGCAGTGCGCCAACGGTACCGTCTGTGACGTCCGCGGCCAGTGCGTCGTCGAAGCGCAGGCGGGTCAACCGCCGGCCGCGCCGCCGCGCAGCGCGGGCAGTCCCGTGCTCACGCCCGCGCTGCTCGACTTCGGCCGCTCGGCGACCAGCCTCACCGTCTCGTTGTCCAACGCGGGCGGAGATCCGTTCGACTTCCGCGCCCTCTCCAGCCAACCCTGGCTGAGCGTGAGCCCCTTCGAGGGCAGCGTGTCGGGACAGCCCGTCACCCTGACCGTCACCCTCGATCGCGCGAAGCTCTCCGCGTCGAGCGCCGCCTTCGTCGCCATCAACACCACCGCGGGGACGGTGCGCCTGCCCCTCACCCTCGCGACCACCATCGACGGGGAGTGGACGGCCAGCTTCTCGGTCGAACAGCCGATCGCGCTGGGCACGCACGCGGTTCCCATCATCCTCCAAGAGCAGGGCACCACGGTCACCGGGTGGGTCGACGGCGAGCGTTCGGCCGTCTACCCCGTCAATGCCGCGGTGACCGGAGCGCTCGCGGGAACGGCGAATTCACCCGAGCTCGACCTGACGTTCGAGCTCGCCGCGGCGGCGGGGACGACGGCGAACCCCGTCATTCCGACCCCGATGACTCGCCTGGTCGAGCTGACGCTGGCGCCGACGGGAGCCGCCACAGTCGTGGGAACGTTCAAGGAGACCATCAAGGGTCTCGTCGGGGCAGGGGCCGTGGTGACCGGGCACGTCACGCTCACCCGCGTCGGGCCCGTTCGGCAGGGGACCATCGCGCCGCCGCTGTCGTTCACGGTGCCGCCGGTGCCCGACCCGTTCGTCGACGCCTCGGGGAATCCCCGCGCAGCCTACCAGCTCTGCAACTCCTGCCCCGGGACGGCCTGTTCCACGGCGCCCTCGAATTTCTCGACGAACGCGCTCGCCTTCCTCAACTACACCCCTCCCGCGGCGAGCGCTCCCGCCGCGCTCGCCTTCTTCGGCGAGCTCAATTCCGTCGTCGGCTACACGGGAGTCGATGGCTGCATTCGCACTGGGTGCACCACGCCACGCTTCGACCCTTCGTACCTGCGGTGCGCGCAGTACTGGGAGTTGCGCTCCGCGCGCGCGACGAACAGCACGGTTTCACAGGCCAACTTCATCGACCTCGCGGAGGTTCCGGCCGATGCCGCCCTGTTCGACGGAAACTCGGCGATCGCCGTCGCCCACGACGCCTGGTTCTCGCCGACCGCGACGCTCGCGAGCGACGCTCAGGTCCTTCAGAACGGCATCACCAAGCTCGAGGCCGGGCTCTTCTCTCCGACACCCGGCGCGATCGCGATCGGCGATCCCGGCATCTTGACGGCCTTGGCGGCCTTCCCAGCCACGAGCCTTGCCCACAAGGTGCCGTTTCCGAGCAACGTCGCGACGGGTCCGCGCGCCGCCGGAGAGGCGATTCGGCGTGCGTTGAACACCGGGTCCACCCTGATGATCGCCTCGAACGATCTGGCGCTGACACAGAGGAAGCAGGGCGACGACGTTCAGGCGAAGGCGACGCTCACCCGCACGCTCCTGGCCACCTACTACCTTGCAGCGGGCCTGGGGCAGCTCGTTGCCGCGAGCCCAACGACCTGGGCACCGGAGGTCAGCGAGCTTTCCGCGCACTGGAACGACCTCCGCCGCGCGCTCGACGAGGTGGCGCTCGGCCGCAATGCGTTCGGCTATGCGCCGGGGTACGTGCCGTTCTACTGGAAGTACGTCTTGGGCGTTTCGAGCAGCAACTACTTGCAGATCCGGGCGTCCGCGAGCACTGCCTTCACCACGTGGAAGGGTCTCTACGAGAACGCCAACAATGCCTCGCGCCAGTTCGAGTCGTCGCAGGCGGCTCTCAATACCGAGTTCGGTCAGCAGATGCAGAACATAGACACTCAGCTCAAGGCCTTGTGCGGTACGTCGAGCGATGACTTGAGCACCTGCGGCAGTGATCTCGGCACCACGAACGCGAGCGAGGTCGCCCAGCTGTGGATGGAGTCCCAGGCGGCCTCCAAGCGCGTCGGTCAGGTCGTGCAGCAGGCGCAGAACATCGTCGCCGAGATCAAGATCGAACAGGACCGCGCGGCGGCGGTCGCCAAAGTCTCGGAGAACAACGCCATGCTGATTCGCTCGAACGGCCAGAAGGTGGCCGCCATCGACGTCGAGTTGGCCAACATCAACACCATGCAGCAGTTCGCCCACGACGCGGTCGGCTTCGTCGAGGCTGGGTTGAGCGGAAACCCCGTTGCCATCGTCGAGAGCTTCGTCAACACGGGGGTCAACTTGATGGCCAACGCCGCGCGCACGAACCTCGATGCCGACAAGGCCGCGCTGCAGATCGATCAGCAGGCGCAGCTCGAGTTCAGCCACTCGACCGTGGAGCTCATCAACTCCGCCGCGGTCATCAAGTCGAAGCACCTGCAGCTCCTCTCGCTCCGAATCGACCAGGACATCGCGTTGCTCGCCGTCGCGCAGGCCAACGGGCGCGTCGTGGCGGCGATCCAGAAGGCGCAAGGGCTCGTCGCGGAGAGGAAGCGGCAAGTCTCGGTCGGCACCACCAATGCCCAGCACGCACTCTCGTACCGCGTCTTCTCGAACTACACTGCACGGCAGGCGCTGGTCGCCGGCCAGGACGCGCTGCGGTGGGCGTACCTCTCCGCGCGCGCCCTCGACTACCAGCTCAACCAGAGCGTGGACCTCTCGTGGAGCGAGCTCTGGGGGGCGCGATCGCCCCACGACCTGGAGCTCTTCCTCGCCAAACTCGACTCGAAGTTCAACATGTCACCGACGACCCAGTTGAGGACGGAAGTGATCTCGCTGCGCGACAGGATTCTTCTGATGAACGCTCCGATCAAGAATCTGTCGACGGGTCAGGTCGTCAATGCGCAAGCTCGGTTTCGCGCATTCGTGGCCTCTCCGGCGAACCGTGACGCCGACGGGAACTTCCACATCCGCTTCTCCACCATCGACTCGGCGAACCCGATCTTCTCTTCGGCCATCGCTTCCGATCGCATCAGCTCGATTCGTGTGAACCTGATCGGAGACAGCCTCGGAGCCGGCGTCACGTCGGCTGAGGTGGCACTCATACACGGAGGGACGAGCTTCCTAAGGGCGCTCACCAGAGGCACTGACGGCACGGCTCCGCTCATTCCCTACGACGTGAGCGGCAAGGGCAACACATCTCTCAAGGCCGTCGCGCAGGCAGCGATCAACGCCCCGCCCGGCTCGCCTGCGCTTCAGGAGAACTTCGAGATGAAGGAGCGCGCGGTGCTGACAACGGGCTGGGAGCTCATCATCGATTCCAGCGAGCCGGCCAACCGCGGGCTCGATCTGAGCGGCCTCGACGACATCGAGCTCACGTTCACGCACGACGCGTACACCATCCAGTGAGGGCGGCCATGATTCGGTTTCTCTGCGCCGCCCTTGTCCTGGCGGGCGTGGCCGCGTTTGCCGACGACAAGTCCGGCGCTCGGCCCACCGCGGTCTCGGTGCCCAGCGGGCCGGGGAGCATCGAGGGTCTGGGCGAGTCGTTCGAGGCGAACTTGAACTCGGGGAGCGTCCGCCAGCGGGTGGCGATGAAGGTCCCGCCAGGTACCGGAGGGCTCGCGCCCTCGATGGGCCTCTCGTACGACAGCGGCTTCGGGAACGGGTCGGTGGGACTCGGCTGGTCGCTCGGTCTGTCGAGCATTCAGGTTCGAACCGACAAGGGGCTGCCGCGCTACGACGCGAGCGACGTCTTCCTCCTCGACGGCGCCGAGCTCGTCGAGGTGTCGGCGGGCGTCTACCGCTTCAAGAACGAGGGGCGCTTCCTCCGGGTGCGCCGGTCGGGCAACCACTGGGAGGCTGACACGCCCGACGGCTCGGTGCTCCGGTTCGGGGTCTCCCCCGAGGCCCGCACCGAGGCCGGCGGGCACACCTTCGCGTGGATGCTCGAGGCCATCGTCGACCGGGCCGGCAATCAGGTCGTGCAGACCTACGCGCTCGACCGCGGCCAGAGCTACCTGTCTCGCATCGACTACAACGCGCGCGCCGGCGCGGCGAGGAACCACGTCGAGCTCGAGTACCAGGCGCGGCCGGACCCGGTGGTCGACTACAAGGCCGGCTTCCCCGTCACCACGGCCCGGCGCCTACGAGCGGTGCGCATGTACGCGCAGGACGCATTGGTGCGCTCGTACCGGCTGGACTACGACGCGCCGAACGGGCTTTCGCTGCTGGTCGGCGTCACGGAGACGGGCTCCGACGGCGTGACGAGCCTTCCCACGGTGACCTTCGAGTACTCTAAGATCGCCGGGGCCCGGCAGCCCTTCACCATGCAGCGGGTCCCGGCGGCCATTCCCGGGCCGAGCGCGAGCGACGACGAGCTCATCGACCTGAACGGGGATGGCTACCCCGACGCCCTGCACGCCGCGCTCTCGGGTCACACGGTCGCGTACAACGAGGGCGGGCTGCGCTTCGCGACGCCGGTGAGCCTGACGTCGAGCCCGTCGGTCGCGCTCAGCTCGCCGGGTGTCCAAGTCGCCGATCTCGATGGAGATGGCTTCTCGGATCTGATCGCCAAGCTCGGGACCACGGTGGGCTCCTTCAAGTTCTTCCCCAACACGGCTCGCGGCGCGTGGGGGGGCAGCGTCATCTTCACCAACGCACCGGCGTTCGCGTTCGAAGACCCGAACGTGCGCATGCTCGACTTCGACCACGACGGGCTCACCGACGTGGCGCAGTCGACCTCGAGCGGTCTCTCGCTGTGGCGGAACCGCGGCGACGGCAGCTGGGAAGGCCCTACCGCGGCCCCGCTCCCCCCGGGCATGACCTCGCTCTCGTTCACCGACCCGCGCCTCAAGCTCGCCGACATGAACGGCGACCGCCTCGTTGATCTGGTGATGGTCCGAACCGGGAGCATCCGGTATTGGCCGCACCTCGGGCGGGGAACCTTCGCCGCGCCCGTCGATGTTCAGGGCGCTCCCGACGTCGGCACGACGGGCGAGGCGAACCTCTTCCTGGCCGATCTCACCGGAGACGGGCTGACCGACCTCGTTTGGGTCGACACCGATCACGTCGACTACTGGCCCCTGTCGGCGGCCGGCGCGTTCGGGACGAAGGTGACGATCGCCTCGACGCCGCACCGGAACGCGACGGTCACGGCCGTGCGGTTCGCGGACATGAATGGGAACGGCACCATGGACGTCGTCTGGTCGACTCCGACGGCGGCCGCCGACCAGCGCCTCGTCTACCTCGACGTGGTCGGTGACGTGCGGCCCAACCTGCTCACTCGGGTTCAGAACGGCCTCGGGAAGGACCTGGTGCTCGGCTACACGAACAGCGGCTTCGAGGCGCAGCTCGCGCGCGATCGCGGCGCGGCGTGGTCCCACGCGCTCCCGTTCTCGGTGCAGATGCTGGCCTCGACGCGGCTCTCCGATGGCCGTGGTCACATGCTCGTGACTGCGTACCAGTACCGGGATCCCTGGTTCGCGCCGTCCAACCGGGAGTTTCGCGGCTTCGCACACGCTGAGCGCCGGGCGCTGGGCGACGTCGACTCACCCGACTCCATCGACGCGCACGACTTCGACCTGGGCGAGACGACCGAGGTGCTGAAGGGTCGCGAGCTCTCCATCGAGACGAGGACTCCGAGCGGGTATGTCTTCTCACGGGTGACCACGACCTGGGATACCGCGACCTACGCGACCGGACTCGACGGAACCACGAAGGTTGTGGGGGCGAGGCTCCGCAGGAGGCTCACTGCTCGCTTCGAAGGACTGACGTCGCCGACCCAGGTCGAGGAGACGTCCGACTACGACGCCTATGGAAACATAACAGTTGCTCACCAACTCGGCGCGACGGGTACGCCGCACGCTCGGGGCGGCAGCGACGGGCACATCTCAACGACCACCTACGCCATCGACGAGGGCCGCTGGCTGCTCCGTTTTCCCGCGACCGTTGTCTCGACGGACGAATCAGGCACGCGACTGGGAGAGACCGATTTCTACTATGACGGTCCCGAGTTCCAGGGACTTCCTTTGGGACAAGTCACCAGCGGCTTCCTCTCACGGAAGTCGGCCTGGGTGTCGGGCACCCACTTCGTCGATTTGGAGAGAAACGCTTACGACGCGTACGGCAACATCGCTCGCGTTCGCAGACCCAATGGCCTCGAGCGGACCATCACCTACGATGCGACGCACACGTTCGCGACCTCGGAGCGCATAACCGGGCCAAGCGGGGACCTGCAGTGGAGCGCCTCGCATGACCCTGGAACCGGCAACACCCTCTCCGCCACGGACCAGACGGGCGCCGTGTCGTCGGCCGCTTACGACGCGCTTGGCCGGGTCGTGGCCATCGCCCGCCCGGGGGATACGCTCGAGCTGCCGACGGAGACGTATTCGTACGCGCTCAGCTCGCCGGTGAGCCTGCTCACGACCCGCGCCAGGCTCGATCATGACGGGACGAAGACGTCGATCACCGTCTCGTGGCACGACGGACTTGGCCGCAAGCTCCGGACATCCAAGCAAGTCGGGAACTCGTGGCTCGTTTCTGGAGCATCCGAGTACACCGTCCTCGGGCAGATCCGTCAGCAGTTCCACGCCTTCACCGCGGACGCCGGCGACGCCGAGCCTCCCTCGGAGACGCCATTCGACTCGTTCGTGTACGACGCGACTGGACGCATCGTCAAACACACGCGGTCGGACGGCAGCGTGCTGCGAACCGTCATCCGACCGCTGGAGCGCGACGAATACGATGCCGACGACACCGCTCCGGGGGCCACTCCGCTGTTTCGGACCATTCGTACCAACCGACGTGACGTGCCCTATGAAGTCGTCGACCGAGTGCTCGACGCCACCGGCGGCATTCGCGAAGCCTTGTGGGCGCTCGAATATGACGGGGAGGGGCGTCCGATTGCGGTCGTCGACCCGGCGGGCCACACCCGGCGCCTTTAGTTCGGTTCACGGGACTCCCATGGACCGGCGGCGGTCATATTGGGCGTCATATTGGTGCGAAAAGGGCACCTGGCGCTTGGTCGCCCAGGGACGTCCCGGTAGCGCCCTCTGGAAACAGCATG
>JBBIOE010000174.1:0-17998 GCA_037443525.1 Archangiaceae bacterium | reverse complement strand
CCGAGCGCGCGGAGGCGTGGACCGCCCCCGTGCCAGCCCGCGTGGCGCGGCCCGCGACCCCGGCCCTGGAGGCGCTGCGCGGGCGCCCCTTCTTCCTGCGCATCGACGACGTCTGCACGTTGGACGAGCCGCTGCGGTGGTTGCTCGAGCTGCTGCGCGCGCGGGGCCAGGCGGCAACGCTGGAGGTCGTCCCCGCCCTGTCGGGGCTCGACGACGCCGCGCTCGACGCCGTCGATCCGGAGCGACGGTTCGAGGTCTCGCAGCACGGGTACTCGCACCTGCCGCTGCACCGTGACGGCGCGCGGCGCGGCGAGCTGTCCTTCGGCGACGAGCCCTCGCCCGAGGACACCGCGGCCCTGCGGACCGGGCTGAGGGAGCTGGCCAAGCGCTTCCCCGCGCGGTTTCGCGGCGGATACTCGGCGCCCTACGACGGCGCGCCGGTGTGGCTGCCTGCCGTCTGGGGCGATCTCGGCGGCCGCTTCGTCTCACACCTCACCGGACGACCACGGCGGCCGCTGCTGCCGGTCGCCCGCGTCTCCGCCGACGCGTGGTCCTGGAGCGACGAGCGCCCCTCCACGGCCGCGGAGCTGCTCGACGGGCTCGCGACCGCCGCCGCCCGGCGCGGCGAGGCGGGGCTCGTCGTGCACCCGCAACACCTGTGGGGAGCGGTGGCCCGGCGCGAGCTCGCCGCCGTCCTCGATGCGGTGCTCGACTCGGGCGCGCGACCGGTGCCCCTGTCGCGCGTCGCGAAGAAGCAGGCCGAGGCGGTCCTCGGCCACGCCGTCGGGCCGCGCCTCGACGTCACCCCATGGTTTCCGGCCGATTTCCGGCCGGCCGCGCCCATCCGAACGCTGTGGGTGGCGCTCGACGCCCTCGTGGCGGAGCGCGCCCGGTCGGCCGGCGGCTCCCTGGTCCTGGACCTGCGCGTCGGGCCTGGGACGGCCGAGCACGCCGAGGCCTACCTCGACGCCTGCGCGGAGTTCGCTGCGCTGCCCGGCCTGACTCCGACGGCCCCACCCGAGGCGGCGAGGACGCGGCGCAAGGCGCAGGCCTCGATCGAAGCGCTCGAGAAGGCGCTGTGGCTTCGCGGCTTCGGGCCCGAGGTGATTGGAGCGGTGGCGACCGCCCCGTCCCCTTCGCGTGCTCCCGTGGCGGCGGCGGCCCCGCGCGCCTCCACGCGCCGGTGGTCGTTGGAGCTTCGCGCCGAAGAGAGCGACGCCGCGCTGATCGACCGTGCCCGCGCGGCCACGAGCGAGCTCGATGGAGGCGGTCAGCTCGTTCTCGAGGCGACGCCGGCGCTGAGGGAGCGGTGGCCCGCCGTGCGGGCCGCCGTCCACGGGCGCGCGTTCGACAGCTGCGCCCTGGCCATTCCGTTCTGGGACGCGGGGACCGCGGTCTCGGTCTTCGAGTGGCTGGACGTCGTCGTGGCGGTGAAGCAGCTCGCCGACGAGCAGGGCTGGCCGCTGGTCGCCGCTCCGGTCGACTTCACGGCGCTCGGGCTGGTGCCCGAGAATTGCCGGCCGCGCGTGGAGGTGCTCTGCCAGCTACGGGCTCGCTCCGAGGTCGCGCTCAGCGTCGTCTCGCCCCTGCTCGACCAGGAGCGCAGCCTTCGACGCTTCATGACGTCCGCCGCCGCGCAGGCTTTCGAGGGCCAGCTCGAGCTCATCCTCGTCGACGACGGGAGTCGCGATCACTCGCGGGAGGTCGCCGTCGAGCTCGCGCGCGAGGTCGCCGGGCGCTGCGACGTGACGATTCTCGGTCTGGACCGGGCCGTCCCCTACCGGCCAGGGACCTTCACGTTCCGCGCGGGGCTGGCGAGGCAGGTCGGGCTGGAGCACGCGCGGGCCCCCCGGGTGCTGTTCCTCGATCCCGACCAGCACGTCGAGCCCGGCTGCTTCGCCGACCATTTGCGCTGGGGCCTGCGGGGCTACGACGTCGTGCTGGGCAGCCGCGAGTTCGAGGGCGGAGACGAAGCGGCCGTGGCGACGCAGGTGGCGCGGAGCCGTCAGCTCCAGCTTCACCAGCGCTTCGAGCGGTGGTGGGTGAAGGTCTTCACCGGGAACCTCTCGGTGTCGCGGCCGCTGCTGGAGCGGGTCGGCGGCTTCGACCGGCACCTGCAGGTCTGGGGGCTCGAGGACATCGAGCTGGGGTACCGGCTGCAGCGGGCCGGGGCGACGTTCTGGCACACGCCGCGTGCCCGGGTGGTGCACCACGGCGTCGACTCGGGAGGTGGCCCGCGCACGGGCGACCGCTCGCGCAGCTCCCGCCTCGCGGTGGAGGCCCTCTACCGGCTGCACCTCGACGACGACATCCTCGAGGCCTACCGCTTCCTGTGGGAGCGGAGCCGGGCCGCCTCGTCGTCGAGGGGCGGAGGCGCCTCCGCGACGGCCCTCAAGTGACGGCGCGCGCCGCCCTGCGGGTCGGTGCCCCAGCGCCAGGGGGCGTTGCGCGTGCGCTCAGTCGAGGAGCGGGACCGCTCGGCGCCCGTGGAGCCGGTAGATGCGGAAGTCGGAGTCGAAGGTGAAGAGGCGGGCCTTGGGCGTGAGCTCGAGCAGCCTGACCAGCGCGGCATCGGCCAGCGACATCGGCACGTTCTCATACGTGCGCAGAAGCAGCTCGACGGACTTCGCCTCCGCCTCAATCCGGAACGGAACCGAAACGGCGCCGCGTCGAACCAACTCCATCACGGACGCGGGTCCCTTCGGCGCCCGAGCGAGCAGGAAGGCGGCTTCTGACAGCACCGACTCGACCGTGAGCAGAGGTACGGGAAGCCCCGCGATCCGCTCACGAACCGTGCCGTGCTTCGCTTCCTTGTCGTCGAGCAACGCAACCAGAGGCCCGGTGTCGATGACGATGGGCAGACTCACTTGCCATAGCCCCGGAGATGCTTGGGGTTGGTCGCGAGGTCGCCCGGCCCCCAGGAGATGCAGCCAATCAGGTCTCCGGCGACATCGGCGAACGAGCCCTTGAGCGGGGCGTCATATCGCTCGATGGCGTCACGCACGACGGCCGAGACCGTGGACTTCCGCTCGCGGGCCAAGCGCACCAGGCGGGCGCTCGTCTCCTGAGGCACCTTGATGGAGATGGTGCGAAGGCCGGTCTTTCGGTTTCGGGTATGACGCATGCTCAAAATCGTAATACCGCCGCCGGCTCGCGACAACCAGGCCGACTCGCTCCGCGCCAGAGGAGCGCTTCGACGAGGTCAGCGCGTCAGCGCCCGGTACACGTCCACCCCGTCCACCACCGTCACCTGCACCTTGGCGTCGAGCAGCGCCTTCGCCTCGCCGTCCACCGGGTCCACCGGCAGCACCACGAAGTCCGCGTCCTTGCCCACCTCGAGCGAGCCGCGCTCGCCCTCCGAGAACGACGCCCACGCCGCGCCCAACGTGAACGCGCGCAGCGCCTCCTCGCCGGTCACCTTCTGCTCCGGCCGCCAGCCACCCTCAGGGTGCCCCGCGCGGTCCTGCCGCGTGCGCGCCGCGTACAGACCCCACAGCGGGTTCGGGTGCTCCACCGGGAAGTCGCTGCCGAAAGCCACGTGCGCGCCGGTGTCGAGGACCGCGCGCCAGGCGTAGGCGAACGCGAGCCGCTCCGCGCCCAGCCGCGCCTCGGCCCACGGCATGTCGCTGGTCGCGTGCGTCGGCTGGAAGCTCGCCACCAGCCCGCTCCTGGCGAAGCGCTCCACGTCCTGCTTCTGGAGCACCTGCGCGTGCTCCACCCGGTGCCGGCCGCCGGGGTGCGCCGCCTCGAGCTTCTCGAGCACGTCGAGCGTGAGCGCGTTCGCCCGGTCGCCGATGGCGTGCACCGCGACCTGGAAGCCCGCCTTCGCGAACCCTTTGGCGCGGGCCTCGAGCTGCTCGGGGGTGAGCAACAGCAAGCCCTTCTGCGAGGGCTCGTCGGCGTACGGAGCCTCGAGCGCGGCGCCGCGGCTGCCCAGCGCGCCGTCGGCGAGCAGCTTCACCGCCCGCAGCTCGAGCTTGCGCCCCTTGAAGCGCCCCATGCCGAGGAACTCATCGGCCTCCGCGCCCTGCCCGTCCGCCATCGCGTAGAGCCGCACCGGCAGCACGCCGAGCAGGTCCCAGTCGCGCAGCACGCGCAACGTCGCCAGGTTCATGCCCGCGTCGTGCACCCCGGTGAGCCCGAGGCGCGCGCAGGTCTCGAGCGCGGACTTGAGCCACTGCTGCACTTCCTCCTTCGACGGCGCGGGCACGTTCGCGCTGACCAGGTCGATGGCGTTGTCCACCAGCACGCCGGTGGGCTCGCCCTTCTCGTCGCGCACGATGCGGCCGCCGGCCGGATCGGCGGTGTCGCGCCCGATGCCCGCGAGCGCGAGCGCTCTGGAGCTCACCCACGCCGCGTGCCCGTCGATGCGGGTCAGCACCACCGGCGTCGACGGCAGCGCCGCGTCGAGCGAGGCCTTGGTCGGGAAGCGTGCGTCCTTCCAGTCGTTCTGATCCCACCCGCGCCCGAGCAGCCACCCGCCCTGCCACGCCGACCGGGGCGCCTTCGTCACCAGCGCGACGGCCTCCGCCTCCGAGCGCGCGGCCAGAAGCGAGACCTCCGCCTGCGCGTGACCGAGCGACGTGAGGTGCGCGTGCGCGTCGACGAGGCCGGGGACGATGGTCGAATTCGGCCACTCCTCCACCGCCGCGTCGGAGCCCGCTGCCTCGAGCGCCGCCTGCTTCGAGCCCACGAAGACCAGCTTCCCGTCGCGGGTGACCAGCGCCTCGGCGACCGGCTGCTTCGGGTCGAGGGTGCGGATCTTCCCCGCGACCCACACCACCGTCGACGGCGGCCCCTCGGGCAGGCGCTTGTGGCACGAGGAGGCCGAGAGCGCCGCGAGGAGCATCGCCGAGGCCCGTCTCACGGCTGCGCGGGCGCGGCGGTGAAGTTCGACTCGCCGGTGAGCGCGTTCAAGAACGCCTCCAGGTTCGCCGCGTCCTTCTTCGACAGCTTCACCGGCTTCAGCTTCGGGTCGCTGCCAGGCTTCACGTTGCCGCCCTTGGCCATGAAGGCCACCGCGTCGGGGAGCGTCTTCGCCGAGCCGTCGTGCAGGTAGGGCCCGGTGAGGGCCACGTTGCGCAAGGACGGCGTCTTGAACTTGCCCTGGTCGGCGTCGAGCTTGGTGGCGTTCTTCCGGCCCGCATCGTCGTTCACCCCGAGCGCGTGGAAGTCCAAGTCGGTGAAGAGCGGCGGCAGGTGGCAGGTCACGCAGCCCGCCTTCTGGAACAGCGTCCACCCCGCCTGCGCCTCCTTGCTCATCGCGGTCTTGTCGCCGGCGGTGAAGCGGTCCCACGGCGAGTTGCCGTTGCCGAGCGCGCGGAAGAAGGACGCCAGCGCCATCGGCACGTTCTCCGCCGTCGCGCCGGTGGTGGTGCCGAACGCGCGGTCGAAGAGCGCCTTGGTCGTAGGCTGTGCGTTGAGCGCCTTGGCGTTCTCCGCCGGGTCGGCCCCGAGCTGGCCCTTCCAGGCCGCCGCCGACACCGCCTCCAGGGTGGGCATGCGCCCGTCCCAGTAGAAGAAGGGGTGGGTGCCGAGGTTGAGCATGCTCGGCGCGTTGCGGGTGTTCATGCCGCCGCCGACCTTGGCGTCGAGCGCCTGAGCGCTGGTCCACCCGTTGGCGAGGTGGTGGCAGCTCTCGCACGACATCGAGCCGTCCTTGGAGAGGCGCTTGTCGAAGAAGAGCTGGAAGCCGAGCTCGACCTTCTCGGGGCTGAGCGGGTTGTCCTGCGGCGCCTTCACCTCGGGCAGACCGGCCGGCAGGGCGGGGATCGGCGCGGCGGGCGCGAGCGTCGGCGCGGGCGGCGGCGGCGGCTCCTTCGGCTTGAAGCTCACGAAGGTCACGTGCTGCGAGGCCACCGGCACGCCGTGCAGCACCGCGGGCTTGCAGCGCCACATCTTCACCGTCGCCATCACCGGCTGGTCCATCGCCCCCACGCCCTGCAGGAGCTTGCACTCGCGCTGGAAGCCGTTGACCTGCACGATGCACTTCACCTGCACCTCGCCGTACACGCCCGCGTCCTTCAGCTCCGGTGGGAACGGGATGGTGGGGTTGAGGCGCGCGTCGCAGAAGGGCGGCTCGTAGTCGGAGGCCGGGAAGGTCTCGGAGCCGCCGTCGGGGAGGACGATGTCCACCAGGCCGCCGTCGAGCTCGCGGATGCCCTCGACGACCTCGTCGAAGATGGACGGGCCGGTGGCTTGAACGGTGCGGCACGCGGCGACCACCGCGAGCGAGACGACGGCGGCGAGCAGGAGACGGGAGCGGGGCATGAGCGGTCCTCGGGCGAAGAGCCGGCGGACCCTAGCGCTGGAGCATCGAGTTCAGAAGGTGGATCGGAAGGTCGGCACCCCTCGAGCTCAGGGTGCCCTGCTCTCGACGACGGTTCCCTCGACCGCCGCCTCGCGCACCCGCTTCATGTCGCGCGCGAGCAAGGTCAGCACCGCGCCCACCACGCCCACGTCGTCGAGCCAGCCGATGATGGGCAGCACGTCGGGGACCATGTCGACCGGCAGGACGACGTAGACCGCCGCCACCACCACCAGGGCCTTGCGCCACCAGGGCACCAGCGGGCTCTTCACGTAGCGGCCGACGTCCACGAGCGTCATGCGCTCATTCTACGCCAGCGCGTGGAAACGATTTCGCCCACGCTCCCCGTCGGGTGAGACTCTGCCCACGATGGCCCACACCGTCTCCACGAAGGCCCAGGTGAGCGCGCCCGCCGTCGACGACGTGCTCGGGGCGTGGCACGTGACGCGCGCCGACGCGGGCGGCCTCAGCTTCACCGCGCCGTCGGGAGACGAGCGCCGGGCCACGCTGAAGAAGGCCGTCACCGTGCTGGGCTCCGTCGCGCTGGGCGTGGTGGTGGCGTTCGACCCCCGGCTCGCCGGAGCCGAGAGCTTCACCTGGCCCTTCGCCGGGCTGCTCTTCCTGGTGGCGGGCATCGGCGTGGCCTCGACCTGGCGCTCGGCGCGCCGCTGGCGACACGGCGTCCGCCTGGAGGTCGACGGCGCCCGCCGCACCGTCACCGGCTCCCCGCTCGCCGGCGGCGACCTGTCGGACTTCCACGGCGGCCCTCTGACCGTGCCCCTCGCCGAGGTGGAAGCGGTCGCGCTCTGCACCTACCCCGACAAGGACAAGACCCGCCTCGCGCTGGAGGTGCGCCTCTCCGGCGGCCAGCGACTCCAGGGCCCCGACGTGGAGCCAGCGCCCGAGCACCTGGCCGAGGTGCGCGCCCGCCTGGTGGGGGCGGGCGAGGCCCTGGCCCGCCTGTGCGGCCGGTCGCTGGTCCATACGTGAGCCCGCTTTGAACAACCGAGGCGGCGCTCCGTTGAGTGCTTGCGAGGCGGTTCGAGAGATTCTAGAGCGCCTCCACATTCAACCCGGAGATGACATGCACAAGCTGATGATGACGACGGTGATGCTGGCGGGCGCGGTGGCGTTCGCGGCCGAGGCGAAGTTCGAGATCAAGGGCGACGCCGCCAAGGGCGAGGCCACCTTCAAGCAGCTCTGCGTGAGCTGCCACGGCGACACGGGCAAGGGCGACGGCCCCGCCGGCGCGGCGCTCAACCCCAAGCCGGCCGACTTCACCGACGCGAAGCGCGCGGCGGCGGCGACCGACGAGTACATCTACAAGATGGTGAAGGACGGCGGCCAGGCCAACGGCAAGTCGCCCCTGATGGTCGCCTGGGGCCCGGTCCTCAACGACGACCAGAAGGTCCGCGACGTGGCGGCCTACGTGCGCAGCCTCTCCAAGCCGGCCAAGGCCCCCGCGCCGGGCAAGGCCCCCAAGACCGACGCCGCGCCGAAGAAGAAGTAAGCGCGTCGCCGCCGTCGAGGTACCGAGAGCCCCCGCAGCCCGGGGGCTCTTCGTTTCTTGGAGGCCTTCAGGCGTCCTTCGACTCGGCTTCCATCGCCAGGAGAGCGCCCTCTTCGGGGAAGCTGTTCACCCGGTAGCGCTCGGGGACGTCGCCGGTGGGCTGCATCTGCTCGCCCATCGTCTTCTTGGCCACGTCCCACTTCACGCTCCAGCCCTTGGCGTTCTTCGGGTTGCCGTCGGGGGAGAGCCTCAAGAACTCGACGCGGTCGGCCTCCGGGAGCAGCGCCTCCTGCCCCTCGGTCCACGCCGCGGAGGTGACGATGTCGCCGGAGAGGGTGCGGAAGGCGCGGAAGCTGGGCACCGCGATGGGGTGACCGTTCGCCTCCAGCAGGGCCTCCAGCACTTCCTTCTGGCGGGCCACGATGGACGCCAGGGTCTGGAGCTGGAGGAGCTTCAGCTTCTGCCACGCCGGGTGCGGCCGCGGGGGGAGCCAGGGCGTCCACGCGCCCTTCTCCAGCCGGAAGCACAGGGCCGAGTTGACGCGCGGCTCGTTGATGGCCTCCTCGGCCCAGGCCGCCACCACGCCCAGGCCCTCGTCGTCCTGGTCGCCGGTGACCAGGAGCACGTCGTGCGTCGGCGCCATGGCCACGGGCGTGCCCTTCACCGGCAGCGCCTCGATGCGCTCGACCAGCAACATGCGCGAGGCGTCGAGGCCGTCGTGGTACGGCGAGACGAAGACGCCCGGCTCGGGGTTCAAGAAGTCCCGGGGCGTGCGCTCGCGCAAGTTGTCGAGCGCCCGCCGGTAGAGCTTCTCGAAGTCCGCGCTCCAGGAGGTGAGGCGCTCGCGTCCAATCTCCATCACGCTGGTCGGCAGCTCGAAGGCCAGGTGCGCGGCGAGCTGCGAGTTGAGCTCCTTGAAGGGGAGCATCAGCTCCTCGATGGCCTTCTCGTCGGCGCCCAATTCCAGCTCGGCCTGCCGCCGCAGCGCCGAGAACCAGGCCCGGTCGCGCACCCGAGGCAGTACGTGGCGGAAGAGCCGCTCCTGCTCGAACGAGGAGGGACGCGGCGGCACCGACCACACCCGCCCCGAGAGCACGCGGCGGCGCAGGCCCTCCGGCGCGGACAGGTAGTCCTGGTAGGCATTGCCCAGCGAGACGAAGTGCATGGGCCCGGGCGGCTCGCCCACCACCAGCCGATCGCGGGGGGCGTCGTGCGTCACCGGGCGCGCCTCGCCGTACGAGCGGAGCTGCTCCTCGACCAGGCGGGCGAACTCGTCGCGGCTGACGCTCATCAGGGCGATACTCGCACGGTTCCCCCGCCGCCGCCTCGGGCAATTTTGCCCCTGGGGCTGATCACCCCACACCCTCGCACCGCGAGAACCTCAGTGGCCGCGCGGGCCTCGCTCGAGCGTTGAATATCGGCCGGCGCCGGCGTCTTTTTCTCGCGCCGAGCAAAGAAGGAAAGTGCGACAGTCCGCCAGGAAGAGGGGACAACATAGAGGACGTGCGATGAACGGAATGACGAAGTGGATGGTGGTTCTGGCGGCGTGCGGTACGACGGCGGCGTTCGCCGGGTGGACGGCGGCGGGTGAGAGCAAGGTGAGCTTCTTCGCCTCGGGCCCGGCAGGCTTCAAGATCGACGGCAGCTGCACGAAGATCGACGTGAAGGACGACGGCAAGAACCTCGTCTTCGCCATCAACCTCAACGACGTCGACACCGGCATGAGCCTGCGCAACAAGCACATGCTCGAGGACATCGAGGCCGAGAAGCTGCCCAACGCGTCGCTCTCGGTGCCGCTGTCGGCGCTCAAGGTCCCCGAGGACGGCAAGTCGCTGGAGTCCGAGTGCAAGGGCACCTGGACCATGCACGGCACCACCAAGGACATCACGGTGAAGTACAAGGCCAGCTGCAAGGCCGGCGTCTGCGACATCGAGGGCGAGGGTCCCATCAACACCAAGGACCACGGCATCAAGATTCGCAGCTACATGGGCATCACTGTGAAGCCCGACATGAACATCAAGGCGAAGTTGACGCTGAAGCAGTAAGAGCGCCCGGCGCGCTCCCGCGCCCTTCGCGGCGATGAACCTCATGAGACTCCTCCGCTTGCTGACGCTGGCGACCACGCTGGTCGCGGCGCCGGCCTTCGCTTTCCCGTGGATGGCGCGCCACTACGGCTCGTGCGCCGCCTGCCACGTCGACCCGTCGGGCGCGGGTCAGCTCACCATGTACGGCCGGGCCCAGGCCGAGAACCTGCTCCGCTTCAAGACCGTGCGGCCGAAGGCGGGCGAAGAGCCCGAGGTGCCGAAGTCGGCCAACTTCCTCTGGGGCGTCGAGCTGCCGGAGTGGCTGAACCTGTCGGGCAACGTGCGCGCGGGGCCCTACTTCCGCCCCGGGTCCACCACGCCGGTGATCCCGCTGATCATGGCGACGGACCTCTACGCGACGGTGAACGCCGGCGACGCCGTCTTCCACCTGACCGCGGGCCCGGGCTTCAAGCGCAGCGAGCTCGCCCAGGTCTTCCCGGTGTGCGACCCGGCGGCGCAGGTGGCGGCCGACCCCCAAAACCCCAACGCGGGCCAGTGCGCCTTCCAGGCGGTGAGCCGCGAGTTCTGGGCCGGCTACAAGCTCGCCGACGAGACCGTGATGCTCAGGCTCGGGCGCATGAACCTGCCCTTCGGCCTGAGGAACAACGAGCACATCATGTGGGTGCGCGACCTGACCCACACCAACGTCAACACCGACCAGCAGGTGGGCGCGTCGGTCGCGTACAACACCGAGAAGCTGCGCGGCGAGCTGATGGCGATTCTGGGCAACTACCAGGTCGCCCCCGACGACTACCGGCAGCGCGGCTACTCGTTCTTCGGCGAGTACAGCCCGGTGGAGAAGACCTACCTCGGCGTCTCCAGCCTCATCACCTATGCCGGCGCGGACCTCGCCACCCTCAAGCCCACCACGCGCCACGCGCACGGCGTCTTCGCGCGCTACAGCCCCATCGAGCCTTTGGTGCTGCTGGCCGAGGCGAACCTGCTCGCGTGGCAGTCGCCGGGCACGGTCGATCGCCTCGGCTTCGCGGCGCTGCTGCAGGGCGACTACGAGGCGCACCCGGGCATTCACCTCCAGGCCTCGGTGGAGGCGATGCACCAGGGCGACGGCGCGCAGTTCCCCGGCTACGGCCTGTGGGCTGGCGCGACGGCCTGGCCGCTGCCGCACCTCGAGGTGCGCGTCGACGGCATCTACCGCGTGCTCACCAGCCCCCAGGGCGCGTCGACGGGCGACTTCTCCGTCCTCACCCAGCTGCACGTCTTCCTCTGAGGCCCGCCACCATGCGCCCGCTTCGACTCACGCTCGTGTCCCTGGCCCTCGGCGCCGCCGCGCAGGCCTCGAACGGCTACCCTTCGGTGACGCAGAGCCACCTGCAGCTCGCCACCGCTCCGGCCTGCACGCTCTGCCACACCACCGCGCTGGGCGGGGCGGGCACCGCCAACACGCCCTTCGGCCTCTCGGTCCGCTCGGCAGGCGCCACCGGCGGAGAGCAGGACGCCAAGCTCACCGCCGCCCTCGACGCGATGCAGGCCAGCGGCGTGGACAGCGACGGCGACGGCATCCCCGACATCACCGAGCTCAAGACCGGCCTCAACCCCAACGTGAAGCACGGGGTGGACGGAGGAACGCCGTCGACGGTCCCCCTGCCTCCGCCGCCGCGCTACGGCTGCGGCGCCCAGACGACGCCGGCCGCGCTCGGCGTGTGGGGCCTCCTCGCCGCGGTCGCCCTGCTGCGCCGGCGCTGAAGGAGACTCGCCGCTTCCGGTCTGACAGCGGGGAACTGCCGCACCGATCCCCGCTGTGAGCCCGCGCTACCGCTCGCCGGACGGCAGGCGGAGGAGCGGGTGGGTGTGCGCCGCGACCACCGCCCGAGCACCGATGGCCGGCAGTGGAAAGGGCACCAGCGTCTCTCCGTCCCAGGCCACCCAGCGCAGCGACGGGTCCTCCAGCGGCACGGCGAAGCGGAACGCCACCTGCGTGGGGACGCCGTCACGCGCCGCCTGCACGTCCACGGTGACGTTGGGCGTCGCGACGCGCGTGCCTTCGGGCATGGGCGAGCCCTCGGGCCGGAACAGCATCGAGACGTCGTGCCCGAAGAAGCCCGCCGGGTCGCGCACGGTGAGGGTGCGCTCGTCCACTCGGGTGAGCTCGAGCTCGTGGGTGCCGAGGCCGAGGAGGAAGGTGCCCAGCGGCACCGCGCGCTGCTCGGACGCCGTGGCGAGCGTCGCGCGCAGGTAGATGGTGAAGAGCAGGTCCGGCAGGTTGACCACCACCACCCGCTGCTTCGAGAGCGCCGGCTCGTCGGGGAGCCCGCGCACCAGCGCGACGGAGGCTTCGTTGGTCGCCCCCGACCGCCGCTCCATGAAGACGAGCAAGGGCGGACAGAGCACGAGGTGCGCGCCGCCGGCCAGCACCACGAAGGCCTTGAGGGCCCGCGATGCGGGAGAGAAAGCGCGCCACGCCGCGCAGGCCAGCGCCACCAGGCCGATCAGCCCGAAGCCGGGCACCAGCGCCAGGCGCGAGGACGGGAACGTGGAGCAGAGGGGAAGGGCCGAGAGCACGGCGCCCAGAGCGAGGAAGCGCGCCGTGGCGTCACCGCGCACCAGCGGCGCCAGCGCCACGGCCGCGAGGACGAGCACCGCGCCCACGAAGGCGAGCAGACCCGCGCGCGGCAAGAGGCCGAGGAAGGGCCAGAAGTCCGGCCCAGGCCCGCCCAGCTCCGAGCCGAGCAAGAGCATGAGGCGCGAGGGGAGCTCGCGGAAGAAGGCGAGGCTCCCCGGCGCGGTGTACAGGCCCGAGCCGCGCACGCCGAAGCCGCCGAGCAGGTAGACCGCCGCCCAGCCCGCGCCCACCACCAGGTACGGCCCGAGCGAGCGGAGCCGCCGGCCGAGGCCGCCGGTCTCCAGGCACGCCACGTGCGCGGCGAGGAACGCCGCGGCGCCGAGCGCCACCTCGCCGCACGCGAGGCCCGCCGCCAGGGCCAACGGCGCGAAGGCGGCCGAGGCGCGGTGGTGCTCCGTACGGGCTCTCATGTGCAGCCACAGAGCAAGGAAGCCGAGGGTGCTCGCCATCAGCGCGTTGCGGTTGGCGATCCACCCAGCGGCCATGCCGTGCGTGTAGTCGACGACGAAGAACAGAGAGGCCAGCCCGGCCGCCCAGCCGGCGAGCAGGCGGCGGTAGAGGGCCGCGACGACGCCGCACAGGGCCGCGTACCAGAGCGCCGACTGAAGGTGCATCAGCCAGGGCCGGTCGGGCCAGAGCCGGAAGTCGACCCAGTGCGAGAGCGAGGCGAGGGGCCGCAACATGCGGACTCTTCCGCCGGGCTCCGACCACCAGACCGCGAAGCCCTGGTCGATGCCCGCCGCGTCCTGCGCGCGCGGCGGGTAGAAGTGGAACGCGTCCCAGGGGGCCGTCTCCAGCTCGGGCAGCCGCGGGTCGCGCAGGAAGTTGGCGCGCAGCAGGTGGTCGTCGGCCAGGAGGCCGAGCGAGAGCGCGGGCACGACCGCCACGAGGCCCAGGAGGAACGCCCAGCGCCACGGGCGCGGGTGATCGAGCCATCGCAGCGCGGACATGGGCGCGTTCTAGCCCCAGGCGCACCGCGGGGAACCACGGATCGCGCTGGACGCTCGCCAAGGACCGCGGCGCGAGAGCGGCGTGTGATGGGTCGTTCCGGCCGCGAAGCGCCCGAGCGCGCTTCCCTGGCCGTCACGGCCCGCGGGGCGAGCTGGCCTTGCGGAGCGCCGTCGCCCGCCGCTTCGCCAGCCCGAGCACGTCGGACCTCCAGGTCTGAACGTCGCCCACGGCCCCGCGCACGGCGAGCTCGACCGGCGCGTCGTTGGTGGCGAGGACCCGCTGGTACTCCCGGAGCGCGTCGCGCGACTGGCCCAGCGTCTCGAAGGACAGCGCGAGGTAGAACGCCGCCGGCCACAGGCCGCCGTCGAGCAGGAGCGCGGCCCGCAGCGCCGTCACCGCCGCCTCCGCGTCGCCTTGCAGGTGGAGGGCGATGCCCAGGTGCAGGTGCGCCTCGAGGCACAGCGGATCCACCTCGATGGCCTCGGCGAACCGCGCCGCGGCGCCCAGGCGATCGGTGGACAAGAGCGCATCGCCCGCCTCGACCAGCGCGAGCGCGCTCCGCGGCCGGCCCGCGCCCGCGGCGGCGAGCTTCAGGTCCCCGCGCTCAGCAGGCGCCGACGAGCTCGCAGGGTCGTCCGGAACACTGAACCCGGCACCGCTCAGGACAGGCTGCGCCGAGGACGCCGGGCTGAACGGAGCCGCCGTCTCAATCGACCCGCTCAGCCCTGAGGATTCGTCACATCTCGACACGTCACCGCTCAGCCCGAGCCCTTCGGCTTCGCTCAGGACAGGCTGCGTCGAGGGCCCGCTGGGTCCGCACCTGGTCAGCCGGCCCCTCGACTCCGCTCGGGGCGAACGGATCTGTGCCAGATGTGACGAATCCTCAGCGCTCAGCCCGAACGGTGGCGACTCGGCTCGAGCCGGCCGAGCACCGCCGTGTTGGCGGCAATCACTCGCGTCGACCCCGGCTGGCGACGGCTCGGCGATCGAGGTCGAGGAGGCGCGACCGAGCGTCGTTCGTGCCACGTGACGGAGCGCCGACGACGAGAACGATCGCAGAGACGAGCCCGACGGGGATCGAGGCGGGTGGTCACCGCCCTGAGGCTCAGCCGCCTGGCCCGGGCCCGCCAGCGTTTCGGCGGGCCGGTGCAGCGCGCCTCGCCCTCGGCGCCTCACCAAGGTCAGGCCCACCGGCTCCTCGAGGAGCGCCTCGCTCGCGCCGAAGAGCAGCCAGCCTCCGAGCGCAAGGCTCGCCCCCAGCCGCTCGGAGGCCGCCCGCGCGAGGTCCCGCCGGAAGTAGATGAGGACGTTGCGGCAGAGCACCAGGTCCCAGCCGCCGGCGGGTGGCCGCGGCGGCGGGTCGAGCAGGTTGTGGCGAAGGAAGGACACCCGCGCCAGCAGCGCGTCCGTCACCCGCTGGGTACCCCGCGCCTCGGCCTCGAAGAAGGCGCGGGCCTCGACCGGCAGCTCGCGCATCGACCAGGCGCCGTAGCGGCCCTCGCGAGCGACGGCGAGGCACGCCGAGTTCACGTCCGTGCCCAGCACCGTGAGCTCTCGGCCGGCGGCCTGGGCCACCATGGCCAGGGTGTACGCGTCCTCCCCCGAGGCGCAGCCCGCGACCCAGGCGTTGAGCCGCGCCCCGTGGGGCCACGCCTCGCGCAGCAGGGTGCCCACGTCCTCGAGCTGCTCCGCGTCGCGGAAGAACCAGGTGTAGTTGACGGTCACCGCGTCGAGGATCAGCTCGCGCTCGGAGGCGAGCGACCCCTCGAGCTCGGCCACGTAGGCCTCGAGCGACGGCAGCCCGAGCTCCCGCGCCCGGCCTCCGAGGAAGCGCACCAGCGACTCGATGGTTCCTCCACGCTCGAGCGAGATGCCGCTCCAGCCCTCGACGAGCGCGAACAGCCGCTGGACCGGGCTCACGACGCCCCCAGCGTTCCCACCGCCCGCACCAGGGCCTGCGCGATGGCGGGCAGCGGGAGGACCCGGGCCTGGGTGGTGGCTTCGACCGCCGCGCGGGGCATGCCGAACACGCCCGAGGTCTGCTCGTCCTGGGCGATGACCAGGCCCCCCGCCGCCTCGAGGGCCGCCGCGCCGCGCGCCCCGTCGGCGCCCATGCCGGACAGCACCACCCCCACCGCCCTCGCGCCGTGGGCGCTGGCGAGCGACGAGAGGAGCGCGTCCACCGACGGGCGATGGCCACCGTCGGGCGGCGCCTCGGAGAGCTCGAAGGCGTCGCGGCGCGCGACCAGGTGGTACCCGTCGGGCGCGAGCAGCACCGTCCCCGGGCGAATGGGCGCGACGCCCTGCACCAGCTCGACGTGCAGCGCGGTCGCGCTCCGCAGGAAGCTCGCGTAGGAGCGATCGAAGCCCGCCGAGAGGTGTTGCACGACCGCCACGCAGCCCTTGAAGCCGGCCGGCAGCCCGGCGAGGACCGCCGCCACGGCCGGCGGGCCTCCGGCCGAGGCGCCGATGCCGACGACGCGCCGCTCCGCTGGGGGCCCGTCCTCCACGCCGCGCGCGGGCTCCTTCGGGGCCGCCGGCGCGCCGCCGCGGGGCCGCCGCACCACCCGCACCGCCGCGAGGCCGCGGAGCTGCGCGCGCAGCCGGGCCCCACCGTCGCCCCCGTCCACCGCCCGCTTCTCGATGACGTCCAGCGCGCCGCGCCGCGTGGCCTCGAAGACCAGCCCGCTCCCGGGTCCCGCGGGCAAGGAGGTGAGCACCACGATGGGCACGGGCCGCCGGGCCATCAGCTCCTCGATGACCTCGAGCCCGTCCATGCCCGGCATCTGCAGGTCCAGGACGACCAGCTCTGCCGCGCGCTCCTCCGCCAGGCGAACCGCGGTGCGTCCGTCGGGCGCCTCGCCGACGACGGTGAGGTCCGGGTCGGCCTCCAGCGTCTCGTGGAGCACCTCGCGGAAGATGGGCGAGTCGTCGGCGATGACCACCCGCACGGTCACGAGCGCGCCCCGAGCGTCTGGCGGACGGTGTCGAGCAGCGTCGCCTCCTCGAACTGGGACTTCACCAGGTAGGCGCTCGCGCCCAGGGCCATGGCCTGGCGCCGGTCCTCGCTCGAGCCCCGGGTGGTGAGCATGACCACCGGCAGTCGCGGCCACCGCGCGCGCAGCTCCGAGAGCAGCTCGAGGCCGTTCATCTCGGGCATGTCCACGTCGGACAGCACCAGCTCGGGCTGGAAGTCGGCGATGGCCGCGAGGGCCGCCCGGCCGTCGGCCGCCGTCCGCACCTCGAAGCCAGCCTCGGCCAACAGCTCGCGCAGCAGGTCCACCACCGTGGCCGAGTCGTCGACCACCAGCACCCGGCGCACCGAGCGAGCTGGGGCCGAGGCCACGACGGGGTGCGCCGGCCCCGCTTCCTGCCGGTGGAGCAGCTCGGCCGCCGACAAGAGCAACACCAGCCGGCCGTCGTCGAGCGTCGCGCTGGCGGCGACGTGGGGGAACGCGGCCAGGAGCACGTCGACCGGCCGGCGCAAGAGCTCGTACTCGCCCAGGAGCCGCTCGACGCTCAGCGCCCACCGCCGCGCGCCCACCTGGAGGACCATCGCCCACGCCGCCGCCTCGGGCTCGGCCACGCCGAGGAGGTGGGCGAGCGAGCCCAGAGGAATCGTCTCGTCGCGCAGCTGCAGCGCGGTCCCGCCGGCCACCGCCTCGCGGTGCGCGTCGGACAGCCGCATCAGCTCGAGGACGGTGGTCGAGGGCAGGCCGTAGAGGACCCCGCCGCACTCCAGCACCAGCGTGCGTTCGCGGGTCAGGGTCGACGGCACGGTGAGCTGGAAGGTGGCGCCGCGCCCGGGCTCCGAGCGCACCTCCACGGTGCCGCCCACTCGCTCGACCCGCTCGCGCACGATGTCCAGGCCCACCCCCCGGCCGGAGACCTCGCTCGCCCGCGCCCGGGTGCTGAAGCCGTGATGAAACAGCAGCCCGAAGACGTCGCGCTCGCCGAGCCGCTCGGCGCTCTGGGCGTCGAGGAGGCCCCGCTTCACCGCCACCGCGCGAACCTCGGCGGCGTCGACGCCGCGCCCGTCGTCGGTGACGGAGACGACCAGCTTCGGCCCCTGGGCCACCGCGTGGAGGGTGAGGGTTCCCTCGGAGGCCTTCCCGCCGCGCTGCTGGGGCGCCTCGAGGCCGTGGTCGATGGCGTTGCGCACCAGGTGGAGCAGCGGCTCGTTGAGCTCGTCCAAGACGCCGCGCTCGACCTCGGCGCCCTCCGCGCGCACCACCACCCGGACCTGTTTGCCCTGGCTCGCGGCCAGCTCGCGGGCGTAGGTCACCAGCTCCTCCAGCGCGGGCTCCACTGGCACCAGGCGCAGCGACCAGGCGGAGGAGACGGCATCGTCGAGCTTGAAGCGGCAGCGGTCGACGCCCTCCAGCAGCGCGCGCAGCTCGGCGGCGGTGGCGCCGGAGCGCGCGGCCTGGGTGAGCTGGTACATGACGCCGCGGAACTCGACGGAGAAGTCCGACAGCCGCTCGCAGATCTCGTCGATCCCCGAGAGCTTCACGTGAATCCACCGGCCGCGCCCAGGCGACTTCGGCGCCGGCGGAGCGGCCACG
>JBBIOE010000173.1:0-18043 GCA_037443525.1 Archangiaceae bacterium | reverse complement strand
CGCCCGCTGCGCCGACACCAAAGGCTGCGGCGGCGCGGGCGACTGCTCGAGCGGCGTGTGCACCAGCGGCGCGTGCGTCGCTCCAGCCTGCAACGACGGGGTGAAGAACGGCGGAGAGACGGACCGCGACTGCGGCGGCTCGACCACCTGCGCCCGCTGCGCCGACACCAAGGGCTGCGGCGGCGCGGCCGACTGATCGAGCGGGGTGTGCACCAACGGCGCGTGCGTCGCTCCGGCCTGCAACGACGGGGTGAAGAACGGCGGAGAGACGGACCGCGACTGCGGCGGCTTTACCTCGTGCCCGCGCTGCGGCACCGGGCTGGGGTGCGGCATCCCGGGCGACTGCTCGAGCGGGGTCTGCGGCGTCACCAACGCGTGCGCCGCGCCCGCGTGCAACGACGGCGTGAAGAACGGCACCGAGACCGCGATGGACTGCGGCGGCACCTGTCCCTCGACGTGCGGCCTGGGGCAAGCGTGCCTGGTGTCCTCCGACTGCACCTCCCGGTTCTGCGGCAGCCTCACCTGCGCCACGGCGAAGGGCTGCAACCAGCTGCTGTCGAGCGGAGGCGCGCCGGACAGCGGCGTCTACTCCATCGATCCCGACGGCGCTGGCGGCAACGGGCCTTTCGACGTGTGGTGCGACATGAGCCTCCACCACGGCGGGTGGGCGCTGTTCGGCAAGCTGGGTGAGTCGACTCCGAGCACCGCGAAGGGCGCCTTCGACGCCGACCGCACCGTGGCGAGCCTGACCGTGGGCGCCGTGCCGTCCTCGACGGAGTTCTCGACCTGGAACCTGAGCCGCTTCGACGGTCTCGGCAGCGCGTGGACCATTCGCACCGCGACCGACGCCGCCAACGACCAGAGCCACTTTCAGTACACGTTCTACCGGCCGGCCGCCGCGGCCACCGTGCTCCCGTCGACCGCCGGCTCGAACTGGGTGGCGTCGCCCACCATGCCGGCGAACCTGCTCTACCTGGTGATGTCGAGCACCAGCGGTCTGGCCAACACCACCTGGCTCACGCCGACCTACCAGCCGGCGGTGGGCTGGGAGGTGGTGGGGGTCTCGATCGCCACGCTCGGCTACCGCCGCGGCGACTTCGGCGGCGGCCAGTGCCTCGACGCCGCGGGCCAGACCCAGCTCTGCCACGCTCCCTCCGGCGCCATCCAGAATCAGTCGGGGCTCACCGGCACCTTCACCTCGGCGTTCGGAGACGCCGACGGCGTCGCCCACGCGCACGGGAGGAAGGGCACCTACTGGATCAAGGACGCGAACGCCGGCGGGACGCCGTAGCCCCTCACGCCAGGGCGGGCCGCACCACGGAGGCCATCACCGAGGTGAACCGGGCCGGCTCGTCGACGAACGGCTCGTGGCCGGACTCCTCGAACCAGACGAGCTGCTTCGCCGGCGCGCTCAGCGCGTCGAACCAGGCCACGCTGTTCTCCGGCGGGACGAAGTGATCGTGCCGCGCGACCAGGACGAACACCGGCACCTTCAACGCCGGCACGAGCTTCTCGAGATTGAGCGCCGACACCTCGGCCCACATGGTGTCGAGCGAGAACCGGAAGCCCCGCAGGAAGTTGGGCAAGTCGAGGATCGAGGACTCGGGCCCGCCGAGGAGCACCCGCCCCAGGCCCCACAACGCCTTGCCGCTCGCGTGGCCCTCGAAGCGCGACACCCAGGTGCGCTCCACCATCAGCTTCCCGGCGTCGTGCGGCGGAGGCCCGATGGCGCCCAGCTGCCGCAGGGCCCGGCGATCGTGGTGCCGCTGAGCCTCGCCGAGAGCGAAGGCATAGGACGAGGCTTCTCCCTTGGGCCAGTCGCCGATCTGCCCGCTGCCGACGTAGGCAAGGACCTTCTCTGGGAACCGCGACGCGTAGAGCACGCCCAGCGCGGAGCCCCAGGAGTGCCCGAAGAGCACCACCTTCTTCTTCCCCAGGCGCCGGCGCACCGCGTCCACCAGCTCGTCGAGATCGGAGATGAACTGCTCGACCGTCATCGACTCCTTGGGGATCTTCCGGCTGAAGGACTTCCCGGTGCCCCGCTGATCCCAGGAGACGACGGTGAAGCTCTTCTCCAGCTCGGCGGCGAAGTGCCGGAACAGGCGCATCTCGGTCATCCCCGGCCCACCGTGCAGGATGATCAACGCCGGGTTGGCGACGCTCTCCCCTCGAATCATCACCCACTGATCGACCCCCCCGAGGCGGAGGTAGCTGACCTCGGCGATGCTGTCCGGAACGAACCCGCCCTGCGGCCCCTCGAAGCGCGGCGTCTTTCCCAGGTGCTTCATGCCCTCGAGGTGCTGCAAGCGTCGAACCCATTGGGCGCGGGCCCATGGGCCGAACGGGCTGCCCAAGCGCGGTGAGCATGCCTACTCGGGCGTCGAAGGAGGCCGATTGCCGTGCATCAGCCCCACACGCGGAACCCGGAAGGTCACTCCTGACCCCTCTGCATGACCTGTATCAAGGCCAGCTCGCCGACCGGCCAGCTATGGATCGCGAACGCTGATCGCTCCCGTTGGCCAGGGAGCGGCCGGCGGGCGCTCCGCCAGGGCGCGCTTTGCAGGGACGAAAAGGGTTCGCGAAGGGAGAGGGGAGTCGTGCAGCGGTAGGTCACTCAGCGCAGGAGGTCCATGGGCGACACGGCTCGGCTCGGGCCGGCGCGCGCCTCGACCTCCACCGCTCCACCACTTCGTTCCGCCACGTCTCTTGAACGTCTTTCGCCTCGCGCGACCTCCTTCTCGAGGGGGCACGGGAGGTCATGCACGAGGAATCGAATGTCGCAGCTCACCGTCAATCTCTTCGAAATGGTCGCGTGCATCTCCCGCGCGCTGGACCTCCTGAATCCCGCCGTGCAGGACCATCACTTCCGCGTCGCGGTCATCGCCTCGCGCCTGGCGCGGGAGCTCGGCCTCTCCGAGGAGGTGCGCCTCAACGTGGTCATCGCCGGGGCGCTGCACGACGCCGCCGCGGTGGCGCAGGAGACGCGGCTGGCGACGCTCGACTTCTCGTTCGACGAGGCGCGGGTCGACGCGCCCCCCGGCGCCCCGTGCGTCCACTGCCACGCGGTCGATGGCGCGCGCCTGCTGGGCTGCTTCAGCCCGTTCACCGCGGCGGCCCGCTTCATCGAGCACCACCACGTCGCGTGGAACCTCGGCCGGGGAGAGGCCGTCGACGGGCGACCGGTGCCGATCGAGAGTCACCTGTTGCACCTGGCCGATCGCGTCTCCGTGCTGCCGAGCCGGGAGGTGGTGCTCGGGCAGCGCCGGGGCATCAGCGAGCGCATTCGGGCCGAGGCGAACAAGGCGTTCCACCCCGACCACGTGGCGGCCTTCGAGGCCGTCGCCAGCCGCGAGTCGTTCTGGCTGGACCTCGTCTTCGACGCCCCCGGCGCCTTCGCGGAGGAGACGCGCACCGCGCCGCCCTCGACCCTGGGCGAGCAGGAGCTGGTCGAGCTGGCGGAGGTCCTCGGCGCGCTCATCGACCTGCGGAGCCCCTTCACCGCCACCCACTCCGCCGGGGTGAGCGCGGTGGGCGAGGCGCTCGCTTCGGCGCTGGGCATGAGCGGCACCGAGTGCCAGCACATTCGCGTCGCGGGCCTTCTGCACGATCTGGGCAAGCTGGCGGTGCCGAGCGAGCTCCTCGACAAGCCCGGCCGCCTCGCGCCCGAGGAGCTCAGCGTGGTGCAGACGCACGCGTACCACACGTTCCAGATCCTCAAGCCGGTGGCGTGCCTCGAGACCATCGCCACCTGGGCCGCGTTCCACCACGAGCGCCTCGACGGCCGGGGCTATCCGTTCCGGCCGCAGGAGCTGCCGCTCGGCTCGCGCATCGTGGCGGTCGCCGACATGTTCACCGCGCTCAGCGAGGATCGGCCCTACCGCCCGGGCATGAGCCGCGCGCAGGTGGACAAGCTGGTGAACGAGAGCGTGGCGCAGAGGGCGCTCGACGGGGACGTCGTCGCGGCGCTGGGCCGTGAGCGCGAGCGCTGCGAGGCCGTGCGGCGGGGCGTCGAGCACGTCCGGCGCGCCGTCTCCTCCCCGAGCACCTTCGCGGCCGGTGCGCCGTGAAGCCCCACCTGCACGCCGTTCCATCGCCGCCTTCTCGAGGAGAGCCCATGACTGACCCAAGCCCAATCGAAGGACTCGATCTGCAGGCGCCGATCGAAATCGCCGATGGAATCTTCTGGGTCGGCCGGCGCGAAGGGACGCTCTTGGAGCGCAACATCTACCTGCGCGTGTTCGGCCGTCCGAGCACCTCGCGGGTGAGCATGCTCATCGACCCCGGTCCGCCGAGCGACCTGGCGATCATGTCCGAGAAGGTCGGGAAGGTGATCGGCAACGTCCGCAACGTGAACGTGGTGTACGCGAACCACCAGGACCCGGACGTCACCTACAACGCGGCCTACCTGCAGAAGCTGAACCCGAACCTGTTCGTCCTCTGCTCCGAGGACACCTGGCGGCTCATTCACTTCTACGGCCTGAACCCGGCCCGGTTCCGCGCGACGGAGAGCTTCAAGGACATGCGGACGCGCTTCCCGTCCGACCACGTGGTGCAGTTCGTGCCGAGCCCGTTCTGCCACTTCCGCGGCGCGGTGATGCTGTACGACCCCGAGTCGCGCATTCTCTTCACCGGCGATCTCTTCGGCGGGCTGTCGTACCACCCGGGCTTCTACGCCACCGAGAAGAGCTGGGACGGCATCAAGACGTTCCACCAGATCTACATGCCGAGCCGGGACGCGCTGCAGCTCGCGGTGAAGACGATTCGAGCCCTGAACCCGGCGCCGCTGATGATCGCTCCGCAGCACGGCGGCATCATCCAGGGCGAGCTCATCGAGTACTTCCTCGACAAGGTCTCGTCGCTCGACGTGGGGCTCGATCTCCTCCGCGACTCGCAGAACAAGGACAACTACGTCGCCGCCTTCAACGAGCTGCTCATCGACCTGGGCGAGAGCATCGACAAGGTGTCGGTGGCGGGGGCGATGAAGGCCTTCCGCGCCGACGGGAGCTTCCCGAACATCCTCACGGCGGACGAGCGCGGCATTCGAGACATCAAGATCGACGCGCGCACGGCGGTCGATCACTTCACCCGCGTCCTCATCGACCACCTGCCCGAGCACCGGAACGCCATCGAGATGTCGGTGATGCGCACGCTCTTGGGTCGAAACATCCCGCTCCCCGAGGCGCTGGTCGCCGCCGGGGCCCAGAGCCCGGAGTTCCTCGACGAGGTGTGAGCCGCCGGCCGCGCTCAGTCGCGCCGGGCCAGCCGGCTCACCCGCTCGAGCTCAGTCACCCAGTCGCGCACGAGGCCGGTGAGCGCCGCGCGCCGCTTTCGCAGCTCGGACCCGGCGCCGAGCGTCACCAGGCCGCGCTCGGGGTCGAGCCACCGCATCAGGCCCCGCGGGTCGCGAATCGTCTCGCGGTCGAAGGCCACGCCCTTCTTCTTCGTGCCCGAGTGCAGCACCACCAGCACCCCGTCGGCCGAGCGCAGGTGGATGGTCGCGAAGAAGTCGTCGACCCTGAAGCTGGAGGTGTTCCACTTCACCTCCTCGACGATGCCGGGCCGGGCGCCGCGGATGACGCCGCGCACCCAGTCGATGTCGGCGCGCAAGGGGAGCCTCCGCGCGTCGAGCAGCGCGTTCACTGCCGCCACGCCGTCCGGCCCCTTCGCCTTCTTCGCCGTCTTCTTCGCCATCGTCAGCCTCCCCGGGCCGGATCGAGCCTGGCCCCTCGCTGGGTCCTCCACCGCGCGCCGGCCCACGAGCAAGGCATCGAGATCAGGACGAGCGACACCGGGTACCAGACGTGGCCCAGGTCCCGCATCGCGATCGCGCCGGCGGTGGAGAAGACGACGCCGATGCCGCCGAGCACCAGGGCGTGGCCGACGGGCTGGCGGGGGGCGAGGGCGGCGGTGGCGGCGCCGCCGGCGAGCGCGAGCCCGAACCGGTACGAGAACGCGAGCGCGAGCAGCGCGTCGGAGGTGGGCTCGCCGAGGGGTGGGAAGACGCCGGCCGCGTGCAGGACCGCGTCGATGGCGACGGCGGGAATCACGTTCACCAGCAGGCCGGCGAAGACCGCGGCGGCGCTCCGGCCGAGGCGCCGGGGAGGGGAGGACTCAGCCACGGCTGCCTCCGCGCGCGGCGACGGCGAGGTCGAGCTTGCCGAGCTCCATCTCCCACCCCTGAACGGCGCGATTCGTCCACAGCTCGTCGTGCATCGGATCGAAGGACAGGACCATGCGGACCACGCCGCCCGAGGTGCTGAGCTCCACGGTGGTCGCGATGTCGTAGGGGGCCACGCCGGGAATGAAGTCCGCCAGGTGGACGTAGGCGAGGCGCCGGTGCCGCTCCACCTCGGTGAAGCGGATGCTCGCGGGGTGCGAGATCGGCATGCCCGAGCGCTTCATGAACGCGATCTGCTCGGCGCCGGCGGCGATCATGTCGTAGAGCAGCTCGCCGCCGGGCCTCACCTCGAGCTTCTTCACCTCGACCCGGAAGCCGTCCGGCCCCCACCACGACTCGATGCCCGCCTTGGTCGTCCAGAGGTCCCAGACGTCCTCCACGGGGGCCCGGTAGCTTCGCTCCATTCGAATGCGCTTCGTCGTCATCACGCTCTCCCCATGCGCTTGGCGCGCGCGTGCTGCTTCTTGTCCAGGGCGGCCGCGAACCGGTCGAGGCGCGCCTCCCACAGGCTTCGGTACTTCGAGACCCAGCCGTCGAGCCGTTGAAAGGGCTCGGGCCTGAGCGAGTAGAGCCGCCGCGCCCCGTCGGGCCGCATCTGCACGAAGCCCGCCTCGGAGAGGATGCGCAGGTGCCGGGAGACGCCCGACTGGTGAATGCCCACCTCCTCCACGAGGTCGTTCACCTGGTGCTCGCCGTCGAGCAGCGCCTCCACCAGGCGGCGGCGGGTCGGGTCGGCCAGGGTCTGGAAGGCGTCGAGATGCATGTTTGTGCATATGCATAGTCGTGCATGTATGTCGCGTCAAGCGCGCGGCGTTCGCGGGCGCGGGGCTCGCGGTGACATTCGCCCCGGCTTCCGCCAGAGTCGCCGCCCTCGTCGCATGCGGCCGCTTCTCCTCCTCTGCCTCGTCGTCGCGCCCGCCTGCGCCCTGCGTGTCGACCGGTCCGACCTGAAGCCCGGCGTCTCGCTGGCCGGCTTCCCCACCGAGCCCAAGGGCCGGGCGGACATCGAGGCCTGGTACCGCAAAGAGGCCAACCCGCGCGCCTCCAGCTTCGAGCTCGATGGAGAGGTGCCCTACGTCGAGACGCTCCTCGACGCGTCCTCGCAGTACGACCGCGTCGGCTTCTTCCTGGAGCCCAAGACCTTCCGCACCACCGCGGTGCTGCTCTTCCTCAGGAAGGGCGACCGCGCCCCGGACATTCTCCGCCCCTCGCCGCACCACCTCTGGGGCGTGCAGCTCTACGAGACCGCCGACGCCACCGAGCTCTACGCCCCGGTCGCGCGGCTGATCCTGCGCGTCCGGAAGGGCGACTGGACTCCGCCGCCGCTCCCCCGCGTGAAGCTCCCGCAAGACGTCCCGCTCAAGACGCCCACGCTCACCTTCTACCGGGACCAGCTCTTTGGACTCTGGGGCGGCCTCATCTGGTTCAAGCGCAACCCCGCGCTCGAGGGCGCGCCGGAGGAGCCCTGGCGCCTCTTCGGCGACGGCCTCCCGTTCCCCGCCGACGGGCGCCCCGAGTTCGAGCGCCCCACGCGCATCGCCGCGCTCTCCGCCGACGCCGACGATCTGATCGCCGTCGACGAAGGCGGCCGCGTCTACGTCTGCACCACCGAGAGCCGCGCCCTCTCCAGCGCCGACGGCTGGAGCGACGGGTGGGGCTTCCCCGGCAAGCGCGCCCTGCGCCTCGACGAGCGCGCCAAGAGCGCCAAGGCCTTCGCCGTCGGCCGCCGCGCCGAGCAGGTGGTCTGGTTCGAGGACGGCATCGGCAACCGCCACAACTGGGGCCCGATGGGCACCTCGACCCTCTACCTTCTGCACCAAAACGGCCAGGAGCTGCTCTTCACCGACAACGGGCTCCCCAACGACTTCTCCCGCGAGCTGTGCGGACCCGACGACGGGCGCTTCGTCGCCGAGAGCGTCTCCGCCAGCGCCAGCGCGGTGATGCTCATCGACCGCTACGGTCGCGTGCTCACCCAGTTCAACGACTACGACCTGAACGGAGGCACCCCGAACTTCGAGTACACCTACCGCAGCGAGGTGTTCGCCGACAAAGACCCGGAGTCGCTGCGCACCAGCCTGCTGCCCTACTACCTGCCGCTGTTGCCCTGGCGCTGGCACGAGCCGGTGTCCCTCATCGGCCAAGCGCGGCTGTCGAAGCGCATCACCATCCTCCAGACCGGCGTGGGCAACACGGCCCGGGAGCTGCGCGTCGGGGCACGAGGCCCGAGCGGCGAGCAGGGCTACTTCACCAAGGGCATCGACGACGACTCCTGGCGCTTCGTCGCCGACCCCACCGTCCAGCTCCCCGACGACGGCTGGCTCGACGGCGACGACGTCCTCACCGGGGCGGTGGAGCGCGCCCGCACCGGCGCCGACGTCTCCAAGAGCAGGCTCCCGCGCGGAACGAGCTACCGCGCCCAGTGGAAGGGCACCCTGAGCCTCCCCACGGAGAAGGAGGGCCCGCTCGCGGAGGTGAAAGGCGTCGAGGTGGCGCTGGACTGGAACCCCTACTGCCCGCCCGGCCGGCTCACCTTCCGCGTCGGCCCCGGCGGGGAGACCTTCGACGTCACGCTCCACACCGTCGACTTCTGGACGCCCGCGCGCCGGCACCGGCCCGGCTTCGACGGCTCGCCCTTGCTCCTCCTCGGCACGCTGGTCTTCGACGACGCGGTGCTGCTCGAGCAGAAGAAGCCCGTGCGCGCCCTGGTGGAGAAGCTGAGGCCCTTCCACCACCAGAACTTCTCGGTGCTGGTGGCGATGGACCAGGGCCGCCTCGAGGTCCGGGCCCTCGACGACGGCATCGGCGAGACGCACCCCTTCGCGCTGGCGCTCACCCGCGAGGAGCCTTTCGATTCGCCCGAGCCGGCGCTGTTGGGCGTCATCGCCCGGTCCGACTCTCTGGAGTGGCTCAAGGCCGCCGACGTGCTCGCGCTGGTGGACGCGAAGGAGCTCGACGTCGAGCCGGCGAAGGTCTCCCGGCCTGAGCTGGACCGCGCCATCGAGAAGAACGATGCGCTCTTCACCCGCTTCCTCGCGCTCTGGGAGGCGTACACCGAGCAGGAGCGCGACCTGCAGGACTTCCTCCGCTCGATTCGCTTCCTCCGGCCCGTCACCGGGGTGATGGCGGTGGGGCGCGTGCCAAGGCTGCCCAAGCTCCTCTCGATGCAGTGGAGCGACGGGCGCGTCGTCACCGTCAGCGCCGAGGCGAAGTGGCAGGAGGCCCTGAAGCGCCTCTCCGAGCGGCTCACCCGCCTGCGCGCCGCGGCCACCGCCGGGCAGGGCGCCGGTCGATAGCGGGAGGAATCTGGTACAACCAAGCGATGCGCACCCCGAAGCCCTTCTTCCTCGTGGTGGCCGGCCTTCTGCTCTCCTGCGGCCAACGGCCCCTTCCGCCCGACGCCGGAGCGGGCTCGCCGGGCGATGCGGGCGCGGCAACCGATGCGGGCACGCCCGTCGCCTGCGACTCGAGCAAGGACTACCCCTCCTTGGGAACGGTGTGCGCCATTCGCCCGAGCCGCATCGCCCCCGGTACGAAGGACGACTTCGGGTGGCACGTGGTTGCCGTTCCCGCCGCCGTCACCGCCTCCACGAAGGTGTCGGTGCACCTGGTGGGCACCGGCGGAAAGCCCTTCAACCCGACCACCACCGGCATCAGCAGCACCGAGCTGTTGCGCGAAGCGGTGCAGCGCGGCCGGGTGATGCTGATGCCGGCGTACGACAACGCCCAGGCCGTTGGAGTGCTGTGCGCGGGCGACGCGGCCTGCTTCGAGCCGGTGCGCTGGGAGATCATCACCGGCACCGACGCGCCTGGGCCCTACGCGGGGCTCAAGCCGGTCGCGCCTCCAGACGATCTCGACTCCCGCCTCGCGGCGCTGGTGCACCACGTCCTCGCCGCCCACGTGCTGGGCGACGCCCCTCCGGCGGCGCTGGCCTCGGGGACGCTCGACTGGGCGCAGGTCCGGGTGAGCGGGCACTCGCAGGGCGGCGGGCACGCGGGCGTCATCGCCAAGCACCGCCAGGTCGAGCGCGCGTGCCTCCTCGCGGCTCCCATCGACGGCACCACGGCCGGCGGCCCGGCGGCCTGGACGGCGCCCGCAGGCTGGGTGACGCCTCCGGCGCAGGTGCGGGCGGTGGTGCACCAGGACGATCCCGGCGCGACCACCGCGCTGGCGAACTACGCCGCCCTCGGGCTGGCGCGCGACGCGGGCTACGCGCTGCTGGTGCAGGCGGTGGCGGACCCCCACTCCGAGCCGCTGAACGGCACCTCGCCGGCCACCGTCGCCGCGCGCGCTTGGGCCTGTTTCGAGTAGGCGGAGAGCTGCTCGACCGAGGGAGGAGCGCGCCGGCGCCCCGCGCTACTCTGCGCCGATGGCTCGCGCCCCCGCCTTCGAAGCGCTCCTCGCCGACGCCCGCGCCTGCACCGCCTGCGCGGCGCACCTGCCGCACGGCCCAAGGCCGGTGCTCCAGGCGGGGCCCAGCTCGCGCGTCGTCATCGTCGGTCAGGCCCCGGGCGCCAAGGTCCACGCCTCCGGGGTGCCGTGGAACGATCGCAGTGGCGACCACCTCCTCGAGTGGCTCCAAGTGGATCGCGCCACGTTCGAGGACCCAACCCGCTTCGCCATCCTGCCGATGGGCTTCTGCTGGCCGGGCCGCCGCGCCGGAGGCGATCTCCCGCCCAGGCCCGAGTGCGCGCCGCTCTGGCACCAGCGGCTCCTCGCGCGCTTGCCCCGGGTGCGGCTCACCTTGCTCGTCGGCCAGTACGCGCAGGCGCGCTACCTTGGCGAGCGCGCGCGTCCGACCCTCACCGAGACCGTGCGGCGCTTCGCCGACTACGCCCCCGCGCACTTCCCCCTGCCGCACCCGAGCTGGCGCAGCCGCATCTGGGCGAAGGAGAACCCCTGGTTCGCGCGCGAGGTGCTGCCGGCGCTGAGGCGCGCCGTGCACGACGCGCTCGAGGGGGACGAGCGCCTGCCGCGACGGAAATGACGCAATACGTCATTCACTTGCTCCCGATCAACCGAACGCTGTTTCGGTCCTGGTAGACGCCGCGTTCGTGTCCGCGGAGGAAGCCGCCGTCAGCTCGGTCGTCGTGGACGCAAGCCTCTCGCTGGTGGGGCAGAACCTGCGCGGCTTCATCGTGGAGTCCCTGGTCGGCGCCGGCGGCATGGGCGAGGTCTACCTGGCGCGGCACGAGACGCTCCCCAAGCCCGCGGCGGTCAAGGTGCTCAAGGCCGACATGGCGGCCGACCAGGAGTGGAAGCGGCGCTTCGTGCGCGAGGCCGAGGCGGTGTCCTCCCTCAACCACCCCGGCATCGTCCAGCTCTACAACTTCGGCACCCTCGACGACGGCCGCCAGTACCTGGTGATGGAGTTCATCGACGGGCAGCCGCTCGACGCGCTCATCGCCAGGCGCGGCTCGCTGTCTCCCTTCGAGACGCTGAACATCGCCGAGCAGGTGCTCGACGGGCTGGCCGAGGCCCACAAGGCGGGCGTGGTGCACCGCGACCTCAAGCCGGCCAACGTCATCCTCGAAGCGACGCGCTCGACGGAGCCCCGGGTGAAGCTGGTGGACTTCGGGCTGGCGCGCCGGTCCCGCGCAGGCGAGTCCGGGCCGCTGCTCGCCGCGGACGTCGCAGCGGCGGAGGAGAAGTCGTCGCTGCTCGCCGGAACCCCGCACTACATGGCGCCCGAGCAGGCGCTCGGCCGGGCAGTGGACGGACGCGCCGACGTCTACTCGCTGGGGGTCATGCTCTACGAGATGCTCTCGGGCCGCCTGCCTTTCGAGGACCAGAACCTGGTGCGGCTCCTCGACCGGCAGGTGCGCGAGGCGCCGGTCCCGCTGGAGAAGGTGGCCGGTCACCTGCCCCCGGACGTCGCGGCCTTCGTGGACTCACTGCTCGTCAAGTCGCCGGAGGACCGGCCGTCCGCGGAGATCGCCCGCCACACGGTGAAGCGCCTGTGCCGGGGGCTCGCCGAGGAGGGCGTGGTGGGCCGCACCGCCCACGGCGCCGTTCACCTGGCGCCCACGCGGAAGGTGGCCGCGCCGACGACCCTTGCCGTGCGGTCGCGCCGCGCGTCCGGGCCGCGGTCGTGGCTCGTGGCCATCCCCGTGGTGCTCTCCCTCGGTGGAGCGTGGCTGGCGTCGAACGGAGGCGGCGACCTGCCGGCCGAGAGCCCTCCTCATGAGGCGGCGCGCGCGGAGCCCCCGGCGGCCACGGCCGAGCGACCGTCGCCAGCGGACGAGGCGGTGGTGCGGAAGTGCAACAAGGACCTCACCGCCTACTCCGAGCAGCTCGAGCTGGACCTGCGCGCCAGGCTCGACGCGGAGGCGCGGGGCGGGGAGGCCGACCGCGCCCTGAAGCCCCTCCGCACGCTGCGTCAGTCCTTCGCCACCAACCGCTCGCTCAAGGGGTGCCAGGCGCTCGACGAGCAGCTCGATCGCTTCGGCGAGGCCGCCGGGCTGTAGCGAAGCGGCGCCGGCTGCCCAGCGTCATGATCATGGCGGTGATCACTCGCGTCGACCGCCGTTCACCCTGCGCGGAGTCGAAGGGTGCCGAATTCAGCTCGCGGTGTTCACCAGGCTCCGACCTCGCTCAGCCTGAACGGGAAGCTCGGCGGAGAACGGTGCGGCAGTTCCCCGCGGTCAGAGAGCCCCGCCGCCCGGAGGACGGGGCCGCGGCCCGACGGGCGTCGCCGGCGTCGAGGGGCGAGGGTCACCCGCCAGGTGCTCCAGGTCTCCGTTGTAGTGAGCGGCCTTCAGCTCGCGGGCGAGCTGCGCCGGCGACTCTCCCGCCTGAGCGCCGCGCACGATGAACCAGTACATGCCCGCCGGGTAGACGTCGATGGTCTGGCCGGCGCCCGCCTCCTGCACCAGCTTGTTGCCCAGCTCCGACGTCGCGCCGCGCGCCCGCGCCGGGCTCACCCCGCCCCGGCCCACCGCTTCCTCCTCCACGCGACGAAAGACGACGGCCAGGTCCTGCGTCGTGCGCACCGCGAAGGTGCGTGGCAGGTCGGGCGTCCGTGAGCCCTCCTTGGCGGGCGGGGCGACCGGCGCGGGCTTCGGCTGGGGCACCTTCTCGAGCTCGAACGACACGGTCTGCTTCTCTCCCGCCGTGAGCGCCAGCTCGCGCGACGAGGGCTGATGGCCGGGCGCCGTCACCGAGACCGTGTGGCGGCCTGGCGTGAGCGCCTCGGTGGCCACTGGCGTGTCGCCCACGGCGGCGCCGTCGATGCTCACCGTCGACTGCACTGACGACGTCACGACCAGGTGCGTCTTCGGCACCGAGGCCTGGAGCGGCACGGTCCGCCTCTCGTCGGCCAGGAGCGTCGGGGGCGGGGCGCGCGGTCGGTCGGCCGCGAGCGTCGCCGGCAGCGCCTCGAGCGAGAGGCCCCTCACGTACTCCTCGAGCTGCCGCTCCAGCGCCGCCTTCAAGGGCAACTCCGGTCTGTCCACGAACACGAAGGCCCGCGCCGCCGGCTGCGGCACCTCCGCCTTGTTTCGCGCGCCGATGGTCGCCGCCAACTGCCACGCTCGCGGCGACAGCTTCCGCAGCCTCACGTGCACCGCGTAGCCGGTGGCGGTGTGCTCAGCCATCCACTCCAGGCACTCGCGCAGGCCGGCGTCGGGGCAGCTTCCTTCGAACTTCCGCACGAGCTCCGCCCGCACGTCGTCGGGCACGGCCAGCTCGACCCGCTTGGTGCGCGACACCAGCCCGAGCCAGAAGTCGTCCAGCGCTTGCTGCTCGCTCGCGAGCTTGGCCGCCGGCAGGTCCAGCGGGAGCAGCGCCACGCGGGGGCGCTGGCGCTCGTGGGCCTGCGCGGACAGCGCGAGGCAGGACACCAAACCCAGGACCCACGGCTTCACCAATCGCATCTCCTTCGACCTCGAGAAGACCCGGCGCCCCCCGGCGGCGACCACCGACGGCAGCGCAACCCCGACGTCGAACCGCATGATTCGCTCCTTCACCGCGTCTTCCGGCGCGCACGCACGGGGCCTCGCCGCCGCGACCGAGGCGTCGAACGCGATTCGTCCACGCGGCCCGACGCGAGACCCGGCTTCGAGAGAACTGGTGGTGGGGCCGGCGCACCCGGGAAGTCCACCGAGCGCGCTGCTCTAGAATCAAAGCCTACAGGTGGCAAGCGACCAATCCGACCGGTCTAGATGGCGAACGACACCCGGCCGAGCAACAGCGGGCTCGGCTGCAGCCAGCCGGCCTCCATGGAGATGGAGAAGCCCTTGCCCACCACCAGGCCGATGCCCAGGCCCACGTGCGCGCGGATGAAGGCCGGGTCGCCGAAGATGAACCACGCGCCGCCGGCCGGCTCGAGCCAGAGGCGGTTGATGTGGAAGCGGAAGCCAACGTCGAGCTGCGCGCCGAGCTGCGAGCTGGAGGCGGTGTTGATGAAGGCGCCCGCCCGAAGGCCGATGCCCACGTGCTGGCCCAGCATCTGCCCGACTCGCGCGGTGATGTCGAACTGCGGCGTGTGATCGAACCAGGCCCCGCCCGCGGCCTCGATGGCCAGGCCCGCGGCCTGCGCGGCGCTGGGGAGGACCACGAGCGAGGCGAGCACGGCGGCGCGAAGCACGGTCAAGGGACGCATGACCGCGCATCATGCCATCAGCGCCTCCGGCCGGCTCCGCACTTCACTCGGGCTGCACGGCGAATCCGCTGACGGTGAACGAGTCGCTAGGCCGACACCAGCCGGAGGATCGCCCCGGGGATGCTCTCCAGGGGCAGCACCTGCTCCGCCGCGCCGCGGGCCACCGCTTCCTTGGGCATGCCGTAGACCACGCAGCTCGCCTCGTCCTGCGCCAGGGTCGCGCCGCCGGCCTGCCGCAGCTCGAGCAGCCCCTGCGCGCCGTCGTTGCCCATGCCGGTGAGCAGGCAGCCGACCGCCTCCGACGCCGCCGCCTGGGCCACCGAGCGGAAGAGCACGTCCACGCTGGGGCGGTGGCGGGACACCAGCGGCCCGGCGTCGAGGGTGACGCTGAGCTCGGTGCCGTCGTTCACCAGGCGCAGGTGCCGGTTCCCGGGTGCGAGCAGCACCAGCCCCGGCACCAGGCGATCGCCGTTCTTCGCCTCGCGCACCTCCACCCGCGAGCAGGCGTCGAGGCGGCGCGCGAAGGCGCCGGTGAAGCCCTCGGGCATGTGCTGCACCACCAGCGTCCCGGGCGCGTCCTGGGGCAGGGCGCTCAGGATTCGCTCCAGGGCCTCGGTGCCGCCGGTCGACGCGCCCAGCGCCACCACCCGGCGCCGGCGCTTGAGGCCCAGCATCGGCGACGCTACCAGGGCCGGCTCCGGCGCCCGCCGCCTGGCCCCGGCTACCCTGGCGCAGGCCGCCGCCCGCACCGCGTCCATCAGCAGCACCGCCGAGTCGCCCGCGCTCCTCGCGTCGAGCCTCGGCTTGTCGACGATCTCCACCGCCCCCGCCTCGAGCGCGCGCAGGGCCAGCTCGCTGCCCTTGCCCGCCACCGCCGAGCAGACCACCACCGGCAGAGGCTGCTCCTCCATCACCTTCTTGAGCAGCGTGAGCCCGTCGATGCCCGGCAGCTGCAGGTCCAAGACCAGGACGTCGGGCGGGCGCCGGCGGAGCTTGCCCAGGGCGATGGAGGCGTCGGCCGCCACCTCCACCATGAGATCGGGCGCGGCGCCGAGCACCGCCTTGAGCGCCTCGCGCACCACCGCCGAGTCGTCCACCGCCAGCACCCGCAAGGGCTCAGCTGACGACGGCCGCCTCACGGAGCCCGCGCTCCCTCGCCGGCGCCGGTCCGGACGTAGGTGGTGGGCGCGATGGTGGTCAGCCCGGGCGCGACGCGGTGCAGGCTCTCGGCGTGCCCGACGAAGAAGGTGCCGCCGGGCGAAAGCCGCGACAACAGCCGCGCCACCACCCGCTCCCGGGTCGGGCGATCGAAGTAGATGAGCACGTTGCGGCAGAAGATGAAATCGAAGGGCGGCCCGGTGGGCGGCAGGTCCTCGTTCAGGTTGATGCGCTCGAAGCGCACCACCTGGCGCAGCTCGGGGGAGGCGCGCATCTTGCCCTCCTGCGAGCCGGTGCCCTTGCGCATGAAGCGGGAGAGGTAGTCGTCGGGAATCTCGCTCGACCGGGCGATGGGCCAGATGGCGTTCCTTGCCACCTCCAGCACCTTGGTCGACAGATCGGACGCGAGGATCTCCACCGTCCACGCCCCGTCGCCGCCGAGCTTGTCGAGCAGCACCATGGCGATGGAGTAGGGCTCCTGGCCGGTGGAGCACGCGGCGCTCCACACCCGCACCCGCTTCTCGCGCTCGCCCCGCGCGGCCTGCTCCATGAGCTTGGGCACCAGCTCCTCTCCGAGGAGGCGGAAGTGCTCCGGCTCGCGGAAGAAGTGCGTCTCGTTGGTGGAGATGCGGTCGAGCATGTGCACCAGCTCGCTTGGAGAGACGGCCACCGCCTCGAGGTAGTCCTCGAAGGAGGACAGGCCCAGCTCCCGCACCCGCCGCGAGAGCCGGCCCACCAACAGGGCCTGCTTGTGCTCGGGCAACGAGATGCCGGCCACCTCGCCCACCAGCGCCTGGAAGCGGGCGAAGGCCCTGGGGCTGATGTCCATCGGGGCGCAGGCGTTCTCGCTCATGGGGCCGGCTCGGTGGCTCCTGGGCTCGGGCTCGCCTCGGGCGCCGGCACAGCCGCGGGCGCCGCCTCCGGGGTCGGCTCGGGCGCGGCGGGCTCGGCCACCGCCTGGGGCTCGGGCACCTGCTCGCCGATGAGCCGGTCGACGTCGAGCAGCATCACGAACTTCCTGTCCTGCTGGCTCACCCCGTGGAGGTAGGCCGCGCGGGCCGTGGTGCCGAAGCGGGGCGGCGGCTCGATGTCCGAGGCCTTGAGCTCGATGACCTGGTGCACGCTGTCCGCGAGCAGGCCGACCAGCCCGGACTCGCCGTCCTCTTGAGCGGTCTCGAACATCACCACGCAGGTCCACTTGGTGACCTTGGTCTCGCCGATGCCCAGCCGCAGGGCCACGTCGAGCACCGGCACCACGCGCCCGCGCAGGTTGAGCACGCCGCAGAAGCCCGGCGGCAGGGACGGCATCCTGGTGACGGGCGCGTACTGAATGAGCTCCTTCACCCTCAAGATGTTGAGCGCGTACTCCTCGCCGGCGATGAAGAAGCTCAGGTACTGGCCGGCCTTCTCGGTGGGCGCGGTGGCCATGTTCGTCACCTCAGAACTGCCGGAACTCGTGGTCGAGGGCGTCGGCGCCGTTGCTCTGGGCGCCGTTGGCCCCGTTGGCGTGGGTGCCGTGGGTGGGCGTCTTGGGGGGCTGGGCGCGCGGGGGCGGCGTCTTGGGCGCGTGCTCGGCGGGGGCGCTCTTCCGCCGCGTGAGGCCACCCCGCCCGTGGTCGAGCTGGAAGAAGCTCATCACCTGCTGCAGCGACTCGGCCTGGGCGGAGAGCTCCTCGGCGGTGCTGGAGAGCTCCTCGGCGCTGGAGGCGTTGCGCTGGGTGACCTGGTCCACCATCTCCATGGCCTTGTTCATCTGCTTGACGCCGGTGGACTGCTCGCGCGAGGCCGCCGCCACCTCCTGCACCAGGGCGGAGGTCTTCCGAATCGCCGGCACCAGCTCCTTGATGCGCGAGCCGGAGTCCTCGGCCACCTTGACGCTCGAGGACGCCACGCCGCTGATCTCCCGCGCCGCCACCTGGCTGCGCTCGGCGAGCTTGCGCACCTCGGTGGCCACCACCGCGAAGCCGCGCCCGTGCTCGCCGGCCCGCGCCGCCTCGATGGCCGCGTTCAGGGCGAGCAGGTTGGTCTGGTAGGCGATCTCCTCGATGATCGAGGTGCGATCGGCGATGGCCTTCATCGCGTCCACCGTCTGGTTGACGATGCGGCC
>JBBIOE010000172.1:0-18097 GCA_037443525.1 Archangiaceae bacterium | reverse complement strand
CCTTCTCGACCATCTTGGCGACGACCTCGCGCACCATCATGGTGGCGCCGGTGAGGTTCACCTTGATGACGGCGTTGAACTGATCGAGCGACATCTTGGAGATGGCGCCGGTGGTCTTGTCGCGCTTGACCAACAGGCCGTCCTTCAGGATGCCGGCGTTGTTGATGAGGCCGTTGAGGCCGCCCATGGTGTCGTAGGCCCACGCGACGAAAGCGCCGATGTCCTCCTCGTTGGAGACGTCGAGCTTGCGCTTGTTGATGCCCGCGGGCAGCGCGGCGAAGCCGGCCTCGTTGATGTCGCCCACGCACACCTTGGCGCCGGCCTCGTGGAGGCGGGTCGCGAAGTGAGCGCCCATGCCGCCGCCGCCGCCGGTAACGATGATCTTCAGATCCTTCAGTTGCATGTTCTCTCCTTCATGAACCGGATGAGTGCCGGATAGAGGTTCTGCGCGGCCCTGCTTCCCACGACGGCGCCGACATGGCCACCGGGAACTGACACGACGGACGTCTGGGCAGTGCCCACCGCCTGATTGAGGGCAGCAGCCGCGGAGGGGGGGCAGATGGAGTCCCGCTCGGCGACCACCGTCATGACCGGGCAGGTGATGGCCTCGAGGGACACCCGCTTGCCGGCCACGGCGTGCTCGCCCTTCACGAGGCGGTTCTCCTGGTAGATCTCGCCGATGTAGGTGCGGTAGGCGGCGGCCGGGAAGGCCACGTTGTCCGAGGCCCAGGCCTCCAGGGCGTCGGAGGCCTCGCGGAAGGCCGGATCGAGCCCCTTGTCGACGAGGGTGATCGCCTTGGCCAGGTTCTGGGTGGGGCGGAGGAGCTGGAAGCCGCTCTGCATTTGGTGCGGCGCAACATTGCCCGCCTCGGCGACGGCGCCGGCGTCGAACCAGCGCGCGTCGACCATGCGGCCGAGCATGCCGGCGTGGGAGAAGTCGATGGGCCCGAGCAGGTTGACGAAGCCGGCGTAGAGCTGGGGCTCGAGGGAGGCGTGCACCGAGGAGAGGGTGGCGCCCATGCAGTAGCCCAGCACGGTGGCCTTCAACTGACCGGTCTCGCGCAGGACGCGCTTGAGCATGCGCGAGAGGCGATCGACGGCGTCCTTCCAGGTGAAGTAGCGGTCCTCGTCCTGGGGCGCGCCCCAGTCGAGGCAGAAGACGTCGAGGCCGGCCGCGGCGAGGCTCTCGGCCACGCTGGAGCCTGGGCGCAGATCGAGCACGTACCAGCGGTTGATCATCGACGGGACGAGCAGCACGGGCGGCGCCTTCAGAGGAAGGACGCCCTCGGGGCGGCGGAAGCGGTAGAGCTGGGCGGTGCCGTCGACGAGCACCGTGTCCCTGGGGGTGGGCATGAGCTTGGGCATGGACGCGGCCCTCGGCGAGGCGACGGCTTTGCGGGCTTCAGCGGACGAAGAGCTCGAGCGCCTTCTTGCTCGACTCGACGGTGAGCTTGCGCATGCCGGTGGTGAGCTCGTTGACGTAGTTGAACTGCGCCTTGGCGAGCTCGCTCATCTCGTCGAGCTGGGTATTGCCGTACTCGATCCACTTCGCGTGCGCCTTGCCCACCTCGTCGGCGAGCTGGTTCATGCGGGTGGCCTGGTCGTCCACCAGCTTCTTCCAGCCATCGGCACCGGGGAGTTGCTGCGCCTGCGAAGGAGTCGTCTTGGTCTCAGCCATGGGTTGCCTCGTGGGGTACCGCGGGTCAGTTGCGCGGGGCGAATCGCCGCCCCGACGAACGCCACAGTAAGCCCGCGCGCTGAAACGTCAAGCCGAAAATGTTGCAGCGCACAATTCGGCGATCATTTCTTTCGCTTCCGCAGCGAGCGCTTGAGCTCGTCGAGCTCGCGGCGCAGGGCCTCGACGTCGGAGACCGGCGGCGGCGGGGCGGACGGCGCCGGGGACGGCACGGAGGGCGCGGCGGCGGGAGCGCCCCAGGGCGAGCCGTTCCCTCCGGTGGCGAACTGGGCCAGGGCGGCGAAGGGGTTGAAGGGCATGAAGGTCTGGGAGTTGCGGCGGGCCTGCAGGTAGAGCTCGAGGGCGCCCTGGAGGTAGCGGCCGAAGAACTCCGCCAGCACGTCGTCGGTGAGGCGAATCATCTGGTGCAAGAGGCTTGCCGGGAGCAGCGAAGCGGCGCCCCGCCCTTCGATGATGATCTGGGTGAGGGTGGTCTGGGTGAGGTCCTGGCCGGTCTTGGCGTCGACCACCCGCACCTCCGCCCCCTCGCGGATGCGCTCGGTGAGCTCATCCAGCGTGATGTAACGGCTCTGCTCGGTGTCGTAGAGGCGGCGGTTGCCGTATTTCTTCACGATCATGGAAACGACCCTAGCGGCGGTGCTTGTGCGATGCAACAGCGGTGGCTTGACAAGGCCCGGTGCGAGGCGCATGTAGCGACCAATAATGGTGCGGCGCACAATGGCCGAGGCGCGGGGTGGATTCCGGGACGCCGGCGGCGTAAGGCGGTTCCCCTGGAGGCGCGGCGTGGGTCGAGTCGTGGCGATGATGCTCCTCGGAGCGGCTCTGGCCGGCTGCCCGAGCCCCGAGCTCGCGTGCCGGGTCGGCGCGGACTGCGCCTCTGGCGTCTGCCTGCGCGACGGGACCTGCCAGGCGCCGGTGACGCCGGTCGATGGCGGGGGTGTTGCCGTGGACGCCGGGCCGGGCGCCGACGGCGGTTCCATCGACGCGGACGGCGGCGCCCCCGACTCCGGGACCCCAGCGCTCTGCGTGCCGAACGGCGACGGCGTGATCTCGCGTGAGGAGATCGTGGTGCGCCCGGGTCTGCACGCGACCTTTCGGGTCTCGGGGGCGGCGACCTTCGCCACCGCGGGAGCGGCGCAGGCCGACGGCGGCAGGACGTGGGACTTCACCCCGGCGCTCTCGGGCGACCAGTCGCAGCTGGTGGAGACGCTCTCCATGCAGGGGCAGTGGTTCGAGTCGACCTTCCCCGACGCGGGCTACGCCTCGCCGCTGGGACAGGGCTCCGATCTCCTCGGCATCTACCAGCTCACGCCGACCGCGCTCCTCTTGCACGGGGTGGCGTCGCCGGCGGCCGGCGCCTCGGCCACCAAGCTCGTCTACACGCCGCCGGTGGAGGTCCTGCGGTTCCCGCTGCGGCAGACCGACACCTGGAGCACCTCGTCGGACGTGAGCGGCACGTACCAAGGGCTCGTCATCGGCTTCAACCTGCCGCTCCAGAACGACACCTTCAGGGTGACGGTGGACCGCGCCGGCGACGCGATCACGCCCTATTCGCGGTTTGGCGTGTTGCGGGTGCGAACGGTGATGGAGCGCACGCTCAACTTCGTCCCCTCCCCGCTCCAGACCGTGCGCTCGTACGCCTTCGTGGCCGAGTGCTTCGGAGCGGTGGCGACGGTGACGTCGACCGATGGTGAGACCTCCACCGAGTTCACCGCGGCCAAGGAAGTGCGGAGGCTGACGCCGTGACAGTTCGGCGCAATTCGGCACCCTTCGACTTCGCTCAGGGTGAACGGGGAGGACCTGCCGTTCACGCTGAACCCGTCGAAGCGCGCCGACGTGCGCTCTTCCTGCTGGTCCTGATGTTCTCGATGTCCGGCTGCCTCGCCTTCCACAAAGGCGCCATGCCCGGGGAGCCCAAGGACGCGACCTTCCTCGAGGTCGAAGGTGCCCGCGTGCGCTACCTCGACGTGGGCGACGGGCCGCCGGTGGTGCTGCTGCACGGCTTCGCGTCGGCCATCGAGAACTGGACCACGATCATCCCGGTGCTGAAGGCGAGGCACCGCGTGATCGCCCTCGATCTCAAGGGCTTCGGTTGGTCCGACCGTCCCGAGAGCGACTACTCGCCCCAGGCCCAGGCGCGGCTGGTGAAGGCGGTGCTCGACGAGCGCGGGGTCGGCAAAGCCGCCGTCGTCGCGCACTCCTGGGGGACGTCGGTGGCGATGGCCTTCGCGCTCGAGTACCCCGACCAGGTCAGTCGGCTGGTTCTCTACGACGCGTGGCTCTACGAGTCGCAGCTCCCGTCGATGTTCCTCCTCGCGCGGGCGGACGGGCTGGGCGAAGTGCTCTTCAGCGCCTTCTACGATCAGCGCCCCGACGAGCGCATCGCGCAGGCCTTCTACGACAAGGTCGGCATCTCCGAGGCCCTGGTCGAGGACATCGAGCGCGCGCTCGAGCGGCCGGGCACGAAGGCGGCGGCGCTCGCGGCGGTGCGGGGCATGCGGTACGAGGACGTCGAGGGCTCCTACGGCAAGGTGAAGGTCCCCACCCTGCTGTTGTGGGGCAAGGACGACGTCGTCACCCCGGTGTCGATCGGCGAGCGGCTCTTGAGGCAGCTCCCCGACGCGCGAATGACCGTCTACCCGCGCTGCGGCCACTTCCCGATGCTCGAGGCGCGGGAGTCGACGCGCGACCTGATGGGCTTCCTGGAGGGAGGCAAGTGAGGTCGGCACCCTTCGACGGGCTCAGGGTGAACGGTCTCGTGGCGGGACGGACGAGCTCGTTCGCGCTGAGCCCGTCGAAGCGCGCCTTCCTGCTCGCCCTCCTCGCCCTGCCCGCCTCCGCCTCCGGCCTGGCCGACCACGGCGACGATCTCTACCCGCGCGAGACCACCGAGGTGAGGCTCAACGGGGTCTTCCGCGTCCGCGGCGATCTCCTCCACAACCTCGACCTCGATCGCGGCACCGACCCGACCGGCCGGCCGCTCTTCCCGGTTCCGCTCTCGGACCCCAACGCGCAGGACCTCTTCACCACCGACGCGCGGCTTCGCACCGACCTCGCCATCTACGCGCCGTTCGCCTCCATCGCGGTGAAGGTGCGCACCGACCTCCTCGACGACCTGGTGCTCGGCTCGACGCCCGCGCTTTCCCCGGGCTACGGCACGGCGCCCACCCCCGCCGCCTCTCCAGGCCAGCTCCCGTCCTCTTTGCTGCATGTGCGAAGGGCCTACGCCGAGGCGCTCACGCCGTTCGGCCTCTTCACCGCCGGCCGCATGGGCAACCACTGGGGGCTCGGCATCCTCACCGACGGCGGCGACCGCATCGACAGCGATCACGGCGACGCCGCCGATCGCATCGCCTTCGTGACCGCGCTCGCGCAGCACCTGTGGGCCCTCGCCTACGACTTCGCCGCGGTCGGCCCGCTGGCCCCCCGCCCCGCCGGCGCGCGCTCGGTGGTGCTCGATCCCTCCGTCGACGTCCACGGCGTCACCTTCGCGGTGATGAACGTTCGCGAGGACGTCTCGGTGCGCCGCCGCCTTCGCGCCGGCAAGCCGACCCTCGAGTACGGCCTCATCGGCAGCTACCGCTGGCAGGACTTCGACGCGCCGGTGACCTATCTCCCGACGGTCGCGGGCGCGCTCACCCCGGCCTCGGTCATGGTGCGCGGCTTCCGCGCCGGCACTGTCGACGGCTGGCTCCGCTACCAATCCCCGTGGCTGCGCGTGGAGGCCGAAGCCGCCGCGCTCTTCGCGCAGGTCGATCAGCCCTCGCTGGTTCCCGGCGTGCTCCTGCGCGACCCGGTGTCCTCGGCGCAGCTCGGCGCCGCGCTCGAGACGCAGCTCGGCGGCGACGGCGCCAGGTTCGTGGGAGGCCTGAACGCGGGCTTCGCGAGCGGAGATCCGGCTCCTGGCTTCGGCGCCTTCCCCAGGGCCGGCGCGGCCAGCACGCCCGGCGTCCTCGACGCGCCCCAGGTGAACGTCCCCCGCGACACGCGCGTGGACAACTTCCGCTTCAGCCCCGACTACCGCGTCGATCGCATCCTCTTCGCGGAGATCATCGGCACCGTCACCGACGCGCTCTACCTGCGGCCGTGGGGGCGGGCCCGGCTGATGGACTTCGCCTCGTCGGCGCTGGTGTTGAAGGCCTCGGCGACCCTGGCGCGCGCGGTCTACGCCTCGTCGACGCCGGGCAACGACGCGGCCCTCGGCGTCGAGGCCGACACGGGGCTCGAGTGGCACAGCCACGACGGCTTCAACGCGCTGCTCGAGTACGCGGTGCTCTTCCCCATGGCGGGCTTCGACAACCCCGCCCAACACCTCACCGCGCAGCCGGCGCAGCTCGCCCGCTTGCGGTTTGCCTGGGTCTTCTGACATGCGCGCGCTCCTCTCGATCGTCTGCCTCGTCGCCTCGGCCTGCGGGCCCAACCGCACCTACCCCGATCGCGCCGCGTACCCGGCGCCCGAGGCGCAGCCCCTGCCGTGCCTCCCGAACCTCGACGGGCGCATCGACGCTGTGGAGCTCCCGGTGGCCCTCGGTGTTCCGGAGACGCTGCTCGTCTCTCCCCCGGGAGAGCGGCGCGCCGTCGACCTGGTGGGCGGCACCGACGCGCAAGGGCACCGGGTGTGGGACCTCGGCGCCGACGCCGCGACGGATCGGGTCGCCAAGGTCTCGGCCTCCGCGCCGGCCGGCTGGTGGTTCGCGAGCTCGTTCCCCACCGCGCAGTTCGTCTCGCCCCTCGACGTTGGCGGCGCCATCCAGGGCGTGTACTCGAAGGACGACACGGCCGTGCTCCTGCTCGGCTACGCGTCGACGAGTCAGAGCGCACCCGAGGGCAAGACGCTGGTGGTCTACAGCGCGCCCGTGGCGGCCTACCGCTTCCCCCTCGCCCCCGGGAAGACCTGGGTCAGCGTCGGCGAAGTGAAGAACGCCACCGTGCGCGGGCTGCCTTACGCGGGCAAAGACACCTACACGATCACCGCCGCTTCGATGGGCGAGCTCGTGCTGCCCGACCTGAGCTTCACCCAGGCGCTGCGCCTCGAGACGGTGCTCACCATCGAGCCGGCCGTCGGCGCTTCCGTCCTCCGCCGGCAGTCGAGCTTCGTCTTCGAGTGCTTCGGCGAGGTGGCCCGCGCCACCAGCCTCGACGGCGAGACCAAGGACGACTTCACCACCACCTCCGAGCTGCGCAGGCTCGGTTTCTGAACGAGGAGCACGTCATGATGCTGTGGGATCAGTGGAAGAAGGGCTTCGACCTCTGGGAGAACAAGACGGCCGAGCTGATGGAGAAGGTTCTCAAGACCGAGACGGTGCTGCAGCCGATGGGCGGGTTGCTCACGGCCACGATGAAGGCCAAGGCGGCGAGCGACAAGGCGGTGGCGCAGTGGTGGGCGCTGATGGGCCTGCCGACGCGGCGCGATCAGGAGCGCACCCTGCACGCGCTCAACCAGCTCCAGAGCCGCCTCATCGATCTCGAGGAGCAGCTCGCCTCGCTCAAGGACCAGCCGAAGAACTGACCCGCCCGCCGTACCCACGGAGGCCCCATGGACGTCTCGCCCTATCTCGAGCTGAAGCCCGCGCCGAAGGTCGTCTTCGACGCGCTCCCGGAGCGCCGCTCGCGCCCCAGGTTCATGCTGCCCACCGAGGACGGAGACTGGCGCGTGGTGACGTGGGGCGCCTTCGCGAAGCAGATCAAGAGCTGCGCGCTCTTCCTGCACTCGGTCGGTCTGCAGTCGGGCGACCGGGCCGCGGTGTACGCGCCGAACTCGGTGGAGTGGATCGCCTCCGCGCTCGCCATTCAGGCCGTCGGCGGCGTGATGGTGCCGATCTACCCGGCGAACACGCCGGCGCAGGCGGCCTACGTCGCGCAGCACAGCGACGCGAAGGTGATCTTCGTCGACACGCCCGCCCTGCTCTCGCGCATCTTCGAGGCCTGGGGCGAGTACCAGGCCGTGCAGCGCATCGTCACCATCTCGCGAGAGCCCATCGACGCCGGGCCGATCCTCGAGAAGCTCCGCGCGCAGGGGAAGCCCACCCCGCCCATCGCCGAGGTCGAGCGCAAGGTGGTCGGCTGGTACCGGGTGCAGAGCCTGGGCGCCGCGAAGGACCAGGAGGCGCCGAAGCTCTTCCAGCAGCTGCTCGACGGCGTGTCGATCGATCAGGTCGCCGAGCTGCTCTACACGAGCGGCACCAGCGGCAACCCCAAGGGCGTGCCGCTCACGCACCGGAACGTCGGCGTCAACGGCCGCGACTGGCTGACCTGCAACGCGCCGCTCCTCGACGAGCACGACGTGGATCTGTTGTGGCTGCCGATGAGCCACATCTTCGGCTACGGCGAGGCCTGCCTGGGCAACACGCTCGGCTGGCTCACCTACTTCTCCGATCCGCAGAAGGTGATGCCGCACCTGCCCGAGGTGAAACCGACCATCTTCATGTCCGTGCCGGCAATCTGGGAGAAGCTGTCCATGGCGGCGACGGCCGAGAAGGTGCCCTCGAGGCGCAAGGCGGCGCTCGACGCGGTGACCGGCGGGAAGCTCAAGTTCTGCCTCTCCGGCGGCGCGGGGCTCAAGCGCGAGGTGAAGGAGCTCTTCCACTCGCTCGGTACGCTCATCGTCGAGGGCTACGGGCTCACCGAGGCCTCGCCCACCATCACCCTCAACCGGCCCGACGCGTTCCGCTTCGACTCGGTGGGCAAGGTGCTGCCGTCGGTGCAGGTGAGGCTCGCGGAAGACGGGGAGATCCTCGCCAAGGGCGCGAACGTCTTCTCCGGCTACCACAAGGACCCAGCGGCGACGGCCGAGGTGCTCACCGAAGACGGCTGGCTCAAGACCGGCGACGTGGGGCGCTTCACCGACGACGGCTTCCTGCAGATCATCGATCGCAAGAAGGACATCCTCGTCACCGCCGGCGGGAAGAACGTGCCGCCGGCGAACATCGAGCTCAAGTTCCGCGATGATCCGTTCATCGCGCACGTGGTGGTGTACGGCGACGCGAAGCGCTTCCTGGTCGCCGGGGTGTGGCTGAACGACGCGGCCATGCAGGCGCACCTCGAGAAGACGGGCGTGGCGCCGGGGGCACGCGGCGAGGCGGCCCGGGCGTTGGTGCAGCGCCGCATCGACGAGGTGAACACCACCCTCGCCAGCTACGAGACCTTGAAGAAGTTCGTGATCATCGGCACCCCGCTCACCGTCGAGGCCGGCTTCCTCACCAACACCCTCAAGGTCCGGCGCAAGCACGTGACCCAGGCGTTCAAGGACGCGTTCGAGGAGCTCTACGCATGAAGCGCCTCACCAACCTGCTCGGCCTCGCCACGAGAGCGAAGCCCAAGATGGGCCAGACGCCCGCCGACGTCGCGTGGGAAGAGAACAAGTGGAGGCTGCTCCACTACCGGCCGCGGCCCGAGGGGCTCGCGCACCAGACGCCCGTTCTGATGGTGCCGTCGCTCATCAACCGGCACTACGTCCTCGATCTGATGCCGGGGAAGAGCCTGGCCGAGTACCTGGTCGCCCGTGGCCACGACGTGTGGTGCGTCGACTGGGGCACGCCCGGCGACGAGGATCGCTTCGTCACCTTCGACGACGTCGTCGACCGCGCGCTGGGCCGGGCGCTGTCGAAGGCGACGGTGGACGCGCCGGATCACCAGGCGCACGTGCTCGGCTACTGCATGGGCGGCACGCTGGCGGCGATTCATGGTGCGGTGCATCAGGAGCACATCGCCTCGCTCGTTGCGCTCGCGGCACCGGTCGCCTTCCACGACGAGAGCCTCTTGTCGGTGTGGACCAACCTGAAGGGCTTCGACGTCGACGTCCTGGTGGACGCGCTGGGCACGGTGCCGTGGCAGCTGTTGCAGTCGGCCTTCCACCTCTTGCGGCCCACGCTGGCCCTGTCGAAGGCGGTCACCCTGCTCGACCGCGCCTGGAACGACGAGTTCCTCGACGGCTTCCTCGCGCTGGAGACCTGGGGCAACGACAACGTGGCACTGCCCGGCGAGTTCTACCGGCGCTACATCAGCGGGCTCTATCGCGACGACGGGCTCCTCACCGGGCGCTTCACGCTCTCCGGGCGGCCAGTGCGGCTCTCGGACATCCGCTTCCCCACCCTGGCGGTGACCTTCGAGCACGACAACATCGTGCCTGCCGAGAGCGGCCGGGTGCTGCTCGACCTGATCTCCTCGAGGGACAAGGAGCACCTGCACCTCGCGGGCGGCCACGTCGGCGCGGTGGTGTCGAAGCACGCCGGGAAGACCTTGTGGCCGAAGCTCGACGAGTTCTTCTCCAAGCACGATCGGCGCGTGGCGGAGGCGAAGCCGGTCCAGCCGAAGGAGCCGCCGCGTCCTCCTCGGCCGCCTCCACCGCCGAAGCCGCGCTCGCCGGCCGCCGCGCCGATTCGCCGGGCGCCGTAGACCGGGAACAAAGGGCTCAGCTCCGGACCGTCCTATCGCGGGCCGGAGGCAGACACCCGGCAATAGCAGTAGACGAACTGCTGCTGGGCGCCCGAGGGCGTCGCGTGGAGCTCGCTGGCGCTGTCCACCTTCTCGAAGTCGCTGCCGAACTCCTCGTGCAGTTGGTCGGCGTCGTACCGCATCACGTCGAGGCCGCTGCAGCGCTGGGGGCCCTGGGGGCCGAACGTCGCCACGACGACGTGTCCTCCGGGCTTCACCGCCCGGCGCACCTGGGCCACGTAGCGCTGGCGCGAGATCGGATCGCGGAGGAAGTGGAACACGGCCCGGTCGTGCCAGAAGTCGTAGGCGTGCTCCGGCAGCGCGAGCTCGGTGACGTCGCCCACGAGCCAGTGAACGCCCGCGGCCCGCTCGGCCAGCCGGCGCCTGGCGGTCTCGATGGCCGCGGCGGAGATGTCGAGCACCGACACGCCGCGGTAGCCGCGCGACAGGAGGTCGTCGACGAAGGTCGAGGCACCCCCGCCGACGTCGATGATCGTGGACTCCGCGCCGAGCGCGGCCTGGTCGACGAACGCGAGCGAGCGCTCGAGGTGGGCGCGGTACCAGCTGACCTCGTCGGGCTGCTTGCGCTGGTAGACGGAGTCCCAGTGGGCGGCGTGTTCGCTCATCGGGCAGATTGTGACCTCAAGTCGCCCGATCGGTCGAGCCCCGCGGCCGGGTGGGTCAGTGGTGGTGCCCGTGCCCGCCGGTGGCGTCGTGCGCGCGGGACAGCCGCGCCACCACCTCGGCGGTGAAGGCCTGATCGCTCGCCTTGCTGCGCTGCACCACGTTGGCGAGGAGGTGCGCGATGGTGTCCGCCAGCGTCCAGTGTTCGGTCTTGGCGGCCTCGTCGAAGATGCCGAGGCCCGTGGCGGCGCAGGCGTCGTCGGCCTCGAGCTGGTAGAGGCTGTCGAGGGCGGCGTAGCGCGCGAAGAGATCGACCGCCCCGTCGCCGGCGCGCCCCTGCAACTTGGCCACGGCCGCGGCGCGATCGCCGGTCGCCGCCTCCACCAACGCCGTCACCGCGCCCTCGCGATCGGGGAACAGCATCTCGTGCACGCCGGCGAAGCGCAGCGCCTGGGCCTTGTGGCCGCCCTTGGCCAGCGCCAGCGGCATGGCGTTGAAGGCCTCGGCGAAGCGATCGAGGAAGCCGACCAGCTCGCCGTTGAAGGCGTCACGCCGCGGGCCCGACGGCGGCAGCGCGGTCTTCTTCGCCTCCAGCGCGTCGAGGCGCTGATCCACCTGGCTCGCCCCGCCGTCGACGAGCCGGGCCGCCTCGGCGGTGGCGTCGATCAGCGTCGCCGCGAGCTGCATCGGCGTGAGGCGATCGGGGAAGTAGCGCGCCGACAGCTCGTTCGCGGCCGCGAAGGGGAACTGTTGGAACGGGCCGGTGCCCTTCCACTGGCCGCGCCAGTTTCCGGCGATCTCCAGCGGGTACTTCTCACCGGCGACGGCCTTGAAGCCCGCCTCGTCGATGGTGATGCCGTAGTGGTTCAACGTGCCGAGGATGGCCTCGGTGGAGAACCCGCTCAAACCCTTCGCCTTCCAAGTCTTGTCGACGCGTGCGCTCATGGGCCCGCCGTCTATCAGTCCAGGCCGGTGCCGTCCCAGTCCTCTGGCGGAGGCGCGGCGAGCGCCGTGTCGCAGCGCCTCACGTAGAGGATCGCCGCCGCATCTTTCGCCTCCGCATCGAGCGCCTGGAAGGCCGCCTTCGCCTCCGAGAAGCGCCGCTCCCGGTACGCCGCCAGCGCGCCCGCCCAGGCCTCGAGCCGCTCCGTGGAGATGGAGGGATCGCCCTTGCGCCCCACCAGCTCCCACAGGTGCCGGGGCGTCTGGCTGCGCGGGAAGCGCACCCGATCGAGCTCGCGGAACACGAAGCCGCCCTTCACCCCGTCGACCACGCTCTGCGTCGCCAGGATGCGCGCGCCGTAGCGCCCGGCCAGGGTCTCCAGGCGGAAGGCGGTGGCCACCGGCTCGCCCAGCACCGTGTAGTTCACGCGGTGAAGCGTCCCCAGCTCACCCACCACCGCCGGCCCGGTGTCGAGGCCCGCGCGCAGGGTGATGGGCTTGCCCAGCGCCTTCTCCCAGGCCGGCCGGCGCTCCTCGAAGCGCTCCAGCAGATCGAGCGCCGCCTCGCACGCCAGCTGCGGGTGCTCGGCCGTCTCCACCGGCGCACCCCAGAAGAGAATCATGCCGTCGCCGAGGTACTTGTCGACGTGGCCGCCGCGATCGAGCACCAGCTCCGTCATCTCGGTGAGGAACTCCTGCAGCACCTTGCCGACGGTCGCGGGGTCCTTCTCCCCGGCGATGCCGGTGAAGCCCTCGACGTCCGAGACGTAGACGGTGAGCGCCTTCCGCTCCGGCCGCATCAGCAACAGGTTCCGCTCCACCCGCTGGAAGACGTCGGCCCGCACCGCGCCGCCCAGCGCCCGCACCATGAACTCGCGCAGGCCCTGCTCCAGCGCCCGCGCGTAGCCGAGCGACGCCAGGAAGGTCAGCGCGGCGGCGAGCAGGGGCGCCGCCATCGCCACCCAGCGGTGCTGCTCCACGAAGATCTGCCGCGCCGCCATCGCCTGCAGCACCACCATGAGCACGATGGTCGCGACCCACGCCAGCCAGCCCGGCCGGCGCACCACCAAGGACCAGGCCATCGCCAGCGTCGCGCCCACGAAGGCGAACACCACCGTGAGCCAGGCGTCGGTGGAGGCCGGCGCGCGGGTGATGGTGGTGCGGTGCAAGAGGCGCGCGGCCGCCTGCCCGAAGAGCGCCCCGCGGCTCATGCGCCCCACCGGCGTTCGCACGCTGCGCTCGGCGTCGCGCTCGTCGACGTAGATGACGATGCGCCCCGCGAGCTCGTTGTCGTGGTGCCGAAGCCCGCGCCCCTGCTCGTCGTCGTCGGCGTTCACCAACAGCCGCCACGCGGGAATCACCCGCTTGAAGAGGCCGCGCCCGCCGCGCCCCGACTCGTCGTTGCTGAACGGCAAGAGCACCGTGCCGTCGCGCTCCATGGGCAGCGCGAGCTCGCCGCCCAGGTGCAGGACGCCGTCGGCGTAGGAGAGCCGGGTCGCGCCTTGGGCCAGCATCAACAGGCGCAGCGTCGCCGTCGCCAGCACCGTGGCCTTCCCGTCGGCGTCGATCGCCCGGACCAGCAGAGGCACCGCTCGCACCAGACCGTCGGCGTCGGGCACCAGGGCGGCGGCGGCGGGCGCGGCGGTCTTGACCAAGAGCTCGGGCACCGGGGCCTCGATGGTGCGCGCCTCCGGGAGCGCCGAGGGGTCGAGACCGCTCACCTGCACCGCGTCGAGCTGTCGCACCAGCCAGCTCCGGTCGACGTCGTAGGCCTCGTCGGCCGGGGTGAGGTTCCGCAGCGCCAAGGGGCCCTTCACGTCGAGCCGCTGGGCGAGCTCCCTGGCTTTGGCCTCCGAGGACGCGCCGGCCCAGAGCACCACCTTGCCCGCGTCGGGTACGAGCCAGGCGCGGGCGCGGAGCATGAGCACGTCGCGCACCTCTCCGATCGCGCCCTGCGCGTCGTTGGCCTCGGCCACGCGCACCAAGAACGGCGCCAGCGGCCGCTCGGCGGGGCGGGTGCGCTGGGAGCTCCAGTCGAAGGGGAGCACGATCGGGGCCGGTGAGCGCGCCGCCACCGCCGCCGCCGCGAGATCGTCGCTCCGCTTGGGGTCGAAGCGCGCCGCCGGCGCGGAGCGCGACGAGGTGTCGGAGACGCGGGAGCCGAAGTACACGACCGCCGCGCCCTCCCGGGCCGCCTGCGTTGCCACCTTGAACGAGAGCTCGCGCGACCAGGGGTTGGCGCCCCACTCCACGTGCTCGTCTTCCCGCGCGTTCTGCAGGGTCTCCTCGTCGACCGACACCAGCACCACGTCGTCGGTGCGCTCCGCCAGGGCGGCGAGCTCGCGGGAGCGCCAGTCGTAGCTGGTGAGCTCGAAGCGCTCGAGCCAGCCGCGCAGCACCACGTGCCAGGGCGGGTCGTCGACCAGGAGATCCTTCCGATCGACGCGGAAGCTCACCGCGGCGCCGAACAGCCCCCCGAAGCAGCACGCCCACAGGAGCGCGACCCCAGCCTTCTTGAGCAGGCCGCGCCGGTGCGAATGAAGGGGGTTCGAAGCCACCGGCGTTGAGAATATGCTGCCCCGCTCATGAACACTTCAGCCAAGTTCGTCCGCGTCGCCATTCTCTCCACGCTCGTCGCGGTGTGGGTCTTGGCCTGTGACTTCCAGAAGATCGGCAACCAGGCGCAGGCGCCGAACGTGGTGGTGGCCACCCTGCTCACCACGCCTCCGGTGGAGATCAAGGCCGAGGCGGTGGCGCTCTCGGGCTTCGACGCCAGCATCCCCACCCTTCCCGACGGCGGCACCCTCGACGCGGGCGCGCTCTTCGCCGACGCGGGCTTCACCATTCCGCCGCAGACCCTGGCGGTCGTCTTCTTCGGCGAGCGCCAGGGTGCCTCGCTCGACATCTCGCCCAAGGGCATCGAGGGCGCCCAGGTGTCGGTGACCGAGGTGGGCGGGAAGACCTTCGCCCTCAAGGAGTCGGGCGGCGGCAGCTACCAGCTCCTCGGAGAGGACGCGGGCTTCGTCTACAAGGAAGGCGCGACCTACGACTTCGACGTGAGGTCTTCGAACCAGACCTTCACCGCCGAGCTGGTGAAGGCGCCGGCCGCCGAGCGAATTCCCCAGTTTCACCCCAGCGCCGGCTACATCGATCAGGCCGCCGGGCAGCCCTTCACCTTCGCCCGGCCCGAAGCGCCCCCGGGAGAAGATCGCGCCCTCGGCTTTGTCACCGTCTTCCCGGTGAGCCAGGACGCCAAGGGCGAGCCGACCTACACCAACGTCCCGAAGACGCCGCTCGCCTTCCTGAAGCTGATCGCCGCGCCCACCGAGTGGCGCACCACCGCCGTCACCATTCCCGGCACCGCGTTCCCCAACCCCGATCACAACTACGTCATCGTCCTGCAGTCGGCGAAGCTGGGCGGCCCGAAGACGGACAACCTCTTCTCCGGCTCGGCGATCCTCGGCGGCACGTCGGACATCGGCGTGGTGAAGACCAGGAAGTAGGAGAGACGACGCGCTCCGGTCCGATCGGCGCGCGACCGGTCAGACCGAGCCGCGTCGAGGACCTCCCCTCGACCGTTCGGATTCAGCAGCGGTTGGCCCTCGACGTCGCTCGGGCTGAACGGCTGCGAGTCCAGATGTGATGAGTCTTCAGGACGCCGCCCGGGCTGAACGGAGCTGACCGCGCAGCGAAGCGCTACTGCCGCACCAGCTCGAGCGTCAGCCGCTGCTCCAGCGAGTGGCGCATGAGCTGGCCGGACACCTGCTCGGCCTCCTCCGGCGTGAGCACGCTGCGGAAGCCGGCGTCCTCGGCGATCTCGGCCTCGAGCACCGGGCCCCGCGACAACCAGCGCACCAGCCGCTTGGGCCCGGGGCCGTCCGGCAGCACTGCCAGCATGCCCTTGAGCGGCCACACCTCGGGCCGCGCTGCCAGCAGCTCCTCCAGCCGCGTCGCCGTGGGGCGAACGTCCACCGCGTCGATGCCCAGCTCCGCGTAGAGCGAGGCCGGCGGGAGCGAGACGTCGTCGGAGGCGTCGTCGCGGAGCGACTCGTAGCGCGACGGAATTCGCCCGCTGAGCACGAAGAGCACGGTCACCGAGTCGTCGGGCGAGGGCCGCTGGAGCTGAAGGATGCGGCGGTCGCCGGGCAGGCTCTGGACCGCGAGCCGCACCAGGGGCGGCGAGAGCGAGGCCGAGCGCTCCACCCGATCGCGCACCACCGCCTGGGCGTTGGCGAGCAGCCGCGCGAACTCGGCCTCGGCCTCGATGGCCTGGGCCTCCAGCGCCGATCGCGCCTGGGCCAGCCGGGCCTCGGTCTCGGACGCGACGTCCGCCGTCGCCCGCTCGGTCGCCACCAGCGCGCCCGGCCGCGCCGCCATCGCCTCGCGCCCGACCTTCATCGCGCCCACCAAGAGCGCGCCCTGGTGCTCGAGCCGCTTGCGCTCCTCCTCCAGGCGCTCGCGCGTCTTCTGGTGCAGGGTGCGGAGGCTCAGCCAGCCCTCGTAGGCCGACTCCAAGCTCTCCATCGCCGCGGGGCGGGCGATCGCGGGTCGAGGCTCCGCACCGCGCACCGCCGGGGTGTCGACGGGGGTGTCGTGGGCCAGGCGGCCGCGGCGAACTGCGGGCACGTCGACCGGCGTGTCGTGCCGCTGCGCCAGCGTGGAGGGCGCCGAGTCGGGGATGGTGGCGCGGGCGCCGGGCGCCGAGGTGCGCGCCGGACGGCCCCGGGTCGCGGAGGGCTTCTTCCGCGCGACGCGAGCGGGCGCGGCTTTCCTCTTCGTGGCGCCCGGTCGTGCCGGGGCGCGGCGCACCGTCTTCGTGCGGCTCCTGCGCCGTCCCGTCGCCACCCGGCGCTCAGACCGGGCGCGAGGTGTCGGCGGTGGCGGGCTTCGGGCTCTTGCCCGGGAGCTCGCCCTTCGCGAGGCGCTGCTTGAGATCGTCGCGCAGCTCGCGGCCGGGCTTGGGCGCCAGCATCAGCCCCAGGCCCACGCCGACCAGCACGCCGGCGCCGAAGAGGGCCAGGGCCGGCACCATCTTGTCGGTGGTGGTGCGGCGGGACTCGAGGCCGATGGCCTCCAGCAGGTCGTCACGATCGAGGTCGGGCAGCGACTTCTTCAGGGTCTTGAGCCACATGGGTCCTCCTACTTGGAATCGGGATTGACCTTCGAGCTCGCCAAGGCGCCATCGATGGCCGCCTCGGCGACGTCCAACAGGCGATCGCGCACCATGGGCAGGGACGCGAGCTTCATTCCCATGCGCACCAGCCGCAGGGTGGTCGGGGTGAAGAGGCCGCCGCCGACGACGTAGCCGACGCCCAGCGCGGCGGCGACCATGCCGTAGGGGTGCGCGTCGACCTTGGGGGTGAGGCCCGCGGCGTCGGACAGGCCGTTGAGCGCCGCGTTGGCGTTCTTCGCCAGCGACTCGAGGCCCTCGAGGACGTCTTCGCCCGCCGTGCGCGGCTCGGTCTCCGGCGCCGCCTCGGGCGGGGGGGCGGTGGTGTCGGCGCTCATCGGCGGCTCGCCCATCGCCCAATGAGGAAACCCACCGCGGCCGCGCCCAGCAGGCACGTGCCTGGGTTCTCGCGAATGAAGCGCTTCACCGACTCGTTGGTCTCGGAGAGGCGCTCCTGGGCCTGCTGGAGCTGGGGCCCGAACTTCTCCTGCAGGGCCTTCAGCGGATCGTCGACCGGAGGAGCGGCCGCGTTCTCCCCGTCGGTCTGTGGCGTGGTGGCGTCCATGGGCGAGTCCTTTCAGCGCCTGCGAATCAGTGAGTACACGAGATAGCCGACCGCCACCGCCGCCGCCGCCGTGGCGATGGGGTGCCGCCGAACGATGGCGCGAAAGTCGGTCGCCCGGGAGACCTCGGCCTTGAGCGCCGCCAACCGCTGCTGGGCGCGTTGCCGGGCCTGGTGCAGCTCCGCGCGGGCCTGCTCCAGGGAGACGTCGGTGGAAAGCCGCCTGGCCTTGACGATGGCGGTGGTGGTGCTCATGCCGCCCCCGGTCGGTGCGGCGCGACGACGGCCTTGGTCTGCTGGAGCTCGTCGACGGTCTGCGACATCACCCGCCGCTTCTTGAGCTGCGCCGCCGCGACCGCGATGCCGGTGGCGCCGACGAGCAGGTTCAAGACGCCCACGCCGAGCAGCGCCATGGGCCAGGTCCACCCTTGGGCGAGCACGTAGGTCAGCGCCGCGCAGAGGAAGAGGTAGCCGACGAAGAGCAGCGGCGCGAAGGCGGCGATGACGCCCACGCGGGCGCCGACGTAGGTGGCGTCCTCCTTGAGCTCGAGCTTCGCGAGGCGCACGTGCTGCGACACCAGCTCGTTGGTGCTTTCGACGAGCTCATGGAGCTGGTGGCTCAGGGTCATCGGCGGGCGGACATTAGCCGATGAAAGGTCGGAACTGATCG
>JBBIOE010000171.1:0-18309 GCA_037443525.1 Archangiaceae bacterium | reverse complement strand
CCCGCCGCCCGGCCCGCGACCTCGCAGACGGGCCTGCGCCCCGCCGCGTCGCCCAGCAAGCCCGGGGTGTCCATCTCCGCCGCCCCGGCCCAGAAGGCCCCGGCCCGCGAGGAGCGGACCATGGTGGTCAGCACCGCCACGGTGAAGAAGGCCGACGACGAGGCCGACTTCACCTCGCTCATCGACAAGCTCGGCGAGTAGTCGCGTCGAGGCTCTGTGCGTTCGGGCTTTTTGAGCTATACGGGCGCTTCTTCGCCCGGAGTGCTCATGCGCTTGTTCCGTGCCGTCATCCCGCTGTTCGCCATGCTCCTGTCGGCGTGCCCGGAGACGGTGCGCTTCCGTCCGCAGGAGGACGCCGGCCCCATCTGTGAGGAGGGGCAGCGGCTGGTGCAGGGCCTCTGCCAGTTCGTCTGCCAGCGCGACTCGGACTGCGCCGCCGGCCAGCGGTGCAACCTCTTCAGCGGCCAGTGCGAGCCGAAGCCTTTGCCGATCGACGCGGGGCCCGAGCACCTCCCCTGCACCGAGGGCGCCGTGCGCTGCAGCGCCGACGGCCACATGGTCGAGAAGTGCGACGCGCTCGGGACATGGGGCGTGGAGACGACCTGCCCGCAGCCCGATGGCTATTGTCAGAACGAGGTGTGCCTCGCGTGCCGGCCCGGCTCGGCCCGCTGCACCGCTTCCAGCGGGGCGGTGGAGATCTGCAAGGACGACGGCAGCGGCTACCGCACCGTGACGTGCGCGGTGGGCGCGACCTGCGTGCAGAGCGAGTGCCGCGAGTGCGCGCCCGGCCAGACGCGCTGCAGCCCCGACAACACCTCGCTGCAGACCTGCACCCACTCCAGCGACGAGACGAAGTCGTGGACCTTCGTGAACTCCGGCGACAACTACGACGGCACCTGCATCACCCACACCTGCGAGCAGGGCCTCAACGGGCCGCAGTGCCACCCGCCGGCGTGCGTGCCGGGCTCCACCACCTGCCTCTCCGCGGCGGTGCAGCAGACCTGCACGCCCCTGGGCTCGTGGCAGAACACCACCTGCTCCACCACCTCACCCAACGCGGAGTGCGTCAACGGCGCCTGCGTCGACGAGTGCGGGGACGCGGTGGCGGCGAAGAGCTACTTCGGCTGCGAGTACTGGACGGCGATCCTGGACAACGTGGTGACGGCCTCGACGTACAAGGCCGGGGTGACGAGCGGCCAGGGCACCACGGACTCGGAGTTCGCGTTCGTGGTGTCGAACCGCTCCAACGTGCCCACCACGGTGAAGGTGGAGCGCTTCTACGGCGGCGTCGTGGCGACGCTGAAGACGGTGACGGTGCCGGCCCGCACCGATCCCTCCACCAAGGGCGTCTCGGTGATCAAGGTGCCGTGGCAGTCCATCGGGACGTCGACCGACGACGCCTCGACCTCGGGCCAGCAGAAGTACGCCTACCACCTCACCACCAACCACCCGGTGACGGTGTACCAGTTCAACCCGCTCCCGGCGCAGAAGACCCAAGGCACCTGCGCGACGAGCTCGAGCTGCACGCTGGACCCCAACGGCACCTGCGTGAACGGCGCCTGCACCTACTACTCGTTCTCCAACGACGCCTCGCTGCTCCTCCCGGCGCACATCTTGGGCACGAGCTACGTCGGGGTGACTCCGGAGCACGTGGCCTGGCGCAACGGCACCTCGCCGACCTCCACGGCGATGATCGGCTTCAACGGCATGCTGACCATCGTGGGCACGCAGGCCGGCACCACGGTGACGGTGAAGTCCAACGCGCTGACCCGGGCCGGCGGCACGGTGGCGGCCATCGCCAAGGGCACCTCGCACACCTTCACGCTGAACGCCTACGATGTGCTGCAGCTCGCCTCGGACAACCCGAGCAACATCACCTCGGCGGCGTCGAACATCGAGTGCGGCAACAACCCGTACGATCAGGGCGATCCGTCGTGCTGGTTTCCCCCGTGCACCAAGCTCTGCCGGGTGGACAGCGATCTCACCGGCTCGGTCATCACCTCCGACAAGCCGGTGGCGGTCTTCGGCGGGTCCTCGTGCACGCTGCGCGGCTACCTCGAAACCGCGTGCGATCACGTCGAGGAGCAGCTCTTCCCCTTCGTCACCTGGGGCAAGCACTTCGTCGGCACGCGCACCCCGCCCCTTCGGCTCACCAGCGGAGGCTTCGCCACGCCAGGCAACGCCGGCCCCGACTACTACAAGGTGGTGGCCGGCTGCCCGGTCTCGCAGTGCCCGAACGGCACCGCCGTCACCATCACGCCGCCGCCGGCCGCGGCCGACGTGCTGCTGCCCAACCGCTGCCTCACCGGCACCCTGTCCACCAACACCTGCAAGCTGGCGGGCGGCTCGTTCATGGAGTTCCGCATGAAGTCGAGCATCGAGGTGTCGGCCGATCAGCCCATCGAGGTGGCGCAGATCTTCGCCGGCCAGAACGCCACCACCGGCACCGATCGCCCCGCGCAGGGTGACCCCTCGCTGGTGCTCCTGCCGCCGGTGGAGCAGTGGCGCAACAACTACACGGTGCTGACCGCGCCGGGTATCAAGGACAACTACGTCGCGGTGGTCTTCGACAGCACCAAGGTGCAGTCGATTCAGGTCGACGGCGCGACGATCTCGGGCTTCCAGCCGGTGGGCAGCACCGCGTACCGCTTCCTCAACGTGCCGGTCACCGTGGGCACGCACACCGTCTCCGTGAACAGCAAGCCGGGCATCAGCCCCATCCCCGGCGCCGGCGTCACCGTGCTCGGCTTCGACAACTACGTGAGCTACGGCTACACCGGCGGGCTCGATCTCGGCACCATCGTCTCGGGCATCAACCCCGGCGGGTGAGCCCGGCGTCGGGCTCCGCTCGCGCTCAGGGGCTCGTGGAGAACAGAACCCGCGCCGGCGATTCCCCGTCGGCGCCCAGGCCCTCGGCGAAGACGCCGACCAGGGAGAGCTGACCGTCGCACGCCGAGGCGGCGACCGGCTCCAGGGGCACCGTGCTCGCGCCCGCCGGCGCCAGCACCCGGGTGGCGCTGAGCGCCTTCACCGGTGGGATGAACCAGCCCTTCCCGTTCGACACCGGCGACACCGTGTCGAGATCGAAGCCCACCGCGTAGAACCGGTAGTCCCCGTACCGCACCGGCCTCGGGCCGGCGACGAAGGCGAGGAACAGCCTTCCCGTGGGCAGCACCGAGAGGCTGGGCGAGAACGCGTCCCACACCTCGTTCACCTGCTTCTGTGGGAAGAGAATGGTGGTCACGTTGTCGCGCGAGTCGACGGCGAAGACGGACAGGTCGGAGCCGGTGCCCCAGGTGTGCGTGGCCGGGTTCCACACCGCGACGTAGACGCTGTTCGAGGACGTGGCGCCCTCCTGGGAGACGTAGGCGGCGAGCGCGCGCTTCGACCTCGGCTCGATGACGACGGTGGACCAGTCCTGCGGCAAGGAGGTGCCCGAGGGAATGGCGCCGAAGCCCGGCTTGAGGAAGAGCGGCGGCGAGAAGACGCCCGAGGCCGGGCTCCTGAAGACGCCGAGGATCTCCGTGTCGGCGTTGCCGTTCGAGAGCTGCCGCGTGCCGGTGAAGGTGATGTGCACGAGCCCGTCGGCGGGGAGCGTGGCGATGGCCGGGTGCACCGGCTCCCAGACGCCGGTCGGCCCGGGGGGCTGAGAGCGCATCGCGATCTCCGGAGCGCCGACGGTGAGGCCGGTGCCGATGGTGCGCACCACCAGCGCGTCCTGGTCGACGGTGACCAGCAGGGCCCCGCCGTTCTTCCACGGCGCGAGATCGCAGTCGGAGATGAAGGATGACACCCCGGCGTCGGGCTCGATGGTCGCGGCGCCATCGCCCCAGCTCTTCCCCTCGTCGAGGCTCACGCGCACGCGCACCCCGTTGCCGACGGTGTAGCAGGTGAAGATGGCGCGGCTCTCGGGGTTCCAGGTGACCTTCGGGCGGGTGCCGAGGGTGTCGACGGGCCCGGCGGTGCCGACGTCGCTGCCGAAGTCCCGGCCGCGGCGGCTGGAGAAGTGGGCGACGATCTGCCCCTCCTGCTCCAGCACCGCGACCACCCGGGCCGAGTCCAGCGCCGCCACGTCGGCCCGCCGCCCGGCGAAGGCGCCGAGCGAGACCGTCGGCGAGACGCCGGGCACGCCCCGGGACAAGGGCACGCTCTGGGAGACGCAGGGCAGCGGGCGCGGCGGCGGCCCCGCGTCGGCGACCGGCGGCGGGAGCCCGGCGTCCGCCACGCCGGCGTCGCTTTCCGTGCGCACGCAGTGGTCGACGGGGCAGGAGAAGCCCTGGGGGCACACCGAGGCGTCGCCGCCGCAGGCCAGCGTCACGCAGGCGCCCAGGTCGCAGACGAGGTCGACGCCGCAGTCGAGCTGGCGGTGGCACTCGGCCGCGCCGGCGTCACTGGTGGGCGGCGGCGTCCCAGCGTCCACCACGCCGAGGGCGACCGCGCCGGAGGTGTCGAGCCCGGCCAGAAACCAGCGACGGGGTGCCCCGGCGTCGGAGAGGAGCAGGGAGCTGGTGCTGGCGCTCCACACGGGCAGGTCCTCGCGCACGCCCGCCTCGTCGACGCTGGAGAGCACCCACGAGGCCACCGGGGCCGGCTGCACCGTCGACCAGGCGAAGGCGAAGGAGGTCTCGTCCGCCACGCCGATCAGCTCCACGCCGTTGCCGCCGTCGTCGGCCGGCCACAGGCCCGCGTCGGGCGGGGCGTCGAGCCCGGGAAGGAAGGAGAAGCCCGCGCGGCAGGCCGCGGAGAGCGAGACCAACGGCTTCGTGCACGCGTCGCGGGAGCCGACCCAGCTGGCCTGGCTCTCCAGCGCGCAGGCGGGCAGCCTGTCGAGACAGTCAAGCGCGCTCACCAGCGCCGACTGGTCGCCGCCGCTACAGCCTTTGAGCGCGGCGCCGCAAGCGGCGGGGTCACCGAGGAAGGCCGTCGCGGTCGCCTCGCAGGCCGACGCCTTCCTGGCGTAGTCGACCTGGGCGTTGCGATCGCACGGGTTCCCGGCGCAGCCCGAGAGGACCACCACCAGCCCGACACAGAGTGCTCTCATGGCTCCACCCGAGGCGAAGGACGAAAACGCCCTTAGCGCACTCGAGCGGAGGGGTCACCGAAGCTCAGAATCACCTGCCGGGCCTGCTGCACCAGGTCGCTAAAGCGCACGGCGGCGAGGGCGCGGCCGAAGCGCACCCGTTGCGGCCCGGTGTCGGCTTCCATGTGCGTGTGGACTGCGCGCGCGAGCATGAAGGCCAACAGCACCAGGAACCCGCCCGGTACGACAACCGCCAACAGAATGCTCACGACGCGCGCCCACATGACCGGACTCTCCAATGCGAAGGTCGTGCCGCCGGCCGAGGTCTGACGCCAAACCGGAAATCGGCACCTTGCCCCCGCTGACGTCGAAGGTTGCCCCGGCTGACCCCAGGCGGGTGTGTCAGGTGCACCGCGATTCCCCATCGCTGACCCTGACGTCCTTGTCGTGGACAGGCGGCGCCCCGCCGCGCGATACAGGCGCTCATGAGCTCGTTCGAGTCCATCGAAGGCGCGACGAAAGGCCTCGCGGCGGCTGGCTACCTGCCCTCGAAGGGGATCGCCACCGCGGCCTTCCTGATGGATCGGCTGGAGAAGCCGGTGCTCATCGAGGGCCCGGCCGGCGTGGGGAAGACGGAGTTCGCCAAGGCCTGCGCCGAGGCGCTCGGCCGCGAGCTGGTGCGGCTGCAATGCTACGAGGGGCTCGACGAGGCCAAGGCGCTCTACGAGTGGGAGTACGCCAAGCAGCTGCTCTACACCCAGCTCCTCAAGGACAAGATCGGCGAGCTGATGCAGGGCGCGGGCAGCTTGAAGGAGGCCGCCGAGCGGGTGGCCTCGTCGGACGCGGTGTTCTTCTCCGAGCGCTTCCTGCTGCCGCGACCGGTGCTGAAGGCGCTGGTGAACGAGCGCCCCGCCCTCCTGCTGGTCGACGAGATCGACAAGGCCGACCCGGAGTTCGAGGCCTTCCTGCTCGAGGTGCTGGCCGACGACGCGGTGACCATTCCCGAGCTGGGCACCATTCGCGCCCGGCACCGCCCCCGGGTGGTGCTCACCTCGAACGCCGCCCGCGAGCTCTCCGACGCGCTCAAGCGGCGCTGCCTGCACCTGTTCATCGACTTCCCCGCGCGGGACCGCGAGCTGGAGATCGTGCGCGCGCGGCTGCCCAAGGTGAACGCGACGCTCGCCGGTCAGGTGGTCGACGCGGTGCAGGCGCTCCGGGGCCTCGAGCTCAAGAAGGCGCCCTCCATCTCCGAGACCCTCGACTGGGCGCAGGCGCTGGTGCTGCTCAACGCCGACACGCTCTCCCCCGCCCTGGTCGCCCAGACCTTGAACCTCGTGCTCAAGCACCAGGTCGACGTGGAGAAGGCGAAGGAGAAGCTGCACCAGCTCGTGAAGGGCTGAGCGTCGGTCCGATCAGTGGATGTGGACGCCCGGGCCGCCGCCGCGGTTGAGCGCCACCTCGTCCATGGCGAGGGCCTTCTGCGCCTGGAACTCGTGGTCGAGCCGCTCGGCCTCCTCCTTCGCGATGGCGTCGATGGCCACCGGGAAGTAGCGCTTCTCTTCGGTTTCGATGTGGTGGTTCACGAGGGTGATGAGCCCCTCGAGGCGATCGGCCCAGACGTCCGACGCGGCGTCGAGGCCGTCGAGCTCGTAGATCGTCTGCTCCAGCTGGCTCGCCTGGAGATCGTGCTCCTCGGCGAACGCCCGGGTCTGCGCGTGACCGCGCAACGCCGGGTAGACGACCCGAAGCTCTGCGCGCTCGTGCGAGAGCAGCTCCACCCGGATCTTCGACCACAGGTCGATCCGCTTGGCGGCGTCCGAGCTCATCTTCGCGCGCGTCAACAGCGCCGAGACTTCGCCGTGCTGCTGCACCAGGGTGGTGAACACGCCGGTGGTGCCGGTGAGGCTGGCGAACGCGCCCTTGGCCTTTCCGACGCCCTTGGCTCCTGCGATTTCAAGTGGGTTGGGCATGGCTGAACTCCTCGGCACGTACGGGGCTGCATCCCATGGGCCCGACCCCTCGAGCCGGCGCTCCCCGTACGAGGAGGGGAACGCGCCGTGCACGGCCCCGGGGCAGGAGGCAACATGAACGGCTCAGTCCAGATGCTGCTGGCGATCGGGCTCTCGGCGGTGCTCGCCTCGGCCTGCAACTCGGCACCCTTCGGGGGGCCCACGGCACCGACGACCGGGCGCACGACCATGCAGCCGCTCGCGGACGCGGAGAGCGTGCGGGTGCTCTCGTCGATCAACATGGGCGAGGTCTCGGCGGCCCAGGCGCTCCTGGTGCGCTCGCGGAACGACGCGGCGCGCGGCTTCGCCGACCGGATGATCACCGAGCACGGTCAGGCGGAGGCGGGGGCGAGGGAGCTGGCGGCGGCGCAGGGCATCACGCCCGTGACGACCGAGACCAACCGCGCCATCGACGAAGGCGCCGCGCAGCTGAGCGCCCAGATCGCGACGGGAGCGCTGGACCTGATCGACTCCGCCTACCTCAGCGCGGAAGTGGACACGCACCAGCAGGCGCTCTCGTTGATCGACTGCTCCATTCTGCCGGGCGCGCAGAACCCGGCCTACAAGACCTTCGTGGAGAGCACGGTGCGACCGATGGTGCAGGCGCACCTCGACCTCGCGCAGTCCCTCGCGGCGGGGGCACCGACGACCTCCGCGATGACGAGCATGAGCGTCACCATGGCCGCGGTGAGCAGCCAGAGCTGCATCGAGGCCTGTACTCCGGGCAGCCCGGGGGCGATGTCGCAGGGCGTTCAAAATGCGCTCTGCCGCTGACGCGTAGGCGTGGGCGGCGAGGCGAGCCTCACGCAGGCTTCTTGCACCTGAGCCTGGCTCGATGACCAGGGCTTGGAATCTGGAGCCGCTCTTCGAAGGGTTCTTCCTCGGTGGCTTCGAGTGCTCGTGCTCACGCCTCGAAGACGGCCGCCGCCTCGACATGGCCGCCAGCACGGGGCACGACCAGCTGGTGTGGGCGGACTACGGCCGGCTGCGCTCGGTGGGGATGACGGCCTGCCGCGACGGCGTCTCCTGGGTCGACTCGGAGCGCCTGCCCGGCGAGTACGACTTCTCCCGGGTGGCGCCGATGGTGGCCGCCGCGCGCGCGCACAAGATTCAGGTCATCTGGGACCTGATGCACTTCGGGTGGCCCGACGACGTCGACGTCTTCTCCTTCACCTTCCCGGCCCGGTTCGGCCGCTACGCCCGGGCCTTCGCCCGGTGGTACGCCGGCGAGACCGATCAGCGCGCGATGATCACGCCGATCACCGAGATGTCGTTCCTCTCGTGGGCGGGGGGCGATCTCCGGGTGATGAACCCCTTCGAGGCCGCGCGCGGGGTGGAGCTCAAGGTCCAGCTCGTGCGCGCCACGCTCGAGGCCATCGACGCGATTCGCGCGGAGCTCCCCAGCGCCCGCTTCGTGCAGCCCGAGTCGGTGACCCACGTGGTGCCTGACCCGCGGCACCCGAGGACGTGGCGGCGGGTGGAGAGCGACGAGCTGTCCCAGTACCAGGCCTGGGACATGCTCTCCGGTCGCGTCTGGCCGGCGCTCGGAGGATCGCCGGAGGCCCTGGACATCATCGGCGTCGACTTCTACCCCGACAACCAGTTCACCCTCGACGGCAGCACCGTGAACCGCGGCGACCCGCGCTACAAGCCCTTCGCGCTCATGCTCCAGGACGTGTGGGCGCGCTACGAGCGGCCGATGCTGGTCAGCGCGACGGGGAGCGAAGGCGCCGGGCGCGCGGCCTGGCTCGCCTACGTCGCCGACCAGTGCGCGGCGGCGCTGCGCGAGGGCTGCCCGCTGCACGGCGTGACCCTGTACCCGGTGGTCGATCTCCGGGGCTGGGAAGACGATCGCGACTGCCAGAACGGGCTGTGGGGGCCAGCCGACGCGGAGGGCCGGCGAGCGCCCTGCGCGCCCGCGCTGGAGGAGCTCGGGCGGCAGACGGGGCGCCTGCTCGCCGAGCGTGCCCAGATGCTCGCCCGCTGGGCCGGAGGCTCGTCGAAAGCCGCGGTCGGGGCGTGAGCGGCTACTCCGCCGGCGCTTCCTTCTTCTCCACCTTGTCGAACCAGCCCTTGTAGCCGAGCTTGATCGAGTCGGAGGTGAAGGTCTCCCCGCGCTTCTTGTCGACGAGGAGCCACTTCCCGTCCTTCTTGCCCACCAGGTACGCGCTCGGCTCGCCCTCGGCGATGCCCTTGTCCTGCACCTGGAAGTTGTCCTCGCTCACCTCGACGATCACGGTGCCGTTGGCGGCCTGGCGCGCGCCGGTGACCTTGAAGTCCTTGAGCCAGTAATTGACCTTCTCGTGGAACCAGGGGGCCATCGGGTGGTCCTCCTGGCCCATGCGCTTCTTCCGCTCGGCGATGGCCTCGACGGTCTTGGGGTGCAGCATCTTCTTCGCCTCGGCCCACTTCTTCGCCTTCACCGCGGTGAGGTACTTGCCCACCAGCTCCTTGGCGGCCTTGGTGTCGGCCGTGTCTTCGGAGGCGCCTTCGGCGGCCTTGGGCGCGGCGCCGGGGCCTTCGGTGCCCTGGGCGAAGGCGAGGGAGGCGGTGAGAGCAACAGCGGCGAGGGCGACGCGCATGAAAAGCTCCTGGCGAGTGACGGGCGGTCGTGTAGCACGGGTCCGGACGCCCCGCCGAAGGCGATATTCCACCCCCTGACAGTCCTGTCGCATCGCCTGGGCCTTCGCGCGTATGCTGCCGAGCCGTGGCGCGCTCGGACTTGGTGAACGTTCTCATCGTCGACGACGATCGGTCGATGCAGCGGATGCTGTCGGACGCCTTGGCGAAGCGAGGCTTCGCCGTCACCGTCGAGCGAGACGGCGAATGGGCGGTGCAGAGCTTCGGCAAGAAGCAGTTCGACGTCGTCATCCTCGACATCCTCCTGCCGGCGCTGAACGGCTACGAGGTGGCCCGCCGCATCAAGGAGCACCCGCGCGGCAAGAAGGTGCCGATCATCATGATCTCCGGGGTGTACAAGAACCCGGTGCACCAGAAGGAGGCGGTGCAGAAGCACGGCGCCTTCGCCTTCCTGGAGAAGCCCTTCAAGCTCGAGGACCTGCACGCCACGATGAAGAAGGCGCTCAAGGATCGCTACCCCAAGCCCAAGGCCAGCGCGCCCAGGCCCCCGCCCCCGCCGGTCGAGGAGGACGAGGTCACCGGCGAGTTCATGGCCGACGAGGCCCAGCGTGAGGAGGTCAAGGTCGTCGAGCAGCAGGCGCGGCGCTCCGAGACCGCCTCGAGCAGCGACGGCCCGGTGGTACGCGGAGACTTCCACGACCGCTCCTTCGCCGAGCTCTTGGCCGAGCTGTACCGGTGGAAGGCCTCGGGCGCGCTGCTGCTGCGCCGCAACAAGGTGAAGAAGATCGTCTACTTCCGCGCCGGCGTGCCCGAGCTGGTGAAGTCGAACCTGCTGGTGGAGTGCCTGGGGCGGGTGTTGGTACGCGAGCGGCTCATCTCCGAGGCCGAGTGCGAGGAGTCGCTCAAGCGCATGAAGGCCACCGGCCGCATGCAGGGCACGGTGCTCATCGAGATGGGCTGCATCAGCCCGCACAACCTGAACCACGCGCTGCAGGTGCAGCTGCAGGAGAAGCTCTACGACGCCTTCCGCTGGGACGACGGCGAGTACCAGCTCAACCCCAAGGTGGCGCTGCCGCCGGAGCCGCTCACCCTCGGCATGACGGCGGCGCAGCTGATCCTCGAGGGCGTGCGCCGCACCTACGACGAGAAGCGCCTCGCCCGGGCGCTCAAGGGCCTGGACGAGAAGTACGTCCACTCCTCGCACGACCCCTTGCTCGCGCTGCAGGACGCGGGGCTCGGCCAGGACGAGCAGGAGCTGATGGGCCTCATCGACGGCCACAAGAAGATCTCCACCCTGCGCGCGCTGGAGGTGTTGCCCCGCGCCGACACCGACCGCTTCCTCTACGCGATGAAGTGCGCGCAGATGATCGAGCTGAAGGACGACGCCGCCGCGGGCAAGGCCCAGCCGAACATCGCCCGCCTCGCCGAGGCCGCCGCGAAGAGCCGGGAGATGCAGGCGGTGCCGCCGCCGCTGCCGCCCGCGCCCCAGGTGAAGCCGCCGCCGCTGCCGCGCAAGACGCCCGGCGGAGCCCTTCCCGCGCAGGCCGCGCGCAGCACCACCGCCCCGGCCCTGCCGTGGGACGAGGGGGCGCCGCGCGCGCAGGTGAGCTCGGGCAACTGGGGCGGCCCGCCCTTTCCGGCTCCGTCGGCGCCGGGGAAGAAGGCTCCGAAGAACGTCGCCCAGCCGGTGGGCTCGTTGCTGCCCGAGCTGTCCGAGGTGATGAGCCTGCCCAAGCTGTCCAGCGACGAGGGCGTGCAGCGCGAGAAGCTCGCCGCCAAGGTCGCGGGCATGCGCAAGCTCGACTACTTCGAGATCTTGGGCGTCAAGCGCGACGCCGACCGCGAGACCATCAAGCGCGCCTACTTCGGGCTGGCCAAGGAGTTCCACCCCGACCGGCACTTCCAGTCGGCGTCGGCGGAGGTGCGGCAGCTGGCGCAGCAGATCTATGATCTCGTCTCCACCGCGCACGACACGCTCACCGACCCGGCGGAGCGCGCCCGCTACGTGAAGGATCTCGACGCGGGCCTGAAGAAGAACATGAACGAGGACGTGGGGAAGATCCTCGCGGCCGAGGGCAAGTTCCAGCGCGGCGAGGAGTACATGCGCCAGCGCAACTTCGCCGACGCGCACCAGGCCTTCACCGAGGCCATCGAGCTCTACGCCGACGAGGGCGAGTTCCACGCGTGGCTGGGGTGGAGCCAGTTCCAGCTCCAGCCGGAGGACACCCAGAGCGCGGTGTCTTCCATCGAGCGGGCGGTGTCGTTGAACCCCAAGCTCGACAAGAGCTACCTGTTCCTGGGCTACATCTTCAAAGCCACGGGGCGGCCGGACAAGGCCGAGCGGCAGTTCGAGAAGGCCATTCAGTGCAACCCCGACTGCACCGAGGCGCTGCGCGAGCTCCGGCTGTTGGGTCACGCGCGGCGGTAGCTCGTGCGGCTCGTCGAACGCTTCGAGATCACGCGGCCGCTGGAGGAGATGGAGATCGCGCTGGTGCGCGAGGCCATCACCCACCCCGGGCTGGTCGACGCCCACGAGGAGGCGGTGCTGCGCACGGCCCTGTCCCTGGCGCGGCTCTACGTCGTCAAGCAGGACGGCAAGGATCTGCGCGTGGGCGGCTTTCTGGCGCCCTTCCGGGAAGAGCTCAGCCGCCGCTTCACGCCGGTGCTGCTGTCGAGGGAAGGGCACATTCGCCGGGAGCTGGTGCGGCCGCTGCTCGACGGGCTCGAGGAGCGCACGCTGGCGGTGCGCGAGAGCCTGTTGCACCGCTTCGAGGGCCGGCTCTCTCCCGAGGCCTTGGACGCCGAGCTGCGCCACAAGGCGCTGGTGCTGGTGCTGGGCGGCGGCGGCGGCACCGCCTACCCCTACGTCGGGGTGATGGCGCTGCTCGACGAGTACGGGCTGGTGCCGAAGCTGCTCGTGGGGACGTCGATGGGCAGCATCTTGGGCCTGTTCCGCTCGCGCATGCGGCGCTTCGAGCAGGAGGAGATCGTCACCATCGTCCGCTCGCTCAGCTGGCAGAAGCTGTTCCGGCTGGTGTCGACGGAGAACCGCTACGGCGTGCCGGCGGCGTTGAGGCTCTACCTTCGGGCCGGCATCGGGCGTTGGTTCGGCGTCGATCACCGCGGCGGCGAGGCGGTGCGGCTCGAGCACCTGCCGATCAAGACCATCATCGCCACCAGCGGCATCCGGCGGGGGAAGTTGCCCAAGCCGCTCGAGTTCTACGAGCGCCTGGTCGCGGCGTCGCCCCTGTCGCTGTTGAACCCGCTGGTCTTGCCGCGCTGGTTCGCGGCCTTGTCCGAGCTGGCGTCGCGGCCGGACATCTTGGTGAAGGTGCACCTCGGGGCCGACGAGGAGACGCGGCAGCTCGACGCCCTCGACGCGGCGGGCTTCTCCTCGGCGCTCCCCGGGGTCATTCACTACGACGTCTTGCGCGACGACCCGCGCACGCACGGACTCTTGACCAGCGTGATGGAGAGGCACCGCATCTTCCGCTTCGTCGACGGCGGGCTGGTGGACAACGTGCCGGCGAAGGCGGCCTGGCGGGCGGTGCACAAGGGGCAGATCGGCACGAGGAACGCCTTCATCCTCGCGCTCAACGGCTTCTCGATGAAGCTGACCACGCCGGTGTGGCTGCCCCTGCAGCGCATCGCGGAGATCAACGTCTCGAAGAACCGCCCCTTCGCGCACCTCTTCCACGACTTCAGAAGGACGCTCTCGCCGCTGGAGATCGTGCCCTCGGTCGAGGCGCTGATGCGGGCCATCGAGATCGGCCGCAAGACGCTGATCACCGACGTGCCCTTCCTCACCCGAATGCTGGCTCCCCTGCCCCGGCTCTCCGCTTCGGGCGGCAGGTAGGGAGAACGAGCGACGTCTGGGAACCTCCGCTCAGAAGTGGTGAACTGCCGTGCATGTCGCGTCAGGAAGCCGGGCGGTCCGGAAGTCTCCGCGGAGGAAGTTGGACCCTCGGCTCGACGCGAGACCACGATCGCATCACCGCGGAACGGAGCGCTCAGTGTTCGCCCCTCGAGGGGCTGGCCGCGCTGGAACAACTCCGAAGGCAATTCCTGTATGGACAACCGGACGCTGCATCCCGACTTGAGCGAGTTGTTACGTTCCATGAAGGCTCGTCGAGTGCGGTTCGTCGTCGTCGGCGGGTACGCGCTGGCGGTCGCCGGAGTGCCGCGCGCAACGTACGACCTCGACGTCTTCGTTGAGCCGTCCAAGGTCAACGCAAGGCGCCTCGCCGCGGTCTTCAAGGAGTTCGGCTACGCGGAGCTGGCGCGCATCGCGCCGACCTACTTCGCCAAGGTGAAGCAGATCGCCGCGATCGGCCGGAAGCCGCTGCAGGTCGACTTCATCACCACCATCGACGGACTCGACTTCCCGGAGGCGTGGCGCGGCCGAACCGAGGTGGAGATCGATGGCGTCGCCATCCCGTTCCTGGGTTTCGACGCGCTCCTCAAGAACAAGCGGGCCTCGGGACGGGACAAGGACCTGGTCGATGTCCAATCACTCGAGCGGCTTCAGCACGCGCGCTCGAACACGCGTGCTGCGAAGCGGCGCCGGTAGTCCCCGGGTGAACCGGGGCACCTCGTGTGCGTCGCACCTGGCGCTCTGAGGCCGAGCGACCACTGTCCTTCGCCCCGCCGCTCAGCGCCGCTCGCCCACGGAGTACCGGCCGGTCCTCTCGTTCCGAAAGAGCGCGAACTTCCCGTCGGGCGCGGCGCACCACAGGCGCACCTCGGTGGAGACGAGCGGCCGCGTCTTCAGGGTGGCGAGGTCGAGCGCGAGCTGAGGGCTGCCGTCGAGCACGAGCTGGTGCGGGCCCAGCAGCGGGGGCAACTGCTCGCGGGCGCGCACCAGCGCGCGGCGGTCTGCCCTGAAGGCGTCCGTGAACCGGTGCGCCACCCCGTCCTTCCCGCGCACCTCCAGCGCCTTGGGAAGGAAGGTCACGCTCCAGCGACCGTCGAGGCTCGGGAGCGTCGGGTCGGCCTCGTCGGAGACGGCGTCCTTCGGGCGCGACACGCGGACGAACCGGTCCTCCATCAGGCGCTTCAACCAGATGGCCTCGCCGATCCAGGCGTAGGGCCAAACCGAGCCCTTCGGCAGGGGCACGCTGCTGGTTTCCCCGCTCGCGACGTCAATGCGCAGCAGCACCCCGTCCTTCTCCAGCGCGAGCTCCTTCCCCGAGGGAGCAGCGAGCACCGTGTCGAAGGGGCCCAAGGTCGGCCGTCTGGGCTTCTCGGGCAGGCGCTGGCACTTTCCGCCGCCGACGGACCAGAGCCACGAAGCATCCTTGCCGCTCACCACGCCCCTCGCCTCCGGGTGCTCGCTCACCAGCGCGATCGCCACGACTCCGTTCGCGCTGGCGGACACCGACTGCGCCTCGCCCGGGAGCGAGCACCAGTCCGCGGCGTCTTCGGTTCCCCACGGGTGATGACGCACCGAGGTCGCCAACTCCCCGCCGACCAGGGCGACCCACCCCGACGACAGGCACACGGCCCTCTCGACCTCGGGCACTCCCTTCTTGCGGAGGACGAAGAGGGGCTCGACGGACTCCAGGTTCGGGTCATTGGCCAGCGTCCTCGCCGGAGCGGGGCCGTCGCGGAGCGCGTCGGCGAACAGCTCGATCAGCGGGGCGGCATAGCCGGAGTCCTTCGGGCGGAAGATGACGTGGTGTCCGTCGCTGGAGACGTTGATGTACAGCTCGGCGTACTCACCACCCTGCTCGAAGAAGGCCTTGTTGTACTCCCAGCGTCGCCCGCCCTCGTCTCCCATCGGCATGTACTGGAAGGTCAAGGGACGCAGCGGTTCGGCGTGGGTCTGCTCGGGCACGGGCACCTGCAACCAGCGCGCAGCCGACACGAGGAACTGCGCGCCCGCGTCGGCGTCGGCGGCCCCCAGCCGCCCTCCTCCCTTCCCGTCCAGCACCAGGAAGGCGCGCCCTTCGCCCAGGCTCAGATCGAACGAGCGCAGATCACCCACCTTGACGGCGCGGCTGCTCAGCAGAAGGTCGTCGTCCTCGAGCGAGATCTCACCGGCGTCCCGCTCCGAGAGCGCGGGGGCATGGGTCACAGTCGGCGCAGAGGGCTCGCGGCACGTGCAGGCGGCGACGCAAAGCAGCGCGGGAAGCAGGCACGGCAGCAGCGGTGGTCGGCGGCTCACGGATCGACGCATAGACGACCGTGGCGGAGAGGTGAATGGCGCACTGGCCCAAGGCGCGCACCTCACCCGAAGGCTGGCTCTCAAGGCCTTGCCGGCGCGTGTGCCCAGAGCCGAACCTTGCCTTCCCGGTGGCACCGGAGGAGAACCCGCCCATGAGCGCGTCGCCGAACTCCGTGGTGAAGGCCGACAAGGTGTGGATGGACGGCGAGATGGTGCCCTGGGAGTCCGCGCAGGTGCACGTGATGACCCACGCGCTGCACTACGGCCTGGGCGTCTTCGAGGGCATCCGGGCCTACCGCACCAAAGACGGCAAGCTGGCCATCTTCCGGCTCGAGGAGCACATTCGCCGCTTCTTCGACTCGGCGCACATCATCATGCTGAAGCTGCCCTTCACCGAGCAGCAGCTGATGGACGCCTGCGTGCAGGTGCTGAAAGTCCAGGAGGCCCGCTTCCCCAACGGCGCGTATCTGCGGCCGGTGGCCTTCATGGGCGACGGCGCGATGGGCCTGGGCGCGGTGAACCCGACCCGCGTGGCCATCACCGCCTGGGAGTGGGGCAGCTACCTCGGCGACAAGGGCATCAAGGAAGGCATCCGCGCCAAGGTCAGCAGCTACACCCGCATGCACGTGAACGTGAACATGGTGCGGGGGAAGATCTCGGGGCAGTACGTGAACTCGATCCTCGCCAAGCGCGAGGCGGTGCTCGCGGGCTACGACGAGGCGATCATGCTCGACATCTCCGGCTTCGTGGCCGAGGCGTCGGGCGAGAACGTCTTCACCGTGGGCCGCAGCGGCACGGTGCGCACGCCGTCCTTGTCGTCGCCCATCTTGCGCGGCATCACCCGCGACACGGTGATCGCCCTCATCAAGGACATGGGCCGCGAGGTGCAGGAGGTCTCCTTCACCCGCGACGCGCTCTACATCGCCAGCGAGGTCTTCTTCACCGGCACCGCCGCCGAGGTGACGCCGGTGCGCGAGGTGGACAACCGCGTGGTCGGCGAGGGCAAGCCGGGCGAGCTGACCCGGGCGATTCAGGACATGTACTTCCGCGTCGTGCGCGGGCACGAGCCGAAGCACCAGGGGTGGCTGACGCCGGTGTGACGCGGATGCCGGCCCGTAGGCGGTGAATCTCACGGCCTTCCTTTGACTGTCGGCGCGTTCGGGTGTTGACCCTCGTGCCATGAAGAAGGCCTGGCTGCTCGCCATCGTCGGGGTGCTGATCGTCGGCGCCGGCGCCTGGTTCTTCTTCCGGGGGTCCAGCGGCGAGGGCCAGCCGCAGTTCACCACCGTCGCCGTGGACCGCGGCAACGTGGTGGGCCGCGTCACCGCCACCGGCACGCTCTCGGCGCTCGTCACCGTGCTGGTCGGCACCCAGGTCTCGGGCCGCATCAAGGAGCTCAAGGTCGACTTCAACAGCCCGGTGAAGAAGGGCCAGGAGCTGGCGAAGATCGACCCCGAGCTCTTCCTCGCCGCCATCGCCCAGGCCAAGGCGAACGAGCAGGCCGCCGCGGGGAACCTCGCGCGCGCGCAGGCGCAGGCCCGCGACTTCGAGTTGAAGCTCCGCCGCGCCACCCAGCTCGCCGACAAGGAGCTCATCTCCAAGGCCGATCGCGACACCGCGCAGGCGGACTTCGACATGGCCCGAGCCTCCATCGTCGCCGCCGAGGGCTCGCTCGCCCTGGCCCAGGCCTCCCACCACCAGGCCGAGGTGAACCTCGCCTACACCTCCATCACCTCGCCCATCGACGGCACCGTGATCTCCCGGTCGGTCGACGTGGGGCAGACCGTGGCCGCCTCGTTCCAGACCCCCACCCTCTTCACCATCGCCGAGAACCTCGCGCGCATGCAGGTGGACACCAGCGTCGCCGAGGCCGACGTGGGGAAGCTCAAGGAGGGCGCCGAGGCCACCTTCAGCGTCGACGCCTTCCCCAACCGGCGCTTCAAAGGGCGCATCCGGCAGATCCGCTTCGCGCCGCAGACGGTGCAGAACGTCGTCACCTACGACGCCGTCATCGACGTCGACAACGCCGAGCTGGTGCTCCGCCCCGGCATGACGGCGAACGTGACCTTCATCTACGCCCGCGCCGAGGACGTCTTGCGCGTTCCCAACGCGGCGCTGCGCTTTCGCCTCGACACCGGCGGCGGGCGGGGCCGCGGCGGTGGACGCGGTCCAGGTGCGATGGCCACCGCCGACGCGGGCCCTGGGCGCGGGCGAGACGGCGGCGGCGGCCTGGGCTGGTCCGAGCGCGAGGTGGCCGGCGCGGCGGCGCAGCACGACGTGCGCACGGTCTACGTGCTCCGCGAGGGCCAGCCGCAGGCGGTGACGCTGCGGGTGGGCATCTCCGACGGCTCGACGACCGAGGTCGTCTCCGGAGACCTGAAGGAAGGCGACCCGGTCATCACCGAGCGGCTCACCGAGGCCGGCTCCAAGCCGCCCGCGGGGTTGGGCATGCCGGCCGGAGGCGGCGGGCGGAGAGGGCCGTTCTGATGAGCGCGCTCATCGAGATCGAGGACGTCACCAAGATCTACACGATG
>JBBIOE010000170.1:0-18338 GCA_037443525.1 Archangiaceae bacterium | reverse complement strand
CCCCTACGGCACGCCGGGCTGCACCGCCTGCAGCGGCGGCTGCGGCTCCGTCCTCACCCTCACCGGCGCCTTCTGCGGCGACGGCTCGAAGAACGGCCCCGAGGCCTGCGACGACGGCAACACCGTCACCGAGACCGGCTGCCCCTACCAGCTCGACGCCGGCACCTGCCTCAGGTGCGACTCCAGCTGCACCACCGCGCTGGTGCTCAACGGCCCCTACTGCGGCGACGGCGCCCAGAACGGCCCGGAGGGCTGCGACGACGGCAACCGGGTCACCGAGACCTCGTGCCCCTACGGCCAGATGAGCTGCTCGCTCTGCAGCGCGAACTGCACCGCCCCGCTCACCGGCCTGGCGGTGGCCTTCTGCGGCGACGGCACCAAGAACGGCCCGGAGACCTGCGACGACGGCAACACCGTGTCGGAGACGGCCTGCCCGTACCAGCTCGACGCCGGCACCTGCACGCTGTGCGACTCGAACTGCTCGACCACGCTGAACCTCACCGGGCCCTACTGTGGCGACGGCGTCCAGAACGGCGCCGAGGCCTGCGACGACGGCAACCGGGTCACCGAGACCGCGTGCCCCTACGGCCAGACGAGCTGCTCGCTCTGCACCGCGAACTGCACCCAGGCGCTCACCGGCCTGCCGGTGGCCTTCTGCGGCGACGGCATCAAGAACGGCTCGGAGAGCTGCGACGACGGCAACACCACCTGCGGCAGCTGCAAGTCGGACTGCTCCGCCAACCTGCTCGCGGCGGCCACCGGCACCATCCAGGCGACGAAGGAGTCCAACCTGCGCGACGGCGAGACCTTCAAGCTCGACGACGGCGTCAACCCGGCCATCATCTTCGAATTCGACAAGGCCGCCGACCCGGGCACCGTCATCCTCGGGAACGTGCGGGTGAAGGTGTCGAGCGGCGACTCCTCGAGCACCGTGGCCACCACGATGGCCGCGGCCATCAACGACCCGGCGCTCACCCTGGCCATCACCGCCACCGTCACCGGGTCCAACAACAACGTCCTCTCGCTCGTCAACGACGCCCAGGGCGCCTTCGGCAACAAGCAGATCAGCGAGACGGTGCAGAGCACGAGCTTCACCGTGTCCGGCATGTCCGGCGGCGGCGGGCGCGACTGCGCCACCGGTCAGACCTGCACCGGCAACGGCGACTGCGCGTCGAACGTCTGCGCCGGCACCACCAGCAAGACGTGCAACTGACGGAGCGGGGAGCCGGCCCATGGCGCTGACGCGGCGGCGGGTGCTGCTGGGGCTCGCGGCCGCGCCCGTCCTCGGCTGCGCGCGCGGCGCGTCCTTGGGCGGGGCCCGCGAGGTCGCCCGCCTCCTCCCGCCGCTCGAGAGCGTGGACGGCGCGGGGGTCCGGCTCGGGCGGATCATCGGCCAGCCGGCGCTTTCGGACGTCGATCCCTTCCTCCTGCTCGACGAGATCCGCAGCGACCGGCGGGAGGACTTCGAGAAGGGCTTCCCCACCCACCCGCACCGGGGCTTCGAGACGGTGACGGTGATGCTCGCCGGCGCCATGGAGCACCGGGACAGCGTCGGGAACCACGGGCGCCTCACCGGCGGCAGCGTGCAGTGGATGACCGCCGGCCGGGGCATCGTGCACTCCGAGATGCCGCGGCAGCCCGAGGGGCTGTTGTGGGGCCTGCAGCTGTGGGTGAACCTGCCCCGGCGCCTCAAGTGGACGAGCCCGCGCTACCAGGACCTCGCCCCGGAGCGCGTGCCCGAGGTCGCCGTCTCGGGCCAGAAGACGCGGGTGCTGGCGGGCCGGGCGGGCGGCGTGAGCGGGCCGGTGGAGGGCATCGCGGTGGCCCCCACGCTCCTCGACGCCACGGTGGGCGAGGGGCGGTGGGAGCACCCGCTCCCCCAAGGCCACGCGGCGTTCGTCTACGTCCTCGCCGGCACCGCGCTCCTGGGCGGCGAGGCGCGGGCGGTGACGGCGGGCACGGTGGCGGTGCTCGGCTCGGGCGACGCGGTGGTGGCGCGCGCGGCGAGCGGCACCGCGCGGCTCCTCGTCGCCGCCGCCCTCCCGGTGAGGGAGCCGGTGGCCCGGCGCGGCCCCTTCGTGATGAACACCGAGGCGGAGCTCGACCAGGCCTTCGAGGACTACCGCTTGGGGCGCCTGGTGCTCTAGCCAGCGCTCCGGCGCGCAGTGCTTGCGCGCGAGGACCGGTGGGTCGACATTCGTGCGCGGACGCCGGGCCGCATGCCCCGCGCGCGCTGGTCCTGCTCCTGCAAATCGTCCCCGCCTTCGCTCGAGGAGGTCGATGCCGCCCCTCTCAGCCGCTCCCGAGATCGACCTGGCGCTGGCGCTCGAGCGCATCGGCGACGGGTTCATCGTGTTCGACCGAGAGTGGCGCTACCGGTACGTGAACCGCGCCGCCGAGCGCTTCGCCGACCGGCCCCGGGCGGAGCTCTTGGGGCGGGTGCTCTGGGAGGTCTTCCCGGAGCTGGTGGGCACGGACACCGAGCGGGTGTATCGGAGCGCGGCTTCGGGCACGAACCCGGTGGAGCTGGAGCTGCGCTCGGTGCTGCGGAAGCGGTGGGTGGCGCACCGGCTCTTCCCTTCGGAGTCGGGGCTCTCCGTCGCCTTCCAGGACGTCACCGATCGCAAGGAAGCCGAGGAGGCCCGCCGCGAGAGCGAGGAGCGCTTCCGCTCGGTCTTCGAGCACAGCCTGGCCGCCACGATGCTCACCGCGCCCACCGGGGAGATCCTCGCCGCCAACCCGGCGGCCTGCCGGCTGCTCCGGCGCACCGAGGAGGAGATCTGCCGCCTCGGCCGCGCCGGGGTGGTGGACGTCGCTGATCCCCGGCTCGGCGTGTACCTGGAGGAGCGGCGGCAGCAGGGCTTCGCCCGCGGCGAGTTCCGCATGATGCGCAAGGGTGGCACCACCTTCGAGGCGGAGGTCTCCTCGGTGGTCTTCACCGACCGCCACGGCGAACAGCGCACCAGCATGACGGTGTTCGATCTCACCGAGCGCAAGCGCGCGGAGCGGACGACGCGGCTGCTGGCCGAGGCGGGCGAGCGGCTGCCGGCCTCCCTCGACGTGGACCAGACCATGCTCCAGCTCGCGGAGCTGGTGGTGCCGCGCCTCGCCGACCTGTGCTTCGTGGATCTCCGGGAGGGCCAGACCCTGCGGCGCGTCGCGGTGAGCCCCCACCCCGGCCTGCCCGCGGCGGCGCTGCGGCCGCCGCACCTGAACGGCGCGCCGGCCGAGGCCGGGGTGGCCGCGGTGCTCCAGAGCGGGAAGGTGGAGCTGGTGGCCGAGGTGTCCGACGAGTGGCTCGAGAAGGTGGCGCGAGACGCCGAGGAGCTCGAGGCCGCGCGGGCGCTGAAGCCCACCTCGCTGGTGCTGGTGCCCTTGAGGGCGCGGGGCGCGGTGATCGGCGTGCTCTCGCTCGTCCTGGTGGGGCACACCCGGCGCTTCGAGGCCGCGGACGTGCCCCTGGCCGAGGCCCTGGGCGATCGCGCCGCGCTGGCCCTGGAGAACGCCCGCCTCTACCAGAGCGCCCTGGAGGCCCGCCGGCTGCGCGACGAGGTGCTGGCCATGGTCTCCCACGACCTGCGCAACCCGCTCAACGCCATCACGCTCAACGCCTCGCTGCTCGCCGCGCGCGGGGACAGCGCTCCGCTCGAGCGCATTCGCACCGCCGCCGCGAGGGCCGATCGCCTCATCGAGGACCTGCTCACCGTGGCGGTGCTCGAGTCCGGCACCCTGCCGCTCGTGCGCGGCCCGGAGGCCGTCGCGCCGATGGTCGACGAGGTGGTGCAGATCCACCGGCCGCTGGCGGAGGAGCGCCGCGTGTCGCTGGTCGCCCGCGTCGAGCCCGGCTGCCCGGTGGTGGAGGTGGACCGTCACCGCCTGGTGCAGGCCCTGAGCAACCTGGTGGGCAACGCGGTGAAGTTCACTCCGGCGGGGGGCGCGGTCGAGCTGCGGGTGGCGCCGGTAGAGGAAGGGCTCGCGCTGAGCGTCACCGACACCGGCCCGGGCATCGAGCCCGAGGCGCTGGAGCACGTCTTCGATCGCTTCTGGCAGGGCAAGCACGCGCGGCGGGCGGGCGCCGGGCTCGGGCTCGCCATCGCCAAGGGCTGCGTGGAGGCGCACGGCGGCCGCATTGCCGTGGAGAGCGCGCCAGGCCACGGCTCGACCTTCACCATCACCGTGCCGCTCGGGGTGAGAGCCTCGAGCTGAAGGGAGTGCCAGGTGGCTCGACGAGAATCATCACCGCCGTGATGGCCGAGCGAAGTCGAAGCCTGGTGAACACCGCGAACCGAGCTCGGCACCGTTCGACTCCGCTCAGAGGCTGACAGGTTCTGGCCGGGACCGGGCTGAAGCGCACAGACGCGCGCCGCCCATTCAGGAACCCCGAAGGCAGCCCCACAGCGCGGGTGACGGGGTGGCTCGACGCAAATCGTCACCGCCATGAGTCGGTCGGAGCGCAGGGCCTGCGCGCGCCCCGCCAACGCCGCGAGCGTTGCGCGCGGGCGGCGGCGCCGCGCGGAATGGCTACCTTCCGCTTCGGCATGCGCAGCGCGAGCGGTCACGGCGTCGAGCCGGTGGAGGGCCCGCGAGTCCCTTCGTCCCTCGTCGCGCGCTACATCGCGCGGGAGCTGCTGGGCCTCGCGGTGTCGGGCGTGGCGCTCTTCTGGTCGGCGGGGACGGCGGCGTGGCCGATGGGCTGGGCGGTGTTCGGCGTCCTCGCGGGGTGGGTGCTCGCCACCGGGGTGGTGCTGCTCGCCGTGCACCCCGAGCTGCTCGCGTCGCGGCTCGGCCCACGCCCCGGAGGCAAGCGCTGGGACGTGGTGCTGCTCTCGGTGCTCGGCCTGGCCAACCTCGTTCGGCTGGTGGTGGCGGGGCTCGACCGGCGCCGCGGGTGGACGCCGGACGGGGCCTTCCCGCTCGGGGTGATGGTGGCGGCGGCGGTGATGGCGGCCCTGGGCTACGCGCTCTTCGTCTGGGCGATGGCGGCGAACGCCTTCTTCTCGCAGCAGGTGCGGCTCCAGCCCGAGCGCGGCCAGGTCGTCGTCACCGGCGGCCCCTACCGCTTCCTGCGCCACCCCGGCTACGCCGGCGCGCTGGTGTTCGAGGCCTTCTCGCCGCTGGCCCTGGGCTCGTGGTGGGCGGTGGTGCCGAGCGCGGTGGGCCTCCTCGCCCTCGTCGCGCGGACCGCGCTCGAGGATCGCGCGTTGCGCGCGGAGCTCCCCGGCTACCTGGGCTACGCGGCGCGCACGCGGTGGAGGCTTCTGCCCGGGCTCTGGTAGCGCGCCCGGCCGCCGCCCGTCAGGCCGCGCCACCGATGATGACGAGCGGCTGATCGGTTCAGCTCATCGTGCGCGCAGGTGCTCCGCTCGGAGCGCGTCCATCTGCTTCGCCCAGAGGCGTGGCCCGCCTTCTTGGACTTCGCGCACCACCCTGCGCGCCGCGCTGTCGAGCTTCTTCGCGTCGGGAACCCAGCGCGATCCCCACGCGCCGATCTGCACGACGATCGGCAACAGCGTGATGCCCTTCTCGGTGAGCGAGTAGATCGCCTTCTGCTTGTGCGTCGGGTCCTCGGCTTTGGTGAGCAGGCCGTGCTCCACGAGGCGGGCGAGGCGGTCGGCGAGGATGTTCGTCGAGATGCGCTCGTCGGACTGCAACAGCTCGCGAAAGTGCCGCTTGCCGCCGAACATCAAGTCGCGCAGCACGAGCAGGGTCCACGTGTCTCCGAAGATCTCGAGGGACAGGTTGATCGGACAGTAAGAGCGCGGCTCGGTCGGACTCATGCCTCAGTGCTTGCACTTTGCAACCACCATCGTAGGTTGGCAACCGGTTGCGAAACGCAACTACACACCAGGGGGCTGACCATGTCGGTAGAGACCTATACGGGGAGCTGTCACTGTGGGGCGATTCGCTTCGAGGCCGACCTCGACCTCAGCGAGGGATCGAACCGCTGCAACTGTTCGTACTGCGCGAAGGCGCGTGCGTGGTTCGCGTTCGCGAAAGGGGTGGAACGCTTTCGCCTGCTCGACGGCACCGGCGTGTCCGAGTACCGGTGGACGGCGCCGGGCGACACTGAGCCTCACCTCACGTACACGTTCTGCCGTGTCTGCGGCGTCCGGACCCATGCGCGCGGCCACCTCGACTCGCTCGGAGGCACGTTCCATGCGATCTCCGTGCCCACGCTCGCTCTCTCGGTCGAGCAGTTCGCGGCGATCCCGGTCCGCTACCTCAACGGCCGCGACCGCCGCTACGATGAAGCCCCCGCCCATCCCGAGGCGCTCTGACCGAGGTGAAGCGGCTCGGCCGCGGCGGCGGCAGGTGCGCGGGGACGCTGGCGTGGCTCGACCGGCGCCTGGGGTGGCGCCCGCGCTTCAGGCCGGCGCGGGGGCCCGGCGGCTGCCGAGGAAGCGTCCCACCCGGGTGTCCTTCACCAGCGCCCAGCTCCCAAAGGAGAGCGCCGCCGCGACGCCCACCACCAGGACGAACTTGAGGAGCGCCGGCCACGGAAGCCGCGAGAGCGCGACGTGCCCCGCGAGCACCAGGGGGTAGTGCACCAGGTACACCCAGTAGGAGGCGTCGACGGCGCGGGCCAGAGCGGGGCGCGGCGCGGTGGGCAGCGAGAACGCGAAGCCGAGGAGCCCGAGCACCAGGAGCCAGGTGGCGAGCGCGCCCCACCACAGGCCCTCGGGCCGGTACTGCAGGTCCCGGGTGTAGAGCCAGCCGGCCAGCGCGAGGCCGGGCAGGGTGTAGAGCCAGCGGCGCGACGACAGCGCGGCGACGTCCCGGCGCGCGAGCCACAGGCACCACCCGAGCGCGAAGAAGAGGCCGTAGTGCGCCACCGCGGCGAGGTTGGGGAGGTAGCTGTCGGCCGGCTTGGGCTCGCCCAAGCGCACCAGCGAGAAGCCGGTGGGGAGCGCGCCGAGGAGGAGCAGCTCAGGCACCTCGAGCGCCCGTTGAAGCCCACGCCCCGCGGCCTTCCCGGTGAAGCCGAGCGCCGCGGCGACGGCGGCCGAGGCGAGGAAGAGCGCGAGCAGCTCCAAGAACCACAGGTGGAGCGGCCGGAGGAAGAGACCCTTCGCGAAGGGGTAGTCGGCGGAGAGCGAGCCCACGGAAGCGCTCCAGCGCTGCGAGCCCAGGTCGACCAGCGCGATGAGCGGGGCGCCGGCCACGAGCGGCACCAGCACGCGCCTCGCCCGGTCGGCGACGAAGCCTTGGAGCCCGCGCCGCTCCAGCACCAGGTGAGCGAAGAAGCCGGAGAGCGCGAAGAAGGCCTGCATGCGGAAGGCGTGCAGCACCGAGGCGGCGGCCTTGAACCACTCCTGCGAGGCGACGTCCTGCACCACGTACCAGGGGCCGATGTCGGGCACGTAGGCCCAGGTCGCGTGGTAGGCGAGCCCGAGCAGCATCGCCGCCGCTCGCAGCACGTCGAGGCCGTCGTAGCGCGGGGGCGGGGGGACGCCGAACGCCGCCCGCTCCCCGGCGTCAGCCGAGGCGGAGCGCCGCGCGCGGGGCTCGACTTCGGCGCTCGGGCTCTCGGCGGGGTTCACCGGCGCAGTCTGCCAAAGAGCGACCGCCGCGCCGGAGCAATTCGGCCGGGGCCGCTCCATCTACTTTCACCACCCGGGATCCAAGCCGAGCACTCGCTGCAGGCCGGCTTCGCTGGTGACAAGCTGCTGCTCGGCATGGGCATGGGGTCGCTGGTGTGCCGGAAGAAGTAGCGGCCCGCTGGCACTTCCCTCTCGAGGGTTCACCGCGGCCGCCTCACCGGCTCTCCGCTGCGGCCCTCGGTCCAGCCGGAACCAGCTCGCGAGCGGCGTCGCCGCGCGTTCTCCCCGCCGCTCGCCCTGTGCGAAGCCGTTGACCGGGACGTCAGGGGCCTCGACCGTGAAGTCGCCGGCGAGGTCGGTGGGGTGCTGCAGAGCGTCGACCCGTCGGGGTCCACCAGCACGTCGAGGGAGAATCACGGCGGCATGGCCGGGCCGTTCTCCCCATGCCTTCTCGATTCCCGGGACAGCGGCTCGTTCACTTCGCCTTGATCGGCGGCGCCAGCGCGCCCTCGACGATGTCGGTGTTCTGCGCCGCGCGGATGGTCCAGGCCCCCGCTTCCTGGCTGAGCACGAAGACCAGGATCCCCTTCCGCTCGGGAACGGGCTGGCCGTCCGGCGTCAGCGCCCCCACCAGGTTCCACGCGAAATGGACGACCGCGACGTCGCCCCGGATCAGCTTCAGCGACGCGATGCGGCCCGACAGCACCGAGCTCCTGAACATGGTCCGGTGAGTGGCCTGGTGGGCACGCTCGATTTCGCCGCGGCTCGTCCACCAGATCCCCACGACGTTCACGAAGTCCGCATCCTCGGCGAAGAGCCGGGCGAGCGCGGCCATGTCGTGGGAGTTCCAGGCGGGCACGAAGCGCTCGACCTGGGCCCGGATGGGCGCCTCCGCGGGGACCGCGGACCCTGCCGGGGCGGGAAGGAGCGAGACGCAGGCGGCGGCGAGAAGGAACCCGAGGCGTGTCTTCATGGTGGCTGGATCATGAGCGGCTCGATGCGCCCGCGCGACGCCCGTTTCCGCACGTCGGCTGTGCAATCATGCACAGCATGGACTTCGCATGGGACGACCTCCACGGCTTCCTCTGCGTTTGCCGGGCCGGCTCCTTCCTGCGTGCTGCGAGGGAGCTCGACGTCGAGCACACCACCGTGGCCCGGCGGGTGGCCCGACTGGAGAAGTGCTTGGGAACCACCCTGCTCCATCGGGGAACCCGGGGGGTGAAGGTCACCGCCGCGGGCCAGGCCCTGGCCGCCTCGCTGGCGCGAACCGAGACCGAGGTGCGTGCGGCCGTCCAGCTCGCCTCCGAGCAGGCCGGGCGCATCGGCGGGACCGTCCGCGTCGCGACCTCGGAGATCTTCGCGGTCGGCTTCCTCTGCGGGCACCTCGCCGAGCTCGAGCGGCGGTACCCGGCGCTGCAGGTCCAGTTGCTGACCGGACAGGCCTCCGTCGATCTCTCGAAGGGTGAGGCCGATATCGCGGTGCGCATGCTCCCTCCTGGGGCGTCCCCCGCCGAGGCGGATGTCCTGACCCGCAAGCTGGGCGGCTTCGGCTTCGCGCTGTACGGCTCGCGCTCCTATCTCGGCCAACACCCCCTCGCCCAGGACGAGGCGATGGCCGGCCACGCGCTGATTGGGTACGCCGCGGTGGCTCGCGCGCCGGGGGCCGACTGGGTGGCAGCGCGGGCCGGCGGCGCGCGCGAGTCGATCCTCGTGAACTCGATCCCCGTGGCCGCGGCCGCGGCGAGCGCTGGGGTGGGGCTGGCGGTGCTGCCCACCTACTACGCCGACCGTGAGCCCGCCCTGGTCCGCGTGAGCGGGACCATCGCCGAGAGCGTGCTGTGGCTGCTGGTCCGGCCGGAGATGAAGCGAAGCCGCCGCGTGGCGGCGGTACACCGATGGCTGGCGGAGCTGATCGGGGCGCGCTTCGGTCCCGCCTGAGCTGTTCCGGTCTCGCCCCTTCGGCGGGCCGGCGGGAGAACGCCAATTCCCCTGACAGCCGGGCCGCGAAACCCCGCTGGGAGCTGCCAGCCCGGACGATGGGCTGGAATCGGCCGAACTCATGGTACGGTCCCCGCGCCTTGGCGACCGACGACCTCACCCTCGTGCAGCGGGTGCGCACCGGCGATCAGCGCGCCTTCAAGCTGCTCGTCGAGCGCTACCAGCGGAAGGTGTTCAGCGTCGCGCTGGGCATGCTGAAGGACAAAGAAGAGGCCAAGGACGTCGCCCAGGAGGCCTTCGTCAAGGTCTACAAGTACCTCGACCACTTCAAGGGCGACGCCAGCTTCTACACCTGGCTCTACCGCATCACCGTCAACATCTGCATCGACGTCATCCGGCGGAAGGGCAGCGCCCGCGGCGACGAGCACGTGGAGTTCGACGAGGCGGTGGCCCACGACACCAGCGAGGCCAACCTGGGCGCCCTGGGCAGCCGGCTCGGCACCAACCCCCAGAAGAGCGCCTTGCGCAAAGAGCTCTCGGACAAGATCGCCGCCGCCTTCCAACTGCTCCCCGAGACCCACCGGCAGATCCTCCTGCTGCGGGAGATCGAGGGCATGAGCTACGAGGACCTGGCCCGGACCCTCGACATCCCCAAAGGGACGGTGATGTCGCGGCTCTTCCACGCCCGCCTCAAGATGCAGAAAATCCTGAGTGAATATCTTGAGTTAGATGAGTCGAAGGCCGGGGTCGGCACCGAGTGATCGGTCGGCGAATATGCCGGTCTGCCCTGCGTCAACCCAGTTTGAGGAATCGCCATGAAGAACCCGGCCCGAGACAAGTTCCTGCCGATGCTGTCGCCCTACGTGGATGGCGAGCTCTCGCCTGAAGAGCGGCAGCAGGTCGAGCAGCACCTCTCGAACAACAAGGAGTCGGCCGGGCAGGTGGCGGACTTCCGCGCCGGCGACGGGTTGATGCGGCACGCCCTGGAGATGCAGGGCGACGACGTCGACTGGAAGAAGTTCACCGAGGACGTGATGGCCCGGGTGACGCCGGAGAAGCTGCCGTTCTTCGAGCGGATGACGCTGACGCTCTCCGAGCTCTTCACCTACCAGCGCGGGCCGATGGTGGCGGGGCTGGTGGGCGCGGCGGCGGCGGTGGCCATCGTGGTGCCGCTCTCGCTCAAGCTCGCGGCCGGCGTCCCCGAGGGCTACGCGGCCCCGCGCGTCGAGGTGCAGACGGTGGCGGTCGAGGAGAGTTCCACCGCGCGGCCGGTGGTGATGGAGACCGACAACGGCGACGCGGTCATCTGGATCGTCGAGGACCAGGGCCCCGACGGCGGCAAGAAGAAGAAGAAGCACAGCGGCGAAGAGAGCGAAGAGGAGCTGAAGATGGAGGCTCCCGCGCCCACCAAGGCGGGAGACCTGTGACGATGCGCTCGGGCCTCAAGAGCGTGGTGCTGCTTTCGGCGCTCGTGTCCGGCGCCGCGCTGGCCGACGGCGCCAAGGTGTCGGTGCAGGCCGAGGTGGTGTTCGCCTCGACCAAGGCGGGTGACGTGGAGCCCGCGCTCAAGCACATGCAGGAGACGCTCGCCGCCAAGGTGCGCTACCTGACGCTCAAGCGCCTCTCGACGCAGAAGCTCGAGCTCGAGGCGAAGCCCACCTCGCTGACCTTGCCGAACCAGCGGGTGGCCGAGCTCAAGCTCGAGGCGCTCAAGGCCGGCGTGGCCACGGTGCACGTGAAGATTCCGCCCTCCGACAGCTCGTCGAACCTGGGGCGGGAGAAGTCGCTCTACCTGCAGGCCGGGCCGCACGACGGCGGCGACCTGTGGCTCGTGCTCTCTCAGCCGAAGTAGCGGCTCTAGGGCAGCGCCTTCAACCAGCAGCGCATCAGGTCGATGGGCGTGACGATGCCCACCAGCCGCTGACCGTCGAGCACCGGCAGGGCGCCGTACTTCTTCTCGGTGAAGACCTTGAGCACGTCCTTGAGGCTCTGCGAGGGCGTGGCCGTGGCCGGAGAGCGAACCATGATGCGCTCCACGGTGGCGCCCTCCATGTCCGCCTGGTTCTTGTCGGTGTCGCGGGCGAAGAGCGGCGACGGCGCCACGCGGCGCAGGTCGCGGTCGGACACCAGGCCGATCAGCTTCTGCTGCGCGTCCACCACCGGCAGGTGGCGGATGTGCTTCATCTGCATGAGCTCCATCGCGCCCTGCAGGGACTCGGTGACCAAGATCGTGATGGGCTTGGGGGTCATGCAGTCGCGGACGAGCACGGTGTCTCCAGAAGGGCAGCAGGGAAAGGACGAGTGTAGCCACGCTCGGTGGGCTTGCGCGAGATCGGGAACGGCGCTCCACTCCCGCGCTCGATGCCGACCCCAGGACCCCGCGCCTCGTCGCTCCTGCCCCGGGCGGCCACCGCCAGACTCTCGAGCGCCCGCGCGCTCTTGCAGAAGGCCATGCTCGAGCCGGGCACGGTGCCGTGGATGACGCCCGCCCTGCGCGAGGCGCTGGAGCGGGCCGTGCTCTCCGCCTCGCCCCAGGGCGTCTTGCTCGCCTTTCTCGACGGCTTCGGTGACGCCGGCAACGCCGCCGCCGCCGAGCTGGCGGCCTTCGACCAGGGCATCCCTTCGGGCGCGACGCCAATGCCGCTGCACGAGCCGCCCGGGCGCGAGGCGCCGCCGGCCTCCGCGCACGCCGACTCGCTCTTCAACCCGAGAGGGCGCGGCAACGTGAGCGGGCAGGCCGAGGCCGTGGAGCAGGCGGGCCTGTCCTTGGGGAACCCCGACCTCGCCCGGGTGCGGGTGGACGACACCGGCGCGGTGAAGGACCCCAACACCGTGGTCACCGAGGCCCGGCCCGACTCCGCCGGCGCCGAGGTGAAGGCCATCGTCGAGCGGAAGGATCCGCGCGGGGCCGAGCTGGTGGCCCAGGCGCTCGCCAGCGCCCATGGCCGCTTCGACGCCGCCAACACGCCCCAGCACCGGGCCGCGATCCTCGACGCGCTCACCTGGATCGCCGACACCCGAAGAGGCCTCGCCTACGACGACGCGCGCAACGCGCACCCTTCGCCCGACACCCAGTCGCCCAACGAGACGCTGGCCCGGCGCAGCGGCGTGTGCCGCGACATCCACACCGCCACCGCCGCCATCCTCGCCTCGCTGATGAACGCGACCGTCGACGCGGGCGGCCGGGCCCACGCCGGCTCCTGCGACGGGCGCGAGGGCGACGTGCAGTCCATCGGCTTCGACAACCCGAACGAGTACCACGCCTTCATGGTGTACCGGGACCCGGCCACCGGCCGCTGGGGCTCGCTGGAGTACGAGAAGCGCTACGCCCTGAACGCCGCCACCGCGCTCGACGCGATGAGGCAGACCACCGGCTCGCTCACCGGCTTCACCCGCTACACGCTGCGCGGCTGGAACGGGCGTCCGGTGGTGACGAACCTGGGCGCGCTCTCAGCGGCGCGCTCCAACGCCTTCCTCTCCGAGGACGCCGGCACCGGCGCGCCGGGCGAATTGCGCCTCACCGCCGCCCGGGACGACGTCCAGGCCACCGGCTTCCTCACCAAGGACGTCTCCGTCACCGGCTCGGTCGACCCGAGCGCGCTCTCGGGCGGGCTGCGCGGCGGGGTGAAGCTCAACTACCACCACGACTTCGAGCGCGCGGACGCGCACGGCTTCCTCCACGCGGCGGCCGGCGTCACCTCCGACTTCGCCGACGAGAGCCAGTGGACCACCGCCCGCGGCGAAGACGATCGCGCCCGCTTCCACACCTACGTCGTGGGCTTCAAGGTCGACGGGCGGCTGGAGGGGAAGGAGCGCGCGCTGCTCGCGCAGCACCTCAAGGCCACCTGGGGCGTGGACCTCGACGCCCTGGGTGGGGTGCCGGTGGCGAAGGGGGCCGGAGACTTCGTGGTGCCGGTGGGCGCCATCACCGACTACTCGAAGCTCGACCTGGGCGCCGACGGCGGCCTCAGTGGCCGCGAGCAGCTCTCGCCGAACCTGACCCTCGACTGGGCAGTGCGGGTGCGGGCGCAGGTGAACGCGGTGGCGGTGGGCAGCGAGCTCGTCTCCAGCGGCGGCCAGACCGCCGAGCGCTCGCTGCTCGAAGACCCCGGCCGCGCCGAGGTCGCCCTCGCCCTCACCCACCGCGCCGGCGACGGCACGGTGACGCGGCTCGAGGCCGGCGGGACCGCGCTGCTCCAGAAACCCTACGACCCACAGACCCTCGCCAATGAGGTGCACCACGCGGTGCTCACGGTGTCACCCAAGTCCGGCGAGGTGAGCTTCGGGGTGCTGGCGAAGGGGGAGACGCTGGCCGGGCACGCGGTGCCGGTGGACGCGCTGGGCGTCGCGGTGACGCTGCACCCGAACCCCGCGCTCGACCTGGGCCTCGGCGCCTCGAGCGCCTTCCAGGGCGGCGACGTGCGGAGGGTGGGAGAGAACGTGCAGGTGCTCGGCAGCGCGGCCCTGCACTTCTGAAGCGAGGACGGTCGACTCCACTTCCGTCGACACGCTCCGCTCCCCGTGTACAGTGCAGCCGTGCAGGCTCGACTGACGCGGAGACCCCAAGCGCGCGCTCGTCCTCACCGGCCGCCCCTCCAAGGAGGCGCCGGCCACGGCGATGGAGGCCTGCGCGGCGCTCATCGCGGCGGCCAGGCAGGCCCGCGTCTCTTCGTGGGTGCGCTGAAGGACTCCGTCGCGCGATGACCCTCTCGCTCCTCTGCGCGCTGGTGTTGGCCGCGCCCGGAGCGGACGCCGGCGCGCCGGCCCCTTCGGACACCGAGCCCGTCGTCACCGGCGGCGTGGAGCTCGAGGGGCTGGCGTTCCCCTCCTCGGGGCCTCCCGGCGCTCTCGACGGCTACGCGGTGGTCACGCCGCTGCTCGGCTTCCACCTGGGCACGCGCGTCGACGCCGAGCTCGGGCCGCCGCTGCGCCTTCGCCTCCTCGACGCGGCGCCGGCCGAGCGGACCACCGACCATTGGGGCGTGCTCCGCGGCGCCGACTGGGACTCGCTCTCCGACTTCGGCGCGCTCTTGCACACGCTGCGCGTCGGCGACGATGGCACGCCCGCTCGCCTGCGGCTGGGGAGCCTGTGGGGCGTGACGCTCGGGCTCGGCCACCTGGTGCGCCGCTTCTCCAACGGCGACGACCCCGACTCGCACCCCGCCGGCGCGCGCGCGTCGCTGGAGCTGGGCGCCCTGCGCGTGGAGGCGCTGGCCAGCGACGTGCTGGCGGCCCGGGTGTTCGCGCTCGAGCTGGCCTGGGACGCCGGGCGCACCCTCTTCTCGAGCGCCGAGCTGGCCGACCGCTTCTTCCTCGCGGGCAGCGTGGGCGTCGACGCGGCGAAAGGCCCGGTGCCCTTCGGCTGCTCGAGCGGCGCCTGCGCTTCCCTCGCCAGCTCGCTGGGCGCGACGCTCCTGCAGCTCGATCTCTCGGTGGTGTTGGTGCGCAGCCGGTCGCTGCGGCTGTTGGTGGAGGGCGGCGGCGGCGCCCGGGTGAACGCCGCCTTCGACTCCGGCCTGGCGGTCGGCCTCGTCGCCGACGTGGAGGCGGGCGAGCTCGCGCTCTCCGCTCGGGTCGAGCTGCGGAGCGTGGGCGGTGGCTTTCGGCCGGGCTTCTTCGGCCCGCTCTACGACCTGGCGCGGTGGTCGGACACCGGCTTCCACGAGGCGCCGCGCGCCAGCGCGGTGCTGCCCTCGGGCGTGGGCCTCGACGGCGAGCTCCGCGTCGAGGTCGGCCGGGCCCTCAGCGCCGCGCTCGCGGTGGAGACCTTCCCCGCGGGGCGCACCGACCTCGACGCCTCCATCACGCTGGAGCTGATGCGCTCGCGCCTGTCCGCGACCGGGCGCGTGGTGGCGCAGGGGCTGGGCACGGCGCCGCGCACCTTCGTCCAGGGCGAGGCGCGGCTCCGGTTCGCGCCGTCCCTCTACGGCGTGGCCGGCGGAGGCACCGTCTTCCTCGTGCAGCCCGACGGCTCGCTCCAGCGCGGCGTCTTCGCGTCGCTGGGCGCGGGCCTCGACTTCGCGCGCTGAAGGCGCAGGGTCCACTGGCCCCTCCGGGTGACCCGCGACCGGCGCGCGGTGGATCTCGCGCCACCCACGTACTGGTGAGGCGCGCGGCCACGGGGCCAGTTCCGACACCGGATTCAAGTCAAGGGGGGGAGAGGCTGCACGGGTTGCGCGCCCGGGCCCGCGGGCCCCAAAGGCACTCGCGCGCTCTCGAATGGCAGCCGTTAGATCGGCGTGTCTCCCGGGGAGGTACGAATGACCGCAGCGCCCGACACACGGCTCGAGCACGACGCCCTCGGCGAGGTGGCCGTGCCGGCCCAGAGGTTGTGGGGCGCGCAGACGCAGCGCTCGCTGGAGAACTTCCCCATCGGCGTCGAGCGCTTCCGCTGGGGCCGCCCGGTCATTCGCGCGCTGGGCCTGGTGAAGCAGTGCGCCGCCCGCGCCAACGCCGAGCTGGGGGTGTTGCCGGCCGGCACCGCCGCGCTCATCGACACCGCCGCCGGGGAGGTCGCCGACGGCGTGTGGGACGGCGAGTTCCCGCTGGTGGTGTTCCAGACCGGCTCGGGCACGCAGACCAACATGAACGCCAACGAGGTCATCGCCCACCGCGCCACCCAGCTCGCGCCCGAGGGGCGGCGGCCGGTGCACCCCAACGACGACGTCAACCGCAGCCAGTCATCGAACGACGTGTTCCCCACGGTGATGCACCTGGCCCTCGTTCAGGCGCTCGACGAGCAGGTGGTGCCGGCGGTCTCCGCCCTGCGCGAGGTCTTGCGGGCCAAGGCGCGGGTGTTCGCCGACCAGGTGATGCTCGGCCGCACGCACCTCATGGACGCGACCCCGGTGACGCTCGGCCAGGTGCTGGGCGGCTGGGCGGCGCAGCTCGACGAGGCCCTGCTCACCGTCGACGACGCGCGCGAGGGGCTGTTGCCGCTGGCGCTCGGCGGCACCGCGGTGGGCACCGGCCTCAACGCCCCGGAGGGCTTCGCCGAGCTCGCGGTGCTCAAGCTCGCCGAGGCCACCGGGAGGGACTTCGTGCCGGCGGGGAACCTCTTCGCCGCGCTCTCCGCGCACGACGCGGTGGTGACCGCCAGCGCCGCGGTGCGCACCCTGGCTGGCGCCCTGTTCAAGATCGCCAACGACGTGCGCTGGTACGCGAGTGGCCCCCGGGCGGGCCTGGGCGAGCTGTTGATTCCGGAGAACGAGCCGGGCTCCTCCATCATGCCGGGCAAGACCAACCCCACCCAGGCCGAGGCGCTCACCATGGTGGCCGCGCGCGTCTTCGGCAACGACGCGACGGTGGCCTTCGCCGGCACGCAGGGCAACTTCCAGCTGAACGTCTACAAGCCGGTGATGCTGCACTCCACGCTGGAGTCCATCGAGCTGCTCGCCGAGGCGACGCGCTCCTTCGAGCAGCGCTGCGTGCACGGCCTCGAGCCCAACCGCGCTCGCATGGCGCAGCACGTCCGCGACTCGCTGATGCTGGTGACCGCCCTCACGCCGCACATCGGCTACGAGCGCGCCGCCAAGGTGGCCCAGACCGCGCACAAGGACGGCACCACCCTGCGCGCAGCCGCGCTGAAGCTCGGGGTCGCCACCGGCGAAGACCTCGACGGGTGGCTCGAGCCGGCGGCGATGACTCGCTCGGGCACTCTGTAATTCGCCGAAATCGCACCCGAATTCCCAGGAATGTAAAAGCCCTTCCCCAAAGGGTCCCGTTCCCCGCCGCGCCGCTGGCCGAGAACTCCTCTGCACGGAGGACACGCCATGTCGGCCTATCGCATTCAGCCCGGTGACACGTTGTCGGCGCTCTCGAGGCGCTACGGCACCACGGTGGACGCGCTGATGAAGGCGAACCCGCAGGTGAAGAACGCGAACCTCATCTTCGCCGGGGCGACGCTGAACATCCCCGGCGCCAAGGACGAGTTCGTGGCTCCGAAGCCGGCGGCGCTGGGCCCGGTGGCGACGGGGACCTCCCAGGCGTTCGACGTGGCGCGCTCCTACCTGGGCCGGAACGCCGGCGACTTGAAGCGCGACCAGACGCCCGTCGGCCGCGCGATGGAGGACTGGGTGCCGAACGACGTGAACTGCGCCAACTTCGTCTCCGGCGTCTTGCAGGCGGCGGGGCAGATCGACGCCTCCGAGCACAGCAACAGCGTGTACGGCCTGATGGCCAAGCTCGACCGGGACGCGAGCTTCCGCCGGGTCTCCCTCGAGAGCGCCAGGCCGGGCGACGTGGTCAGCTTCCGGACGCCGGGCGGCCAGCACGTGGAGCTCTTCGCCGGCTGGCAGGACGGGCGAGCGCTCTTCATCGGCTCGAACAACGTCAACGCCGACGGCAGCCAAAGGGTGAGCTACTCGCAGACGCTGTACCCGGTGATGGCGGTGCACCACTTCGTCGGGTGACGCTCGAAGTCCGCGGCTGATCTACAGTCCGCCGACCGTGCCGCCCAAGCCCCCGCCACCACCCGGACCGCCGCGCGTCTTCGCCTCCACCGAGCAGCGGCTGCGCACGATGCGGCTGGCGAACAAGCCGAGCGTCGGGCGCTTCAGCGACGTGTACCACGGCCTCCTCCGGGTGAGCTGGCCCCGGCTGGGCCTCATGCTGGTGGCCGGCTTCCTGGCGGTGAACGCGCTCTTCGGCGCGGCCTACTTCCTCGTCGGCGGCATCGCCAACGCGCGGCCTGGCAGCTACCTCGACCACTTCTTCTTCAGCGTGCACACCTTCGGCACCATCGGCTACGGCTCGATGTACCCGAGCAGCGTCGCCGCCGAGGTGGTGATGACCGGCGAGGCCCTGGTGAGCGTGGTGATGAACGCCATCCTCTGCGGGCTGGCCTTCGCGCGCTTCGCC
>JBBIOE010000169.1:0-18378 GCA_037443525.1 Archangiaceae bacterium | reverse complement strand
GAGATCTGCACCGACGGCGTGGACAACAACTGCAACGGGCTCGCGGACTGCGCCGACCCGGCGTGCAGCGCGGGGCCGAGTTGCACCAACCTCGCCATCGGCAAGGCGTGCCTGTCGAACGCCCAGTGCGCTTCGGGCGCGTGCAACACCGAGAGCGCGACCGGCTGGCCCTCGGGCTCGTGCGTGGGCGCCTGCACCATCCTCCCGGACGGCGGCACCGCGGGCTGCCCCGGCGGCGCGGCCTGCGTGAAGGACGAGTTCGGCACCCTCTGCCGGCAGACCTGCGCGGGCAACGGCGGGTGCCGGAAGGGCTATGCCTGCCACGACGAGGACCTGGACTCGTCGACGCCGTCGTGGTGCCTGCCCTTGTGCTCCGGGGACAGCGACTGCTCGCCGGCGTCCTCCAGCTACGGCTGCAACACGCAGAGCAAGCTGTGCGAGCTGAAGAGCAAGGGCAAGGCGGCCATCGGCGCGAGCTGCAGCGGGAACGGCGGGTGCGAGTCGGGCCGATGCCTCAACGTCGGCACCTTCTCGTTCAACGGCTACTGCATCGGGCCGTGCCTCAAGGCGACCAACGTCTGCTCGGGCGACGCGGTCTGCGACAAGGACTCCTCGAACGACGCCACCGGCCTGTGCTGGGACGGCTGCGCGTCGGGCACCGACTGCCGCGGCCCGCCCTACCAGTGCACGAGCCCGCCCAACGGCGGCGGCGGCGGGAAGCTGGTGTGCACCTGCAGGCTCAGCGGGACGTTCTGCTCGAGCGGAGGCCAGTGCTGCAGCGGGCAGTGCTTCGGCGGCTTCGTCTGCCTCTGACGGAGGCGGCACGCCGGAGAGCTCCGCCGTCTCCCCCAAAGGCCCCGCCTCTCCGCCTCGGGCCGCGCCGGTCTCGGAGCGCGACCGGGCTCCGCGCGCCGCCCGCTCGACCTCGGCGAAACCGGCGTTTCTCGCTGCCAGAAGCGGCCCGCACGGCCCATCGAGGACCTCCTTGAACGGGTGCCCCACATCCCCCAGCGTCAGGGCCTCTTTCGGAGGGAGCCGTGATGAGAACGACGCCGCAGCTCATAAGGACTCTCGCCGCCGTCGCGGTGACGGCGCTGGCCGGCTGTCGCGACATCCAGGCCCCGAGCGCCGCGAAGACGGTGCGTGACCTCCGGGCGCGGTTTCCCGCCGCGCGAGAGGCGCTGGCGCCCTCCCCCCCCGGGCACGGCCACCCGGTTCACGGGGCGGTGACGGTGGCGGCCAGACCCGAGACCGCGGACGGTCCCCTACGGCTCGCCGCTTCCGGGGTAGTGGTCGAGGTGCGCGCGCCGGAGGCACGCTCCGTCGCCGGCGCCGACGCGGACGGCGCCCGCCTGTTCCACGACGCCTACCCCGACACCGACGTCGTGCAGGTCTCAGGTGGAGCGCGCCACGAGGAGCTGCTCTCGCTGCGCGGCCCGGCGGCTCCGCGCCGCTTCGAGTACCAGGTGCGCGTCGAGCACGGGCGCCTGAGCGCGAACGGCGAGGTCCTCGACGACCAGGGCGTGGCGCAGCTGCGGGTGGCCCGCCCCTGGGCGCTGGACGCGCGGGGCCACCACGTCGACGCGGCGCTCACCATCGACGGCGAGCGGCTCGTCGTCGAGCTCGATCCGACCGGGCTCGTGTTCCCCGTGCTGCTCGACCCCGCCTGGGAGTCGACCGTCGGCGCCTCCGGCCAGGCGCGCTTCGACGCGGCCCTGGCCCTCTTGGGCGATGGCCGGGTGCTCTCGTGCGGCGGCACGATCGACGGCGCCACCGGGCTCTCCTCCTGCGACCGGTACGACCCGGCGTCGGCGACCTGGTCGGCGGAGCCCGGCGCGATGGCGGGCCCGCGGCTCGGCGCCACGATGACCTGGTTGACGAAGGGTGCCCTGCTCGTCTGCGGCGGCGGCACCGCGTCGTGCGAGACCTATGACCCAGCACTGCGGACGTTCGCGCCGGCCCCGCCGATGGGGGCGGTCCGGAGCTTCGCGACGGCCACGCTCCTCGCGGACGGCAAGGTGCTGATGGCTGGCGGCGAGGCGGCCGGCCTCACCGAGCTCTACGATCCGGCGGCGCGCTCCTGGTCGAGCGCCGGGAGCATCGCGCCCCGCGCCCGGGCCACCGCGGCTCGACTCGGCAACGGGAAGATCCTCGTCGTCGGCGGAGCGGGCCCCGGCGGCCCGGTGGCGAACGCCGATCTCTACGACCCCGGCACCGGCGCCTGGACGCCGGTGAACCTACCGGGCCCGCGGGCCGAGCACACGGCCACCCGCCTGCGGAGCGGGGGCGTGCTGGTCGCCGGCGGCACCAGCACGGGCAGCGACGCGCTCGCGACGGCGCTCGTCTTCGACGAGGCGGCGAACACCTGGGTACCGACCGCCGCGGGGCTGCCGAGCCCACGCCGGAGACACACCGCGGCACTCCTGCCCTCGGGCAAGGTGCTGCTCGCCGGCGGGAGCGACGGGGTCGCCGCGCTCGCGAGCGCCGACCTGTTTGACGGGCTGTCCACCGCGTTCTGGCGCGCGGCGCCCCTGGGCACGGCCCGCGATCGAGCGGCCGCGGTGGTGCTGCCCAGCGGCGACGTCCTGCTCGCGGGTGGACAGGCCGCCGGCGGAGCGCTCGCCAGCTCCGAGCGGTACGCCGTGGGCACGGGCAGCGGTCCAGCGACCTCGCTGGCCCTCTCGCGCGTCGGGGCGGCGACGACCCCGCTTCGCTCCGGGAAGGTGCTCGTCAGCGGCGGGCTCTCGGACCCGTGGACCACCACCGCCACCGCCGAGGTCTACGACCCGGCGCTGGGGGCCTGGGCGCCGACAGGCGTGCTCCGGCAGGGTCAGTACGGCCACGCCATGGTCGAGCTCACCGACGGTGGGGTCCTGCTCGCTCCGGGGTGGGCCTCCACCGCGGCCCCCGGGCCGCTGCTGGCGGAAACCTGGGACTCCGCGGCGGGGCAGTGGTCGACGGGGGCCTGGTCGCTCGCCGACGCCGGAGTGCCCCAGGCGTGGCGCTCGGCGGTCGTGCTGCGGGACGGCCGTGTCCTCACGGTCGCCGAGCCCGGCGGGGCGTCGCTGTTCGACCCCACGTCCGGCGCCCTCGTGCCGACCGCGCCGCTCAACGCCACCCGTGGAACCCCACAGACCGCGTTCGCCCTGACGCGCTCCGCTTCGACGCTGACGCTCTTGTCGACCGGCAAGGTGCTGCTGGCCGGCGGGGTCGTCGGGAGCATGAGCCGCGTGACCGCGACCTGCGAGCTCTTCGACCCCGCGGCCGGCCCCGCGGGGACGTGGTCCCTGGCCGGGCCCATGGCCGCCGCCCGCGCCTACCACGCGGCGAGCAGCTTGCCCGACGGGCGAGTCCTCGTCGCCGGCGGCCACGACGGGGTCTTCACCGTGCTGGGATCGGCGGAGCTGTTCGACCCGGCGACCTCCACCTGGTCCCCGGCGGCGCCCCTGCGGCAGCCCCGCTCGAGCTTCGCGGCGCTGACGCTTCCCAGCGGGCGGGTACTGGCGCTCGGTGGGACGCAGGCGCCGACGTCGACGGGGGCCGAGGCCGCTCCACTGGGGACGATGGAGCTCTACGACTCGAGGCTGAATCGGTGGCTCACGACCACGGCGATGGTGGCGCCTCGGTCGCTGCCCCTGGTGGCCAACCTGCCCACCGGGGCGGTGCTGATCGCCGGCGGTCTCGCCGGGCCCTTCGACACGACGCCGATCGCGACCGCCGAGGCGTACCGCGAGCTCGTGACGGGGTGGACGCCGACGGGTGCACCGACGCAGCCCTTCACCCCCGTGGCCACCGCCCCCCTCCCCGGAGGGAAGGTGCTCGTTCTCGGGGTGGGCACCATCAGCAGCGCGGAGATCTACGACCCCTCCACCGGCACCTTCTCCCGGGCCGCGCCCATGGGGACCGCGCGCACCGACCCGGGCACGCCCCCTCCGCCGAACTTCGGGTGGAATGGTCCGCTCACCATTCCACCGCCATACACGGCGACCCTGCTGTCGACCGGAAAGGTGCTGGTGGCCGGCGGCGGTACCCCGATCGGGGTCTCGCTCGCCACCGCCGAGCTCTACGACCCCGTCACCAACTCGTGGACCCCGACGGCGGGTCCGATGGGAACCGCGCGCGCGCAGCTCTCGGCCGCGCCGCTGCTGGACGGGCGGGTGCTCCTCGCGGGTGGCACCTGGTGGAACTGTCCGGCCTCGTTCGAGCTCTTCGACCCGGCCACCGGGCTCTTCACCTCCGTCGCCGCGCCTGGTCCGCTCTGCACGCACCACCTCGTGCCGCTGGCGGACGGGCGCGTTCTCGCCGACAACCTCCTCGACAGCTCGGTGCGGATCTACGACCCCTCGGCCAACGCCTTCACCCTGGTCGGCTACCTGCGCTCCTCCCGCCGGGTCAACGGGGCCGGGTTTCCCTCGGCGACCCTCCTTCCGTCGGGCAAGGTGCTCTTCGCCGGAGGGCTGGACGCCACCGCTGAGCTGTTCGACCCCTCCACGGGCAGCTCCACCTACACCGGCTCGATGAGCCGCCCGCGATCGGGGCACACGGCGACGCTGCTCCCGACCGGCAAGGTGCTCGTGGCGCAGGGGGGCACGGCGGCCGAGCTCTACGATCCCCAAACCGGCACCTTCAGCCTTCTGGCGACCTCGCCCACCCACGAGGTCGAAGTCGCGGCCCTGCTCCCCAGCGGCGCCGCGCTGCTGGTGGGCACCGTCTACCGGACGGCGGCGACCGAGGGGCTGGTTTCGGACCTCGGGCTCGACGCGCCAGTCCTGGCGCGCCCGGTCATCGCCACCGCCCCCGCGTGGGCGGCGCCCGGCGACCTCATCTCGCTCACCGGCGCCGGGTTCCGCGGCGCGGTCGGCGCCGGGTCCGGTGGCCCGGGTGGCGCGGCCTCCGACCTGCCGGTGTTGACCCTGCTGCGCGCCGACGGAACGGGGGGCCTGCGCCGCTTCCAGGCCTCGGCGTTCGACGACGCCAGCCTCACGGTCACCCTGCCGACGTCTCTGGGCGTGGGGTCGTACTTCCTCTTCGTCACCGTCGCGGGGACGCCGAGCGTGGCCGCGCCGATGCGGATCGGCCTGGGAACCCAGGGCGGCGCCTGCACCGCCGACGCGCAGTGCGCCTCGGGCCACTGCGTCAACCAGGTCTGCTGCGCCGCGGCGTGCCCCGCGTGCCAGGCGTGCAACCTCGCGCCGACGCCCGGCACCTGCCTCAACGTCGCCGCGGGGGCCGAGGACGGGCGCGCCTGCACCATCACGAAGGTCTGCGACGGCACCGGCGCGTGCCGGCTGCGCACCGGGCAACCCTGCGCGGCGAACGGCGATTGTCAGGGCGGGTTCTGCGTCGACGGCGCCTGCTGCCAGAACGCCTGCGCCGGCGCGTGCCAGACCTGCAACCTGCCGGGCTCGCCGGGCATGTGCCTTCCCTCGCCCGCCGGGAAGCCGGGCCGAGCGGCCTGCAGCGGCACGAGCTCCTGCGACGGGGCGGGCAACTGCAAGAAGGGCGCGGGGCAGGCGTGCGCGGCGGCCTCGGAGTGCGCCCTGGCCGCTTGCGCCGATGGCGTGTGCTGCGACGTGCCGTGCACCGGCGCGTGCCTGGCCTGCAACACCCCGCAGCACCTCGGAGCGTGCTCGCCCGCGCCCCGGTACTCCGCGAAGGGCTGCTTGGCGACCCAGGCCTGCGACGGCGTCGGGGCCTGCAAGCTGGCGAACGGCCAGGCCTGCACCGCCGACGCGGCCTGCGCCTCGGGCCTCTGCGCCGACGGGGTCTGCTGCGCGGGCGCCTGCGGCCCCTGCCAGGCCTGCAACCTGGCGGGCACGCTCGGCACCTGCGCCAACGTCGCGAGCGGCCAGCCCTCCCCGGGCTGCGCGGCCCCGAGCTCCTGCGACGGCCAGGGGCGCTGCCTCCTCGTCGCCGGGAAGAGCTGCGCCAGCGCGAGCCAGTGCGCCAGCGCCTTCTGCGCCGACGGCGTGTGCTGCGACGCGGCCTGCTCCGGCCCCTGCCAGGCGTGCAACCTGGTGAGCAGCGTGGGGACCTGCACCGCGGTCGGCGCGCGCCTCGTGGACCCCGACTCCTGCACCGCCCCGAAGGCGTGCGACGGCGCGGGCGCGTGCAAGCTCACCCTCGCGCAGGGCTGCACCTCCGCCAGCGCGTGCCTCTCGGGGTTCTGCGCCGGCGGCCTCTGCTGCGACTCGGCCTGCACCGCCACCTGCCAGAGCTGCAGCCTCTCGGGCAGCCTCGGGACCTGCGCGCCCGTGCCGCAGGGCGAGAGCACCGCGACCTGCGCGGCGCCCCGAACCTGCGACGGCGCCGGCGCCTGCAAGCTGGTCCTGGCGCAGGCCTGCACGGCGTCGAGCGACTGTCTCAGCGGCAACTGCGCCGACGGCTTCTGCTGCGACACGCCGTGCGCCGGCACCTGCCAGGCTTGCAACCTGCCGGGCAGGCTGGGGCAGTGCTCGCCGGTCGCGCGGTCGGCCGCCGACCCCGACACCTGCGCGCCGCCCGCCGTCTGCGACGGCGCCGGAGCGTGCCTCAGGTCGTCGGGCCAGGCGTGCGCGGGCCCGGCCGAGTGTCTGAGCGGCTCGTGCATCGACGGCGCCTGCTGCACCGGCGCCTGCGCCGGCCTGGGCCAGCCCTGCACGAGCAAGACGAGCTGCGCGAGCGGTCGCTGCGTCGACGGGGTGTGCTGCGCCGCCGACTGCACGGGAGCCTGCATGGCCTGCAACGTCCCGGGCTCCATCGGCCAGTGTACGGCCGTTCCGACGGGCCAGCAGGACCTCGACACCTGCGCGGCGCCCAACGCCTGCGACGGCGCCGGAGCTTGCGCGATGAAACCCGTGGGGCGGGCGTGCGGGACCGGGAGGGAGTGCCAGTCGGGGCACTGCGTCGACGGCCTCTGCTGCGACACCAGCTGCACCGGCACCTGCGTCGCGTGCGACGTGGCGGGCCGCCAGGGCACCTGCAGCAGCGTCCCGCGGGGCTCGGGCGACAAGCGGACGTGCGTAGGCGCTCAGGCCTGCGACGGCGCCGGCGCCTGCCTGTGGCTCGGTGGGCAGCCGTGCGGCGACGGCGCCCAGTGCGTGAGCGGCGCGTGCTCGGGCGGTGTCTGCTGCGAGAACGCGTGCACCGGCCAGTGCCGCGCCTGCAACCTCAAGGGCCAGGAGGGGACCTGCGCCTTCGTCCCCTCGGGAGAGCAGGACAAGGACTGCAGCGGGCTCGCGCTCGCCTGCGACGGCTCCGGCCGGTGCAAGGCGCGCAACGGCGTACCCTGCACCGGCGGCGCGGAGTGCGCGAGCGGCCAGTGCGTCGACGGCCTTTGCTGCGACTCGGCCTGCGCCGGGAGCTGCATGGCCTGCGGAGTGGCCGGACACCTGGGCGTGTGCACTCCGGTGCCCCAGGGCCAGACCTTCCCCGGCCGGAGCTGCGATGGCGCGTGCGACGGCCAGGGGACGTGCAAGCGAGCCTCGGGGCAGGGCTGCGCGGCCCCCGACGACTGTGCCAGCGGCTACTGCGAGAAGGGCGCCTGCGCGGCCTCGGGGCCCGCGGCGGCCGACCCGAACCTCTTCTCCCTGCCACGCTCGTGCGGCGCCGCGCCCGACGCGCCGCTGTGGGTCGCGCTGGGGGCGCTCGGGCTCCTGACCCGGCGCCGGCGCTCGGCGGCCCTCCTGACCCTCGCGGTGCTGGTCCCGGCGCTGGCCTTGGCGGGGGACAAAGCGCCTCCGGGCACCTTCACGGTGAGGAGGAAGCCGGCCGGCGCGGCGCAAGGGGCGAGCGCGCCGACGGCGCCTTTAAAGCCCACGCCCATGCCGGTGGAAGCCCGGCCGCCCACGGCGGAGCGGCCCGCGCCCCCTCCCTCGGCAGCTCCGGCGCTCGCGCCCACCGGAGGTCCGTCGTCTGAGACCACGCCAGCCGCGGCGCCCGTCGAGCGAGGCACGCCCTCGGCCTCGGTCGTCGCCGCGCCGCCCGCGCCGCCGTCCGGGGCGAGCGCGCCGGCGGCCTCGCTCAGAGTGGCCTTCCTGGGCATGCAGGCCGGCGGCGGCGTGGGGGCGGGCGTCGCGGAGCTCGTCGAGTCGGCGTTCCTCGCCAGTATCCAGGAGCGGCCGAGCGTGAAGGTCGTCTCGACCAGGGACATCCAGGCGATGCTCACCTACGAGCGGCAGCGGCAGCTCGTCGGCTGTAGCGACTCCACCTGTCTGTCGGAGATCGGCGACGTGCTCGGGGTCGACCGCATCTTGAACGCGAGCCTCGGGAAGGTTGGCGAGACGCTCGTCTTCGGCGCACAGCTCTTCAACCCGTCGAAGGCACAGGTCGACAAGCGGTACAGCTCGCAGGCGCAGGGCTCGGGGGAGGAGGCGCTGCTCGACATGGCGGCCGACGCCGCCGTGGGCCTCTTCGGGCCTTCGCCTCTGCCCCGGGAGAAGTCCTCCGCGGGCCGGGTGGCCGTCGAGGCGCGGGTGCAGGCGCTGCTCACGGGGACGCCCGGAGGCGCGGTGGTGGCCACCGCGGGGTACCGGGTGTTCCCGGAGCTCACGCTCAGCGGCGGAGTGCTGGTCAACAGTCAGATGGGCCTGGTGGCGCGGGTGGAGTGGGTGCCGTTCAACGCGCAGGGGCGGGTGCGCCCGGTGCTGGCACTCGAGGTGCCGCTGCTCTTCGCCAGGAGCGTCGCCGTCGGGATCGGCGGCAGCGTCGGCGTGCAGTTCACGCTCAACCGCTGGCTCTCGGTCGGACTGGCCGTGCCCGGGACCTGGCTCCTCACCGCGCCGAGCGGGGCGCAGCGGGCCTACCTGTTCGCCGGTCCGACGGTGGCGGCGAGGCTCTGACCGGGGCTTCTGCCGGCCTCGACTCCGCAGCGAAAGACCCGGTGAGCGGTCGCGCCTGCCCTCGATCGCGACGCGGCGGAACGCTGGGGTACACCGGCGGGCTCAGCGGGACGTGCTCCGGCATCGTCGGTCTGCGGCGGGAGCGGAGGCAGCGCCGGACACGGGGAGCTGCGGAGGAAGCTACCGGAGCCGCACCGGGTGCTCCGAGCGGTAGAGCTGCGCGCCGATGAGCCCACCCAAGAGTCCCATCGTGAAGGTGATAGGCGGGTAGCAGAACACGCGGCAAGCGCCGCCCATGGAGGAGAGGTAGCGGACGCCGAACGCGAAGGCGACGCCGACCACCGCCGACACCAGGTGCGGCCTCAGGTACAGGGCGACGAAGCGGGCGCGGCGGGCGAGGTCCAGAGTCACGACCCCAGTCCTACCGCCATTCGGCCAGCGGTGCGAAGAGCGGCGCGGAGGCCGCGAGCCAGAGGCCCCTGAACGGGGAGGACCGGCGCGGGGCGGCTCCAGTCGAAGTCCACGAGCCGCGCCAGGAAGCCCTGCTGCACGCAGCCCTCGAGGCTGAAGACCGAGAGGTCGCTCACCTGCGCCGCGGCGAGGAGCAGGTCCTGCTCGAGGTCTGCCCAGGAGAGCTTGGGCAGGGAGTCGACGCCGCCGCCGGTGCTCCCCAGCCCGATGGCGGTGCAGTGGGGCGCCCAGTGGGCGACGAAGCCGGCGCCGGTCGGTCCCATCAGGCTCGAGTAGAGCATCACCACCTCGCGGTCGACGGGTACGTCGAGGCTGCCGGTGAGCCGCTGCAGCACCGAGCGCCCCTTGCGGCGGTCCTCTACCAGCGCGGGCAGCTGGTAGCTCTCCACGGTGACGCCGTCGGCGCGCAGGGAGCGGACGAGCTCGCGGTAGCGCTCCACCGCCGCGTCGTGGGCGGCGACGTCGCGCGCCCGCCGGGCCCAGCCGTGGAGGGTGGAGATGGGCCGGGTGTACAGCGCGTCGAGCTCGCGCAGGTCGGGCTCGAAGTCCAGACCGAGGGCCTCGAAGGTGAGCGCCTCGCGCTTGGCCCAGGCCCGCACCTCGCGCGCCCGCGTCGCCACGATCTCCGCGTTCTCGACGGTGGCGAAGTAGCCGTCCTCGCGCGAGACCAAGAGCCACGCGCCGGCCGGAATGCCCGCGTCGGCGAGGCGCTTCACCGCGCGCGAGCGGTCGAGGGAGAGGTCGCGCAGGCCCATGGTGACGCCGGCGCCGAGACGGCGGAGCGTCGCCAGCACCTCGTCGGTGAGGGTCGCGGCGAGCTCGTGGCCGTCGAGCTCGAGGAAGAAGCGCAGGCGGGTGGGCCTCACCGCGAAGGTCCCACGAGGGCGAGGTGCCGAGAGAGAGAAGGCGCGACCACGCGGTGATGCTACGGCAGGAGGGCCGCGCTCGTCGTGGCTCGGGCGGCCAGGCGCCCCCGCGGCGAGGGGATCGGTTAGCTTCTTCGCGACGTGGCGAGCGGACTGAGGACCACTCCATGAGCCGACTGCTGCTGCTGCTGACGCTTGGAGGAGCGACCTCCTCGGGGTGTCTCTCCTGCATCCCGAGCATGGCGAGCTGCCCGGCCCCGGGGGACGTCGAGAGGAGCTACCAGCTCGATACCAGCTGCGCCGGAGGAGCTTCCCTCCACCTGCGCGTGCACGATCTCGTGGTCGACCGAATGAACGACTGTCCCGCGGGGTGCTTCGCGACGGCGAGGGCGCCGGTCGACGTCCTCGATGGGGGGCTTCCGGTGCAGATTCACTACTTCTCGTCGTGCGGAACCGACCCCGGCAACCTCGTCGTGCAGTTCTTCCCTGACGGCTACTGCGAGGCCCCGCTCGATCACCTCGGCGAGGACTTGGCGTGCAGCTGGCCTCCGGATGGAGGCGCCTGCACGCTGCGCCTCAGCGCGGCGAACTGAATCGCGCCCGCGCCCACTCGACCGGAACCCGCTCTTCCCGCTGCCCGCTGTACTGCGGATCGTGAGGCGAGGTGACGCCAAACGCGGTTGTCGAGTCGTCCCAGGCCCCCGCGCTCGCGGATTCCGTCCCACTCGAGACGGACGATGGGCCCATGAACTCGAACCAGCGGCGCCGACGGACCGAGGGCAGTTTCAGGGTCGCAGGTGAGCTGTCCCGAAACCAGCGGGTGGTTGGCACCTGAAGAGCGCGAACGAGCTCGAGCGCCTGCACCTCCGAGGAGCTCGGCGGTGGGTCGCGGCCATGGTCACGTCGTACGCGCCCCAGGCCGAGGCGCGGTTTCTCTCACGTCGACACGCAGAGCGGAGCAGCCCCCTCGCGGCCGCTCCGGACTACTTCGCCGCCTCCCGCGTCACGTCCCGGCACGTCGCCAGCGCGATCGCCACGTCCTCGGCCTTCGCCCCCGGCGCCGAGCTGCAGAACACCGCCTTCCCGCCCAGCTGCTTCGCGGCCAGGAACGCCGGGCTCCCTACCCCGCCGTCGGCCCCGAAGACGTAGCGCACGAGGACGAAGGAGCCAGTCGACTCTTTCTCTGTAATCCTGACCTTTTCGGCCTGCACCAGCCCGGCGAGCGCCTCGGCGGTGGGTATGGACAGGTCCTTGGTCTCGAGCAGCAGCGCTGGCCGGCCGGGCGGACCCGCCTCGAGCCGGTCGCCCACCGGCGCCGCCACCCACCCGTCGGGCAGCGGCACCCTGAGGCCCGCGCGGCCGCTCGCCACCGGCGCAACCTTCTCGGGACAGCCCAGCGCCAACAGCGCCAGGCACGCCACGCGCCTCACCGGCCCCTCACTTCGTCGGCGCGGCCGCCGGCGACGGCGGAGGCTTCGACTGGCTCGCGCTCAGGTTCTCCATCTTCGTCGTGCCTTCGAAGATGACGCCCTTGTCCATCGACAGGGCCGGCGACTCGATGGTGCCCTTCACCCGCGCGGGCGGGTGCAGCTCCACCAGCGTCTGGGCGCGGATGGTGCCCTCGACGGTGCCGTTGATGATGACGTGCCCGGCGCTGATGTCCGCCGTCACCTTGGCCCCTTCGCCCACCACCAAGAGGTCCTTGGTCTGGATCTGCCCGTTGTACTTCCCGTCAATGCGAACTTGTCCCTCGAAGGTGAGCTTGCCCTCGAACTCGCTGCCCTTGCCCAGGAGCGTGTGAAGCTCCGCTGCTGCCTTGACCGACGACACTGGTGAATCCTCCTTGAGCGGGGTTCCCGCCGCGTCCTTGTTTCCGAAGATGGCCATCACGTCTCTCCGCGCCGATGGCTTCTCAGCGCCTGATCAACCCGAGAATGCGATCGAGATCTTCGTAGCTGAAGAAGTCGACCTCGAGCGTTCCCTTCCCTCCCCCACGCTCCACCAACCGCACCTTGGTGCCGAGGCGCCGCTGGAGGTCCTCCACCAGCCGCTTCGCCTCCGGGCTGGCCTTGACCACCGGCCGCTTCTTGGCGGGCGACGACAAGCCCCGCGCCTCCTTCACCCGCGACTCCGTCTCGCGCACCGTCAGCTTGTCCGACACCACCGCGCGGGCCAGCGACACCATCTCGTGCGGCTTCTGCAAACCCAGAATCGCACGGGCGTGGCCCATGTCGAGGTCTCGCTCCACCAGCAGCTGCTTCACCTCGTTGGGCAGCGACAACAGCCGCAGGGCATTGGCCACCGTGGAGCGGTCCTTGCCCACCCGGTCCGCCACCTGCTCCTGGGTGAGCCGGCGCTCCTCGACCAGCCGGCGGAAGGCCTCGGCCTCCTCCAAGGGGTTCAGGTCGGAGCGCTGGATGTTCTCCACCAGCGCCAGCTCGTAGGCCTCGGCGTCGCTCGCCTCGCGCACCACCGCCGGCAGCTCGGCCAGCCCCGCCCGCTGCGCCGCGCGCCAGCGCCGCTCGCCGGCGATGAGCCGGTAGCCGCCTCGCCCGTCCCGCCGCACCAGCACCGGCTGGAGCACGCCCTGGTTCTTGAGCGACGCCGCCAGCTCCTCCAGCGCCGCTTCGTCGAAGTCTTTCCGGGGGTTGGCGCGATCGGGGTGAATCTGGTCCACCGGGAGCCGGGCCACCCCGCCGGCCGACGCCTGCGCCGCGGGGGGCCTCGCCCCTTCCAAGAGCGCGCCCAGACCCTTGCCCAGGGCCGGCTTCCGATTCTGCGGTGGGACCACTTTGATGACGCCGGGCATGGGGGTCTCCGAGGCGCGGGCTTATGCCACGGCGGGGCGCGACTGTCTGTCCTTCCGCGCGCGGGTCTTCTCGCGGCGGATCAGCTCGCGGCCCAGCGCCAGGTAGGCCTCGCAGCCCTTGGAGCGGATGTCGTAGAGCAGCACCGGCTTGCCGAAGCTGGGGCTCTCCGCCAGGCGCACGTTGCGCGGCACCACCGCGTCGAACACCAGCTTGGGGAAGACCCGGCGCACCTCGTCGGCCACCTGGTGGGAGATGTTGGCCCGGCTGTCGAACATGGTGAGGAGGATGCCCTCCACCTGCAGCGAGGGGTTCAGGTTGGCCTGCACCAGCTCTACCGTGGCGAGCAGCTGCGCCAGGCCCTCCATCGCGTAGTACTCGCACTGCAGGGGCACCAGCACCGCGTCGGCGGCGGCCAGGGCGTTCACCGTGAGCAGGCCCAGCGACGGCGGGCAGTCGATGAGCACGAAGTCGTACTGGGCGGCGAAGCCGCGCAGGGCGGTGCGGAGGCGGAACTCCCGCTTCTCCATGGTCACCAGCTCGACCTCCGCCCCGGTGAGGTCGGAGGTGGCGGGCACCACGTCGAGGAAGCGGAGCTCGGTCGGCTGCACCAGCTCACCCATCGGCCGGCCGTTCACCAGCGCGTCGTAGACGCTGCCGGTGAGGGTCGCCCGATCGATGCCCAGGCCGCTGCCGGCGTTCCCCTGGGGGTCCAGGTCCACCAGCAGCGTGCGGCGCTCGGCGGCGGCCAGGCTGGCGGCGAGGTTGATGGCGGTGGTCGTCTTGCCCACCCCGCCCTTCTGGTTCGAGATGCAGAAAATTCGGCCCATATCGGCCGTTTAGACCGGCGGGACCGGGGAAGAAAGGGCTGGTTGTGGAGGCCGCCCCTCCGTGTTCCACGTGGAACAGCACAGGCGGTGGGGTCCCCCGAAAAGGTGTTTGGCACCTTCTCAGGCACCTTCTCAGGTTTGGCACCTTCTCACGACGTTCCACGTGGAACGCCCGCTCCGCTCATCCCTTCAGTCCAGGCGGCGAAAGACGACCACCCCGCGCGCCGCTTTCGAGAACGGCAGCGCCCAGGTCCGCTGGCTCACCACCCGGAAGCCAGCGGCTTGGGCGAGCGCGCCCAGCTCCGGCTCCGGCGGCACCTTCGACACCATCGCCACCACCCTCCCCCCGGGCGCCAGGTAGTGCCGCGCCAGCTGGAGGAAGGGCCCCACGTCACGAAAGGCCCGGGAGATGACCACCTCCGCCCGCGCCAGCCGCTCCGCCTCGGGCTTGCCGCCCAGGTGCACGTGCTCCGCCTTCACCCGGCCGGCGAGCCCCGAGCGGGCCACCGCGTTCTTCATGAACGCCACCTTCTTCGCCACCGCGTCGACCAGGGTGACCTGAAGCTTCGGAGAGGCGATGGCCAGCGGAATCCCCGGCAGCCCAGCCCCGGCGCCCAGGTCCAGCACGCCCGCCGCGCCCTCCACCTCCGGGAGCACCGCGAGCGAGTCGAGCAGGTGCTTCTCCACCACCTCCAAAGGCTCGGTGATGGCGGTGAGGTTCACCCGCGCGTTCCACTTGAGCAGCTCCGACGCGAAGTCCCACAGCCGCTCCGCGACCGGTTGTGGAAGGTCGACTCCGAGGGCGGAGGCGCCCTCCAACAGGCGGAAAACGGGAGACTTGTCCACAGTCACGAGACCTCGCGGACGGGTGCAAGCGCCTGAAACGAGGTGCGGCCCAGCCGGAGCTGGGGTTTCGCACACTTTTTCCACAGGCACGAGTTTCCGGCCATGTTCCACGTGCAACAGGCCGGCGCCGGGAAGCGCCCTCCCCTGCCCTAGGCGCCGCTCTCCATCGCCCGCCGTACGTGGACCAGGAGCAGCCCCACCGCCGCCGCGGTCACGCCCGGAATGCGCCGCGCCTGGCCGATGGTGTCGGGGCGCACGCGGCTGAGCTTCTCCACCGCCTCCGCCGACAGGCCCTTGAGGCCCTCGTACCGGAGGGACTCGGGGATGCGGAGCGTGTCGTGCGCATCGCCTTTGAGCGCGGCCGCGGCCCGGGCCTGGGCGACGTAGGGCGCGTACTTCGCCTCCACCTCCACCTCGCTGCACACGTCGGGCGGCAGCGCGGGACGGTGCGGGTCCACCGCCGCGAGCGAGGCGTAGCGCTCCTCGGGGCGGCGCAGGCGAACGAGCAGCTGCGCGCGCTCGAGCCGCGAGAGCTCCGCCGCCACCGCGGCCCGGCGCGCCTCGGTCTTCTGGTACTCAGCCTCCGGGACCAGGCCCACCCGGCGCCCATGCCCGGCCAACCTCAAGTCCGCGTTCCCCTCCCGCAGGGTGAGGCGATGCTCGGAGCGGCTGGTGAGCATGCGGAAGGGCTCGTCGACGCCGCGGGTCACCAGCTCGTCCACCAGGACGCCGGCGTGGGCCTCGTGGCGGCCGAGCACCAGCGGGGGGCGGCCCTGGAGCGAAAGCGCGGCGTTGAGCCCGGCCAGGAGCCCCTGCACCGCCGCCTCCTCGTAGCCGGAGGTGCCGTTGAGCTGGCCCGCGAAGTAGAGCCCCCGCACCCGCTTGGTCTCCAGCGTGGGGTGGAGCTGCGTGGGCGGCGCGTAGTCGTACTCGACCGCGTAGCCGTACCGCACCACCTCCACCGCCTCGAGCCCGGGAATGGTGCGCAGGAACTCGAGCTGCACCTCGGCCGGCAAGCTGGTGGAGAGCCCGGCCGGGTAGACCAGGGGAGAGGCGACGCCCTCCGGCTCCAGGAAGACGGTGTGCCGCGACTTGTGGGCGAAGCGAACCACCTTGTCCTCGAGCGAGGGGCAGTAGCGCGGGCCGCGCCCGACGATGACCTTCTGGAAGAGGGGCGAGCGATCGAGGTTCCTCCGCAGCACCTCATGGGTGGCGGCGGTGGTGTAGGTGACGTGGCAGTCCAGATGGGGGCGGAGCGGGAAAGGCGACGCCGCGGTCCGCCGCGAGAGGGGGCGAGGCTCGGCCTCCCCCGGCTGGAGCTCGCAGCGGGAGGTGTCGATGGAGGCGCGGGCCAGGCGCGCCGGGGTGCCGGTCTTGAACCGGCCGAGCTCGAAGCCGAGGCGCACCAGGCACGCGGAGAGCCCGACCGCCGCCGCGTCGCCCAGCCGGCCGCCGACCTCCTTGGCCTCGCCCACGTGCATCAGGGCCTGGAGGAAGGTGCCGGTCGTCACCACTACCGCGCGGGCCTCGAGCTCCCGGCCGTCTTTGAGGCGCACGCCGCGCACCACGCCGCCGTCCACCACCAGCTCCTCGACCTCGCCCTCGAGGAGCTCGAGGTTCGGCTGCGCGCGCAACACGGACTGCATGGTCTCGGCGTAGGCGTCGCGCTCGCAGAGCACCCGGGAGGCCTGCACCGCCGGCCCCTTGGAGGCGTTCAGGGTGACGAAGTGCGTGCCGGTGAGGTCGGCCACCCGGGCCATCTCGCCACCGAGGGCGTCGAGCTCCTTGACCAGGTGACCCTTGGCGGTGCCGCCGATGGCCGGGTTGCAGGACATCACCGCCGCCCGGTCGACGCGCAGGGTGACGCCGGCGGTGGAGAGGCCGAGGCGCGCCAGGGCGAGCGCCGCCTCGCAGCCCGCGTGCCCGAGTCCGATGACGATCGCGTCGAAGCGCCTCACCCGCCGGAGCCTTAGCGCCTTGGGGGAGGCCCGAGAAGAGCGAGGGTTTGACAAGGCGCGGAGCGTCCTCCACCGTTCCCCCATGGCCGACACCGACTCACAGGCTCCGAAGGACGGGCAGGGCGGAGCGAGCAGCACCGCGTCGTCGGCGCTGGGCGAGGTGCCCGAACGACTGAAGCCCGCGCCGCCGAGCGGGGACGAGGCGGGGCAGGGGAGCGCGGCGCCCGCGCGTTCGAGCGAGACGGGTGCGAAGGAGCCCCTCGCCGCCCCGGCTCCGAGCGCGCCCGAGCCGACCTCTCCTCCCGTGGCGGGCACGCCCTACGCGCGCGCGCTCGAGCTGCACGGGCGCGGCACGTCGAGAGAGGACATCGCCACCGCGCTCGCGGCCGACGGCGTCGACGCGGCCTCGGTGAAGGTGGTGCTCAACTCGCTGCCCAACGCGACGATGCCGTCGAAGCTGCCGGAGCTGAAGTTCGACCAGGGCGTCAACGCGCTCGCTCCCGAGCTGCTCTCGGTGCTGGACATGGGCATGGAGGGCAAGCCCGTCACGGTCGCCCTGTACTGGCTCACCTTCGGCGCGCTGCTCGCGGTCTTCATCACCGTCATGCTCTCCATCGGGAAGCTCGACGATCTGGAGAGCACCACCACCGACTGGGCGCACTTCGGCTTCACGGTGCTGCCGCTCGTCGGCTACCCCCTCTCCGGCCTGGCGATTCTGCGGGCGCTGTGGCTGCTGTTTCGGCGCTGGCTCTGACGAGTCGCCACCGCTGGGGCTGAAGCGGTCGACCGGAAGAGCGACTCCGTTCAGCCCGCGCGGAGTCGCGGGCCGGAGGGGCTCCTCGACTCCGAGCTCCGGAGCGCTCGGGGACCGGCGGGTCGCGATGACTCGAACGCGCTCCGCACGCGCTTCGGCTGAACCAGTGCGGAGACCGACGCCCCCGTTGCCGAGACCACCGATGCGCGTCGCACCGACGCAGGCTGAGCGGAAGAGCGCCCGCGTTCAGCCCGAGCGGAGTCGAGGTCCCCATGTCCAACAGCCCACTGGGCGCGTCGACGCCGACAAGGTCCGGGCCGGCCACTTCTCCACTCCGAGCTCGGAAGCGCTCGACCGGGGCAGGGCGCTCCCGCTCAGCGGCCTTCCTCGACCCTCCGGCGCGTGAGGACCCGACCAGGCCGGGAGGGTTGATCGGAAGAGCGACTTCATTCAGCCCGAGCGAAGTCGAGAGCCGCCGAGGTCTCGACGCTGCTTGGACTGACCTGTGGCAGCGCCCCGATTCAATCAACCCGCTGGGCGCGACGACGCTCGAGTCGGTCCGCGCCGCCCGCCGCTCGACTCCGAGCTCGGTAGCGCTCGAGGGGGCAGGGCGCTCACGCTCAGTGGCCCTCCTCGACCCACCGCGCGTGAGGACCGTCGGGGTCGCGATGACTCGACCGCGCCTCGCACGAGGAAGGCCACCTCGAGGCCGCGGCCCGCGCGGCCTGCGCGTCGGCTGAGCCTCCGACGAGCTCGCCTCCCGTCCCCGAGACCGCCGACGCGCGTCGCCCCCTCGATGCCGCACCAACCGTGCGTCGCACGAGTAGCCGAGGCCCGCGCGGCCTGCGCGTCGGCTGAGCTTCCGGGGAGCTCGCCTTCCATCGCGGAGACGGCCGACGCGCGTCGCACCCTCTCGACGCAGCACCAACCGCGCCTCGCACGAGGAAGCCCACCTCGAGGCCGAGGCCTGCGCGTCGGCTGAGCCTCAGAGGAGTTCGCTTTCCGTCGCGGAGACCGCCGACGCGCG
>JBBIOE010000168.1:0-18430 GCA_037443525.1 Archangiaceae bacterium | reverse complement strand
ACCATGCGCGAGGCGCTGGTGGCGATGGGCGGCAAGGGTGAGCGGGTGAACCCGCTGTGCCCGCTCGACCTGGTCATCGACCACTCGGTGATGGTGGACAAGTTCGGCACCACCAAGGCCTTCCAGCAGAACGTAGACGTGGAGTTCGAGCGCAACACCGAGCGCTACGCCTTCCTCAAGTGGGGCCAGAAGTCCCTGAAGAACTTCCGCGCGGTGCCGCCCGGCACGGGCATCTGCCACCAGGTGAACCTGGAGTACCTGGGCCAGGCCGTCTTCAAGGGCCCCAACGGCGAGGCCTACCCCGACACGCTGGTCGGCACCGACTCGCACACCGTGATGATCAACGGCATGGGGGTGGTCGGCTGGGGCGTGGGCGGCATCGAGGCCGAGGCGGCGATGCTCGGCCAGCCCATCACCATGCTCATTCCGCAGGTCATCGGCTTCAAGCTCACCGGCAACCTGCCCGCGGGCGCGACGGCCACCGACCTGGTGCTGACCGTCACCCAGATGCTCCGGAAGAAGGGCGTGGTGGGCAAGTTCGTCGAGTTCTACGGCCCGGGCATCTCGACGCTGTCGCTGCCCGACCGCGCGACGGTGGGGAACATGGCGCCCGAGTACGGCGCCACCATCGGCTTCTTCCCCGTCGACGAGGAGACGCTCAACTACCTGCGCTTCACCGGCCGCGCCGAGGCCGACGTGGCGCTGGTCGAGGCGTACTGCAAGGAGCAGGGCCTCTTCCACACCAGGAACACGCCCGACCCGGTGTTCAGCGACACGCTGGAGCTCGACCTGTGCAAGGTGGAGCCGTGCCTCGCCGGGCCCGCGCGCCCGCAGGACCGGGTGCTGCTCAAGGACATGAAGGCCAGCTTCCCCAAGGGGGTGAAGGACATCCTCAAGGTGCAGGACGGCGACGCCAAGCTCTCGGCCAAGGCGACGGTCACCCAGGGGCCTCAGTCCTACGAGCTCTCCAACGGCTCGGTGGTGATCGCGGCCATCACCTCGTGCACCAACACCTCGAACCCGTCGGTGCTGCTCGCCGCGGGGCTCGTGGCGAAGAAGGCGGTGGAGGCGGGCCTGGTGACCAAGCCCTGGGTGAAGACCTCCCTCGCGCCGGGCAGCCAGGTGGTGACCGACTACCTCGAGGCGGCCGGGCTGACTCCGTACCTCGAGGCGCTGGGCTTCCACACCGTGGGCTACGGCTGCACCACCTGCATCGGGAACTCCGGCCCGCTGCCCAAGCCGGTCACCGAGGCCATCGAGAAGTCGGGCCTGGCGGCGGCGGCGGTCATCTCCGGCAACCGCAACTTCGAGGGCCGGGTGCACCCGCACGTGCGCATGAACTTCCTCGCCAGCCCGCCGCTGGTGGTGGCCTACGCGCTGGCCGGCCACACCCAGTGGGATCCGAACACCGAGCCCATCGGGCTGACCCGCAACGGCGAGCCGGTGATGCTCAAGGACATCTGGCCGACCGACACCGAGCTGAAGCAGGCGATGGCGTCGGTGAAGCCCGAGCACTTCAAGCGCCGCTACGAGAACGTGCTCCAGGGCGATCCGCAGTGGCAGAAGCTGGCGGTGAAGACGGGCGAGACCTTCGCGTGGGACCCCAAGTCGACCTACGTGCGCAAGCCGCCCTTCTTCGACGGCATGCCGAAGGAGCCGAAGCCGTTGAGCGACCTCTCCGGCGCGTCGGTGCTGGCCCTGCTCGGTGACTCCATCACCACCGATCACATCTCCCCGGCAGGCGACATCGACAAGAAGGGCCCGGCGGCGAAGTACCTCGCGGAGCAGGGCGTCAAGCCCGAGGACTTCAACAGCTTCGGCTCGCGGCGCGGCAACCACGAGGTGATGATGCGCGGCACCTTCGCCAACATCCGCCTCAAGAACCTGCTCGTCCCGGGCGTGGACGGCGGCGTCACCGTGCACCACCCGACGGGCGAGAAGATGTCCATCTACGACGCGGCCATGAAGTACAAGGAGGCGGGCACGCCGCTCGTCATCCTCGCGGGCGCGGAGTACGGCACCGGCAGCTCGCGCGACTGGGCGGCCAAGGGCACCATGCTGTTGGGCGTCAAGGCGGTCATCACCAAGAGCTTCGAGCGCATTCACCGCTCGAACCTCATCGGCATGGGCGTGCTGCCGCTGCAGTTCCAGGCGGGCGAGGACGCAACCTCCCTGGGGCTGAACGGCAAGGAGACCTACTCCGTCTCCGGCATCGCGCAGGACCTGGTGCCCGGGAAGAAGCTCGAGGTGACGGCGAAGGGGGCCGACGGCGCGACGAAGAAGTTCACCGTCACCGCCCGCATCGACACGCCCAACGAGCTCGACTACTTCAAGCACGGCGGCATCTTGCAGTACGTGCTGCGGAAGATGGCGCAGGGCTGATTCGTCGAGCGGTCAGGAGGCGAGGAGCTCGTGCAAGAGCCCCTCGCCCTCCACGAAGGGCGTGGTGTCGGGAGGTCCGTCGGCCCAGCGCCAGCGGCTCTTGGCCAGCGGCCGCGCCAGGGACAGGGTGAGCGAGGAGCGCGTGCCGTAGGGCAGCCCGGGCACCGCCACGCACACCCCGCCGAGCGGATCGTCTGGGCGCCGGGTGCCGAGGAGCTTCTCCAGCGCGAGGAAGTCGGGCGGGCCGTCGGCGGCTCGCCTCGGGAAGCGGGACTGCACCAGCTCGGTGCGGGCGCGATCGTCGCCGCCCAGGCTCCGCTCGGTCACCACGTGGAGCCCGTCGTCGAGCGTCTTCTGGAAGAGGGCCGCGCCGTCCGTCCAGGTGACGAAGGCGTCCCTCCCGTCGGTGTAGAGCAGGTGAAACGCGTTGTAGCGATCGGGCGGAGTGCTGGCGAGGCGGCGGTGCAGCGTGAGCGCGTCAGGCGCGGCGAGCGCGTCCACCACCAGCTGCCCGCGGCTCTCCCGGTGCGAGAAGCTCGGGTTCCCGAAGCGGTTGGTGACGCCGACGAAGAGCCCGTGACGGTTGAGCCCCAGCCAGGTGCCCTTCGCCTGTTCATCGACAGGCGCCAGCAGACCGCGCCCTCTCCACACGTGGGGCGGCGTGGCCGGGCGAGTCAAGAGCTCGTCGCGGTTGGCGGCGATCACGACTGGGACATTCCAATCTTTTCGCAGCTCGATGATGAGGGTGCACACGAGGCTGACTATGGTGCCGGGCGTGAGAGAAAAACAGCGAGAGGAAACGCGGCGGCGCCTCTACGAGGCAGCGCTCGAGGTGTTTCGCCGTGACGGCGTGCAGACCTGCCGCATCGACGACATCGCGCGCATCGCCGAGGTCAGCCGGGCCGCCTTCTACTTCCACTTCCCCACCAAGGACGCGGTGCTCCTTCAGCTCGCGCACGAGGGCGAGGAGCAGCTACTCAAGGCCCTCGAGGCGCTGCCGGCGGACCACACGCTGCTCCAGCTGCTCGAGACGGTGGCCGGTGCCCAGGGCACCTTCTGGAAGGACAAGCGCGAGCTGGTGGCGGACGCGTACGGGGCGGTGCTCCGGGCGATCGCCACCGTGTCGGACGCGGAGTACTTCCAGTCGCGCAACCGCTTCGCCGGGCAGCTCAAGCGGCTGCAGGACAAGGGTCTCGCCATTCGCGACTTCGCGCCCGAGGTGATGGCGGAGTCGGTCTTGAGCTCGGTGATGATCATCATCATCGGCTGGGTGCGCACGCCCGAGGCGCCTCTGGAGCAGCACCTGAAGAAGGCCGCGCAGGTCTTCCTGCGGTCGCTCAAGCCCGACTGATGTCCCGTGGAGCGCGGGCTTGGGGAGTGCTAGGCCGCGCCACATGACGTCGATCTTCCGTGAAGGGCTGTACCGCGGCCGGCACGTCTTCGTGTCGGGCGGGACCTCGGGCATCAACCTGCGCCTGGCCGAGGCCTTCGGCGCAGCGGGCGCGCGGGTGAGCGTCATCGGGCGCAAGGCCGACAAGCTCGAGGCGGCGCTTCTCGGCCTGAAGGCCCAGGGCATCGAGGCGCGCGGCACCACCGCCGACGTGCGCGACTGGGCCGCCGTCGACGACGCGCTGGAGAAGGCGGTGCGGGACTTCGGCAAGCTGGACGTGGTGGTGTGCGGCGCGGCCGGCAACTTCCCCGCGCCGGCGGCGGGCCTGTCCGCGAACGGCTTCAAGTCGGTGGTGGACATCGACCTGCTCGGCACCTTCAACGTCTGCCGCGCTTCCTTCGAGCGCTTCAACACGCCGGGGGCGTCGGTCATCAACATCTCGGCGCCGCAGGCGACCCAGCCCTGGGCGATGCAAGCGCACGTCTGCGCGGCCAAGGCCGGGGTGGAGCTGCTCACCAAGTCCCTGGCGCTGGAGTGGGGGCCGGCCGGCATCCGCGTCAACGCCATCGTGCCCGGGCCCATCGCCGACACCGAGGGCATGGACCGGCTGACGCCGACGCCCGAATCGAAGGAGAAGCTGGCGGCGCTGATGCCCCTGCAGCGCATGGGCACCAAGGACGACGTGGCGCAGGTGGCGCTGTTCCTCGGCTCCAGCGCGGCGAGCTACGTGACGGGCAGCGTGTGCGCGGTCGACGGCGGCATGATGCTGGTCGGCGGCGGCGCGCTCATGCAGATCATGTCGTGAACGGGAGAGCGACGATGTCGAGCTGGACGATGAGGAGCGAGGGTGAAGTGGCCGTCCTGACGATGGACGACGGCAAGGTGAACGCCTTCACGGTGGCGCAGTTCAAGGGCCTGGAGAAGGTGCTCGACGAGGCGGCCGCGTCCGACGCGCGGGCCTGCATCCTCACCGGCCGGAAGGGCACCCTCTCGGCGGGGCTGAACCTGAAGCTCCTGGCGGCCATGTCCTTGCCCGAGAAGCGCGAGCTGGTGGCGGCCATGGGCAGCGCGGTCTTGAAGCTCTTCCTCTTCCAGAAGCCGGTGGTGGCGGCGGTGTCGGGGCACGCGCTGGGCGCGGGGGCGATGCTTGGCCTGGCCTCGGACGTGCGCGTCTTCGCCGACGGGCCCTTCAAGTTCGGGCTCAACGAGGTGGCGGCGGGGCTGTTCGTGCCCAGCTACGCCATCGAGCTGATGCGGGCGGCGGTCTCGGCCGACAAGCTGACGGAGCTGGTGGTGCACGGGCGGGTGGTCTCTCCCTCGGAGGCGCTCAGCTTCGGCCTCGCGGAGGCGGTGGTGGCCGAGGAGTCGCTCCTGCACGCGGCGATGCTCAGGGCCAAGGCGCTGGCGGTGCTCTCGGGGGCCGGCTACGCGCTCACCAAGCGGCTGACGCGGGGCCCGGCGGCGGAGGCGTCGCAGGCCAAGGTCGCGGGAGAGCTGGACGAGCTCTCGCGCATGCTGGACGCGCGCAAGCCCTGAGCCGAAGCGCATGTTCGCGCGGGTCGCCATTCTCTTCCGCATCGCCTTCGCGAACCTCTTCGCGAGCTTGCTCAACGTCTTCGTGGGGCTGGTGCTGGCGTTCGGCGCGGCGCTGCTCGTCATCGGCGGCTCGCTCTTCACCACCCTCGACGAGGCGCTGGAGAAGAGCATCGTGGGCAGCATCACCGGGCACCTGCAGGTCTACGCGGCGCGCTCCAAGGACCCGCTGGAGATCTACGGCAAGGTCGACGGCAGCGACTCGAACCTGGCGCCCATCGAGGACTTCGCGAGCTTGAAGCCCAGGCTCCTCTCGGTGGAGAACGTGGCCACGGTGGTGCCGATGGGCTCGGCCACCGCGCTGGTGAGCTCGGGGAACACCGTCGACGTGGCGCTGGAGAAGCTGCGGGCGGTGTACCGGAACCAAGAGAGCGAGGCGGCGCGGCTGCCCGACGAGGAGTTCCAGAGGCAGGCGAAGAGCCTCGCCGGGCACGTGCGGAACATGGTCGAGGTGCTGGCGAAGGACCTGGAGCGCGCCGACGAGCTCGCCGCGAAGGGCGCCGTCGAGGAGGCGGAGCGGGAGGCGGTGGCGAAGGCGTCCTCGGCCGCGTTCTGGGAGAGCTTCGACGCCGACCCCTTCGGGCACCTGGAGCTGCTCGAGAACCGGGTGGCGCCGCTGGTCTCCGACGCCGACATGCTCTTCATGCGCTGCCTGGGCACGGACCTCGACGCCTACCAGACGACCTTCGACCGCATGAGCATCGTCGAGGGCGGGAAGGTGCCGCCGGGGCATCGGGGCATCCTCCTGCCGCGCTTCTTCACCGAGGAGCTGTTGAAGCTCAAGAACGCGCGGCGCCTCGACAAGATCAAGGAGGCCCGGGAGTCGGGCCGCAGCCTCGCCGACCCGGCCGACAAGGAGCTCGCACGCTTCGTGAAGGAGAACGTGGCCCAGACGCGGGAGATCGTCCTGCAGCTCGACGGGCTTCAGACGGCCAAGGCGGTCGAGAAGCTCCAGGCGCACCTGGGAAGCCAGGAGACCGGGCTCGCCCCCCTGCTCTCGCGCTTCTTCGCGGTGGACGAGGCGAGCTTCGAGGCGCGCTACCGCTTCTTCTACGCCGAGCTCGCGCCGATGCTGCAGCTCTACCGGGCGCGGGTGGGCGACGAGCTGACCTTGAAGAGCTTCGGCAAGAGCGGCTCCACCGAGTCGGTGACGGTGAAGGTCTACGGCATCTTCGAGCTCAAGGGCCTGGAGAAGTCGCCGCTGGCCGGGGTCAACGCGCTCATCGACATGGTGAGCTTCCGCGACCTCTACGGCTTCCTCACCGCCGAGAAGAAGGCCGAGCTGGAGGCGATGAAGGCCGCTACCGGCGCCAAGACGGTCTCGCGGGAGAACGCCGAGGCCGAGCTCTTCGGGGGCGCGGGCGAGCTGGTCGAGGAGGTGAAGGAGAAGCCCATCGGCGCCGACGTGACCAAGAGCGCCCAGGTCGAGCACGGCCGGGTGAAGAAGAAGGCCGAGACCTTCCCGGTGGAGGAGATCGATCGCGGCGTGGTGCTGCACGTGGCGGTGATGCTGAAGGACGGCTCCGCCACGGCGCAGGCGCGCGCGGCCGAGGCGCTGGAGCGGCTGCTCTCGGCCGACGCGCCCAGGCCCGAGCCGGCCAAGGTGGCGGCGGCCAAGGCCCTCGCCGAGTCGGGCCGCCTGCCCTTCCCGCTCGCCGCGACGGTGAAGGGCGTGGTGGCGCTGGAGGAGGCCCGCGCCGCCGGGGCGCCCCGCCCCCAGACCGCCGCGCTCCTCGGGCTGCAGCAGGCGCTCAAGGCCGAGCGGGCCCAGCTCGAGCCCACGGAGGTGTCGGTGGTGCAGGGCCTGCTCGAGTCCGCGCGGCCCAGGCTCTACGCCGTGGGCTGGGACTCGGCGGCGGGCTTCTTGGGCAAGTTCATCGGCTTCTTCCGCATGCTCTTGGTGGCCATCGTGGCGGCCTTCGCCTTCATCGCGCTCATCGTGGTGACCATCGGCATGACCATCGCCACGCTGCAGCGCACCGCCACCATCGGCACCCTGCGGGCCATCGGGGCGCAGCGGGGCTTCGTGGTCACCATGGTGCTGGTGGAGACGCTGGTGCTGGCGCTCACCTTCGGCGCGGTGGGCGCGGCGCTGGGCGTGGGCGTGGTCGAGCTGCTGCACGCGAAGGGCATCCCCGCCTTCCGCGACGAGCTGTACTTCTTCTTTTCCGGGCCCGTGCTGCGGCCGGTGCTGACTGCGCAGGGCGTGGTGCTCTCCTTGGTGGTCACGCTGGTGGTGAGCCTCTTGTCGGTGCTGTTGCCGGTGGTGCTGGCGACGCGCGTCCCGCCGGTGCGGGCGTTGCAGGGGGGCGACTGATGCTGCTCGTCCGCATCGCCCTGCTCTCCCTCTGGCAGCACCGGCGGCGGACGCTGGTGCTCGGCGGCGCCATCGCGCTGGTCACCGCGCTGCTGCTCGTGATGTTGGGCATCGGCGAGGGCATGAACCGCTCGCTGGTGGACGCGTCGACGACCCTGATGAGCGGCCACGTCAACGTGGCGGGCTTCTACAAGGTGACGTCAGGGCAGGCGGCGCCGGTGGTGACGAAGGCCAAGGCGGTGGAGGCGCTCATCCGAAGGGAAGTGCCCGAGCTCACCTATCTCGCCTCGCGCGGGCGCGGCTTCGCCAAGGTGGTGAGCGACTCGAGCTCGATGATGCTGGGCCTGGGCGGCGTGGAGATTCGCGAGGAGGCGGGCCTCAAGCGCACCCTCAAGCTCAAGGAGGGGCGGCTCGACGATCTCGCCCGGCCGGCCTCGGTGCTGCTCTTCGAGGACCAGGCGGCGGAGCTCGAGGTGAAGACCGGCGACGTGCTCACCATCTCCGCGCCGACGCCGCGGGGCACCAACAACACCGTCGACGTGACCGTGGTCGCGATCGCGAGGAACCTCGGCATGATGAGCCAGTTCTCGTGCTTCGTGGACGCGAAGACGCTGCTCAAGCTCTACCAGCTCAACGAGGAGACCACGGGCGCGATTCAGATCTACCTGCCCACCGCGGAGCTCTCGGCGGTGAAGCGCGTGGAGGGGCGCTTGCGCGACGCGCTGGCCAAGGCCGGCTACCAGCTGCTCGACGAGGACCCGCGCGCCTTCTGGTTCAAGTTCGAGAACGTGCAGCGCGAGCCGTGGACGGGGCAGAAGCTCGACCTGACCAACTGGCACGACGAGGTGAGCTTCATCGCCTGGACGGCCGACCTGATGAGCGCGGTCTCCTTCTTCGTGGCGGCGGTGCTGCTGCAGATCATCGGGGTGGGCATCATGATCGTGATGTGGATCTCCATTCGCGAGCGCACGCGGGAGATCGGCACCCTGCGCGCCATCGGCATGCAGAAGGGCAGCGTCCTGGCGATGTTCCTCGCCGAGGGCTTCTTGCTCGGGCTGTTCTCCACCGGGGTGGGCGTGGCGCTCGGGCTCGCCGTCTCCAAGGCCCTCGACGCGGCGCACCTGCCGCTCCCGGTGGGCGTGCAGTTCGTCCTCTTGTCCGACCACCTGGTCGTCATTCCCACCGCGGCGTGGGCCCTGGCGTCGATGGGCTTCATCACCGGCGTGGTGACGTTCATCTCCATCTTGCCGTCGTTCCTCGCCGCAAGGCTCAAGCCGGTGAGCGCGATGGCCCACGCGGGCTGAGCGCTCACGGCGGAGAGAGCGCGGGTGCGGGTGCGGGCGCCGCGGCGAGCGAGGGCTCCTCGAGTCGCAGCCGGTGGCGGAGATCCTTCGGGTACATCAAGAAGGCGCTCTGCCGCTCGCGCGCGGCGTCCAGGGTCCACAGGAGCCCGGGCGCCAGCATGCCCACCATCCCCACGAGCAGGGTGGAGAGGCCGACGATCATGAGCGTGTCCGAGCCCGACGACGACGAACCCGAGGGAGAGATCTGCGTGGCGCCGTACACCAGGAGGCCGCTCCCGAAGAGCTCGATCGCCGGGAAGATGACCATCGCGATCTGACTCTTCCGCCATGCCTCGTCGTAGGCCCGGCTGTAGCGCGCGGTGGGCGACTCGGGCTCCACCGCGAGCAGCAGGTCCGTGGGGTCCTCGATGCGCTCGCCGTTCCCCAACAGCAGGAAGTCGTGCGTCGCCTGACCTGGCACGGGCGCGAGGTTCATGCCGACCGGAGCGAGGGCCTCATAGGCCACGCGCCGCTCCTCGAGCGGTGCCTCCGGAGGCGGAGGTGGCCGAAGCGTGGTGTGCGCCACGCACCCCGAGCCGGCGAGGACCAGGACGAACCACGACAGTCGTAACGACATGCCCCACTCCTCACGCAGTCGAGCCGGCCACGGGCCGCCGGCCAATCGCGGGCCTTCGACGAGGGGGGCCGTGCGGAATTCACGCTCTTCCCGCGCCTGGCCGCTCGTGGAGCCGTCCTCGGGTGGATTCGGTTGCGCGAGAGGGCCTCGGGCGGCACCGAGGTCTCATGGAGGTCCGCGTCGACTGCTACGCCGGGTACCGAGGCGAAGAGACGCCTCGCGGCATCGACGTCGAAGGCCGCCACGTCGAGGTGCTGGAGGTCGTCGACCGCTGGTACGGCCCCGACTACCGGTACTTCAGGGTGCGGGGCAGCGACGGCGCGGGCTACCTCTTGCGCCACGACGAGTCGGCGGACCGCTGGGAGCTCACGGTCATGAGCCCAGGTGGCGCTACTCCACCGGCAGGTACTTCTTGATGACCGGCAGGTACTCCGACCGGGGGCCGGAGAAGCGAGCCCCGAAGCCCGCGTGGCCCAGCTTGTCGCCGAGCCAGACGACCTTCACGTCGACCCACTCCCCCTTGAGGCCCAACCACCGGGGCTCGAGCTGCACGCGAAGCTCCTGGCTGGCCTTGATGCGGCTTCGCTCCGGCGCGGCGACGTAGAGGCCCGTGGCGGAGAGATCGGTCACCTGCCCCGTGAGGGTGCGGCTGCCGGCGCGAATGCGGCAGGGAATCGTCACCTGGAAGCGGCTCTTCCCCGCGGTGCCGACCTCCAGCGGGCGCCCGGCGCAGAAGGCGATCATCGCCGCCACCGGTAGCTTCGCCGGCCCCTCGAACTCCACCCCGAGCTGGGGAGCCTGCCCGGCGACCGGACGCCACCGCACCTTGCCCAACAGAGCGAAGCGCTCGGAGCAGTCGCCGAAGGTGACGGCCAGCTCGACGGGCTGGTTGACCTCGGCGATGACGGTGGTGGGGACGAAGAGCGACAGGCGCGCGCCCTCGGTGCGGAAGGCCGCCAGGGCCGAGCGTCGAAGGGGGAAGTGGACGGGGACGCGAGCAGGAGAAACCAAGGTGGCCACGACCCTCAACCCTAGCCGCCCCGCTTCGCGCCTGGCGACAGCAGACCGGCGAGGCGATGTACGGTACCGCCTCCGCTGGACCGACACGTCGCATCTTTCCGCAGACGAGTGATTGGCCGGGCGCCAACGCCTCAATCGGACGCGGGACCCTCACGTCAACAGAGGAAGGAGAGGCGTGGACTCGGCGTCGGCGCCCGCGTCACACCGGCGCGCGCGTCGTCGAGGCCTCGGGCGGCTCGGCCGGCGCGACCCGCTTCCGGCTGAAGCGCGAGAGCGCCAGGTACACCGCCGGGGTGGTGAACATCGTCACGAGCTGGGAGACGAGCAAGCCCCCGACGATGGCGATGCCCAGCGGCTTGCGCAGCTCCGAGCCGATGCCGCTCCCCAGTGCCAGGGGGAGCCCGCCGAGCGTCGCCGCCAGCGTGGTCATGAGGATGGGCCGGAAGCGAATCGCGGCCGCCCGCACGATGGCCTCGAAGGGCGACAGGCCCTGCTCGCGCTCGGCCTCGAGGGCGAAGTCCACCAGCATGATGGCGTTCTTCTTCACGATGCCGATGAGGAGGATGAGCGCCACCAAGCCCACCACCGACAGCTCGAGCCCGAAGAGCATCAGCGCCAACAGCCCTCCCACGCCCGCCGGTGGCAGCGTGGAGAGGATGACCAGCGGGTGCAGGTAGCTCTCGTAGAGGATGCCGAGCACCACGTAGACCGCGAGCAAGGCGGTGACGATGAGGAGCCACTGGCTGGAGCGCGCGGCGGCGTAGACCTGCGCGGTGCCCTGGAAGCCACCGGTGACGCTGGGCGGGAGCCGCGCCTCGACCTTCGCCCGCTCGATGAGCGGCGCCACCTGGCTGAGTGAAGCCCCCGGCGCGAGGTTGAACGAGATGGTCACGGCGGCGAACTGCCCCTGGTGGTTGACCGAGAGCGGCAGCGTGCCCGGCTTCACCTCCACCAGCGCGTCGAGCGGCACCAGCCCCCCCTGCGCGCTCCGGAGGAACAGGTGGGAGAGCGAGCGCTCGTCGCTGTGGCGCGACGGGTCGACCTCCATCACCACGCGGTACTGGTTGAGCTGGGTGTAGGTGGTCGCCACCTGCCGCTGCCCGAAGGCGTCGTTGAGCGTGTCGTCGATCTGCTGCGGGGTGATGCCCAGCCGCGAGGCGGTGTCGCGATCGAGGTGGAGCGAGAGCATCAGCCCCGCGGTCTGCTCGTCGCTGGCCACGTCGGCGAGCTGGGGCACGCGCTTCATTCGCTCGAGCATGCGCGGCGCGGCGGAGAGGAGCTCGCGCAGGTTCGCCCCCTGCAGCGTGTACTGGTACTGGCTGCGGGTGAGCCGGCCCCCGACGCGGATGTCCTGCATCGCCTGGAGGAAGAGCTGCATGCCCGGCACCCCGGCGAGCTTGGGCCGCAGGCGGCGCATGATCTGCTCCGCGTTCGCCTCGCGGTCCGCCCTGGGCTTGAGCATCACGAAGACCGTGCCGGTGTTGGTGCCCGCCCCGGCGGGGCCCGCGCCGATGAAGGACACCACCGTCTGCACGTCGGGGTCCTGTTGCAGCACCGCGTTCACCGCCTCCTGCCGCCGGCTCATGTCGCGGAAGGCCACGTCCTGCGGCCCCTCGGAGAAGCCGAGCAAGGTGCCGTTGTCCTGCTGAGGGAAGAGGCCCTTGGGCATGAACACGAAGAGCGCCACGGTGAGCGCCGTCGCCCCGAGGGTGATGGCGATGAGCACGAAGCGGTGCACGAGCAGCCGGCGCAGCACCCGCTCGTACGCCGAGACCAGCGCCTCGAACCACCGGCCGGCGGCGCGCGCGAAGCGGCTCTCGCGCTGGGGTTTGGCGAGCAGGTGCGCGCACATCGCCGGCGTGATGGTGAGCGAGACCAGGGCCGAGAGGGCGATGGCCGACGCCAGGGTCACCACGAACTCGTGCAAGAGCCGCCCCACCACGCCGCCCATCAGGAAGAGCGGGATGAAGACCGCCAGCAGCGACACGGTGATGGAGACGATGGTGAAGCCGATCTGCCTCGCCCCCACGAGCGCGGCCTCGAGCGCCGGCCGGCCGGCCTCCCGGGCGCGGGCGATGTTCTCGGTCACCACGATGGCGTCGTCGACCACGAAGCCGGTGGAGATGGTCAGCGCCATCAACGAGAGGATGTCGAGGCTGTAGTCGAACAGCCACAGCACCCCGAAGGTGCCGAGCAGGGAGAGCGGCACCGCGACCGCGGGGATGGCGGTGGCGCGCGCCGAGCGGAGGAACGCGTACACCACCGCGATGACCAAGAGCACGCTGATGACGAGCGCCCGCTCCACGTCGTGCACCGCGGCATGCACGTTGGTGCTGCGGTCGAAGGCCACCTCCACGTTCACCGCCGGCGAGACCGACGCGACCAGCTGCGGCAGCACCGCCTTCACGCCTTCGATGGTGGAGATGATGTTGGCCCCCGCCTGCTTGCGCACCACCAGGAGCACGCCGCGGCGTCCGTTCACCCACGCCGCCGCGCGCTGGTTCTCCACGTCGTCGAAGACCTCGGCGACGTCCGAGAGGCGCAAGAAGCCGCCGTCCCGCTCGGCCACCACTTGCGGGCGCCACTCGGCGGCTTGGGCGGGCTGATCGTTGGCGTCGAGGCTCGCGCTCTGCCGCGCACCGCTCACCGCGCCCTTGGGCTGGTTGGCGGTGGAGGAGGCGATGGCCTGGCGCACCTCCTCGAGGGTGACGCCGGCGCCGGCCAGCGCGTCGGGGTTCACTCTCACCCGCACCGCCGGCTGCAGCCCGCCGCCGACGAAGACCTGCCCCACCCCCTCGACCTGGGAGATCTTCGGCGCGAAGACCGAGCTGGCGGCGTCGAAGATGCGATCGAGCGGCAGCGCGTCGGAGGTGAGGGAGACGATGAGCACCGGCGCCTCGGCGGGGTTCACCTTCTGCCAGACGGGACGCCGGGGGAGGTTCGGCGGCAGCTCGACCGAGGCGGCGTCGATGGCCGCCTGCACGTCGCGGGCGGCGGCGTCGATGTCGCGCTCGAGATCGAACTGCAGGACGACCTGGGTCGAGCCGAGCGAGCTCTGGGAGGTGAGGTCGGTGACTCCGGCGATGCGCCCGAAGCGGCGCTCCAGCGGCGTCGCCACCGTCGAGGCCATGGTGGCCGCGCTCGCGCCGGGCAGCTGCGCCAGGACGGCGATGGTGGGGAACTCCACCCGGGGCAGCGCCGAGACCGGGAGCTGCACGAAGCCCGCGCCGCCCACGAGCAGGAGCGCCGCGGCGAGCAAGGTGGTCGCCACCGGGCGCCGGATGAAGGGCCCGGAGAGGTTCATGCGGCGGGCCCCGGCACGGGCGCGGCGCGGTGGCGCCAGTGCTCCACGCGCTGCTTCAGGCGGTCGAGCGCCAGGTACATCACCGGCGTGGTGAAGAGCGTCACCACCTGCGAGAGCAAGAGGCCCCCGACGATGGTGAGGCCGAGCGGGCGGCGCAGCTCCGAGCCGGTGCCGGTGGCGAGCGCCAGCGGCAGGCCGCCCAACAGCGCCGCCATGGTGGTCATCATGATGGGCCGGAAGCGGAGCAGGCAGGCCTGGAAGATGGCGTCCCTGGGAGAGAGGTGCTGCTCGCGCTCGGCCGACAGCGCGAAGTCGATCATCATGATGGCGTTCTTCTTCACGATGCCGATGAGCAGCACGAGCCCGATGATGGCGATGACCGACAGCTCGGTGCCGAAGACGAGGAGCGCGAGCAGCGCGCCCACCCCGGCCGACGGCAGCGTGGAGAGGATCGTGATGGGGTGGACGAAGCTCTCGTAGAGCACGCCGAGCACGATGTAGACGGCGATGAGCGCCGCGAGGATGAGCAATGGCTCGGTGGCCAAGGACTCCCCGAAGGCCCGCGCCGCGCCCTGGAACTCGGCGTGCAGGCCGCGGGGGGGCTCAAGCTCCGCGACGGTGCGCTCGATGGCGTTCACCGCCGTGCCCAGCGCCACGCCCGGCGCGACGTTGAAGGAGAGCGTCGCCGAGGGGAACTGCCCCTGGTGGCCGATGGTGAGCGGGGCCACCGTGGTGCTCGAGCGCACCAGCGCCGAGAGCGGCACCGGGGCGCCGTTCTGGGCGCGCACGTAGAGCCGGGAGAGCACCTCGGGGTCCGCCGCCAGCGCGGGCTTCACCTCGAGGACGACGCGATAGAGGTTCAGCTGGGTGAAGATGTTGGAGACCTGGCGCTGCCCGAAGGCGTCGTAGAGCGTGTCGTCGACGACCTGCACCGGCACCCCGACGCGCGAGGCGGTGTCGCGATCGATGGCCAGCACCGTCGCCGGCGCCTGGGCCTGCGCGTCGTTGGCCACGTCGCGCAGCTCGGGCAGCCCCTTCATTCGCTCCAGCACCTTCTGGGCCCAGAGGTCGAGCTCGGCGCGATCGGCGTCCTCCAGGCTGTACTGGAACTGGGTGCGGCTGACGCGGTTGTCGATCTGCAGGTCCTGCACCGACTGGAGGAAGACGGAGAAGCCGCCCAGCCGCGACAGCCGGTCCTGGAGGCGTCGCACCAGCGCGTCGGCCGAGACCTTCCGCTCGGCGCGGGGCTTGAGCGCGATGGCCATGCGGCCGCTGTTGGTGGTGGGGTTGGTGCCGTCGGCGCCGATGGCGGAGGCGACGTTCTCCACGTCCGGGTCCTCGAGGATCAGCTCCACCGCGCGCTGCTGCAGGCGGCTCATCCACTCGAACGACGCGTCGGGCGGCCCCTCGGTCATCGCCACCAGGAGCCCGGTGTCTTCCTGCGGGAAGAACCCGGTGGGGATGACCCACGCCAGCGTGGCGGTGAGGAGGACCGTGGCGAGCGTCACCGCCTGAGTCAGGCGCTGGTGGTCGAGCACCCAGCCAAGGCCCCGCTCGTAGGCTGAGAGCATTCGCCCGTAGCCCTTCTCGGAGAGCCGGGTGAACCAGCCGCGCTCGTCCGCCGGCCGCTCGGCCTTCAACAGGTGCGCGCACATCATCGGCGTCAGCGTGAGCGACAGCACCGCCGAGACGCCGATGGCCACCGCCAGCGTCACCGCGAACTCGCGGAACATGCGCCCGAGCACGCTGCCCATGAAGAGGAGCGGGATCAGCACCGCCACCAGCGAGACGGTGAGCGAGACGATGGTGAAGCCGATCTCCCCGGCGCCGATGAGCGCGGCCTCGAAGGGTGATTTCCCCTTCTCCAGGTAGCGCGAGATGTTCTCGATCATCACGATGGCGTCGTCGACGACGAAGCCCGTGCAGATGGTGAGCGCCATCAGCGAGAGGTTGTCGAGGCTGTAGCCCAAGAGCGACATCACCCCGAAGGTGCCGACCAGGGAGAGCGGCACGGTGACCGCGGGGATGGCCGTGGCGCGCAGGTCGTGGAGGAAGAGGTACATGACCGCGATGACCAGGGCGATGGTGAGGGCCAGGGTGAGCTCGACGTCCTTCACCGAGGCGCGCACCGTCTCGGTGCGGTCGGAGAGCACCGTCACCGCCATGCCCGCGGGCAGGCTCGCCTGGAGCCTCGGCAACAGCGCCTTCACCCGCTCGGCCACCGCGATGACGTTGGCGCCCGGCTGGCGCTGCACGTTGACGATGACCGCGCGCTCCTTCCCGGCCCAGCCGGCGAGCTGGGCGTTCTCCACCCCGTCGACGACGTCGGCTATTTCGCGCAGGCGCACCGGCGCGCCGTTCTTGAAGGCCAGCACCACCGGCTCGTAGGCCGCCGCGGCGGTGAGCTGATCGTCGGCGTCGAGGGTGAAGGACTGGCGCTCGCCCTCGATGGTGCCCTTGGGCTGGTTGACGTTGGCGCTGACCAGCGCGACCCGCACGTCCTCCAGGGTGAGGCCGGTGCCGGCGAGGGCCTCGGGGTCGACCTGCACGCGCACCGCCGGCTTCTGCCCGCCGCCGATGGTGACGAGCCCCACCCCGGACACCTGCGAGATCTTCTGCGCGAGGATGGAGTCGGTGTAGTCGGCGACGGCTTGCAGGGGCAGGGTCTCGGCGCTGACGGAGAGGGTGAGCACCGGCGCGTCGGCGGGGTTGGTCTTGCTGTAGGTGGGCGGCGCGGGGAGCGTGCGCGGCAACAGGTTCGACGCGGCGTTGATGGCCGCCTGCACGTCCTGCTGCGCGCCGTCGATGTCGCGATCGAGCTCGAACTGCAAGGTCACGTGCGAGCTGCCCTCGCTGCTCACGCTGGTCATCTGCGAGAGGCTGGGCATCTGGCCGAACTGGCGCTCCAGCGGGGCGGTCACCGCCGAGGCCATGGTCGACGCGCTCGCGCCCGGCAGGAGAGTGGAGACGACGATGGTCGGGTACTCGACCTGCGGCAGCGCGGCGATGGGGAGCTGGAGGTAGCCGACGGTGCCGGCGAGGGTCAGACCGACCATCAGGAGCGTGGTGGCCACCGGCCGGCGAATGAACGGCTCGGAGATGCTCCTCATCCGTCCTCTCCCCAGGACACGACCGAGCCGGCGTCGGGGGAGCCCGCCGGCGTTCTGGGCTGCACGCGCGCGCCCGGCCGCAAGAGGCTCTGGCCGTCGACCACCACCTGCTCACCCTCCTCCAGGCCGCCGGTGATGACGGTGAGCGGGCCCTGAGTGAGATCGATCTCGATGGGCCTGAGCTCGGCGGTCCCGTCCTTCCCGACGACGTAGACCAGCGGCCCCTTCGGGCCCCGCTGCACCGCCACCGAGGGGATGACGAGCGCGTTCTCGCGCCGGCCGACCTCGATGCGGGCCCGGACGAAGGCGTTGGGCCAGAGCTTCCGCTCGGGGTTCGGCAGCTCGGCCTTGAGCCGCACCGTGGCGGTGGTCTGGCTCACCTGGTTGTCGATGGCCAGCAGGGTGCCGGTGCCGAGCAGGACGCCGCCGGTGCGATCGAAGGCCTCGACGACCGGCCGGCCGGTGGCCGCCGCCTCGGCGAGGCGGGGCAGCGCGTCCTGCGGCAGGGTGAAGACGACCGTGGTGGGATCGAGCCGGGTGAGCACCACGATGCCGGTGGGGTCGGAGGCGTGGACGAGGTTGCCCGGGTCCACCAGGCGGATGCCGGCGACGCCGGTGGTAGGGGCGACCACGCGCGACCACTCGAGGTTGAGCCTGGCGCTGGCGAGCGCCGCCTCGTCGACGGCCAGGGTGCCGACGTCCTGCGCGACGAGGGCGCGGGCGTTGTCGACCTGCTGTGGGGCGACGAGGTGCTCGGCGACCAGGCCGCTGAGGCGCTCCAGGTTGAGGCGATTGTTCTGGGCGGTGGCCTTGTCGCGGCGGAGCGTGCCCTCGGCCTGCGCCACGGCGACGAGGAAGGGGCGTGGATCGATCTCCGCCACCACGTCTCCCTTCATGACCTCCTGGCCCTCCTTGAAGTTCACCGCGACGAGCTGGCCGTCGACTCGGCTCTTCACCATCACGGTGTCGAGCGGGACGACGGTGCCCAGGCCGTCGAGGGTGAGGGTGACGTCCTGCCGGCGCACGGGAGAGAGGACCACCGAGACGACGGGAGGAGGCGGCGGCTTGGCCCGTCCCGGGCGGCCGAGGGTGAGGCGCCAGGCGAGGACGAAGGCGATGAGCAGGAGGGCGAGCGTCAGCACCCAGCGGAGGCCTCGGCGGCGAGGGGAATCCTTTCGTTGCCCGGGCGGCGGATCCTCCCGTTCACCCTGAGCGGAGTCGAAGGGTGCCGAGCTCACGGCGCCCTCCCCTGCCCAAGCCGTTCACCCTGAGAGGCCGTCAGATTTTGGGGCTGAGCCGGGCACCGCTCCTCTGCGCGGGGGGCGCGACCTCTGCTGCGCGCTTCGTTCAGCGCCTCCGGACGCTGGTTCAGCTCATCACCGACAGCATCCGAC
>JBBIOE010000167.1:0-18483 GCA_037443525.1 Archangiaceae bacterium | reverse complement strand
GGGCGGCCGAGTTCTTCATGAGAGGACTCATGGAGCGCGACCGGACCGCGGGAGCCTGACGTTCCATGGCGGTGATGAACATCATTCAGGCCGTGAACGACGCCTTGAAGCTCGAGATGCGTCGCGATCGGCGGGTCGTGGTGCTCGGTGAAGACGTGGGCAAGTTCGGCGGCGTGTTCCGCGCCACGGCCGGCCTCATCGAGGAGTTCGGAGCCGAGCGCGTGGTCGACACGCCGCTCTCGGAGACCGGCATCATCGGCGTCTCCATCGGCATGGCGATGTACGGCCTGCGGCCCGTGCCCGAGATTCAGTTCTCGGACTTCATCTTCTCGGGCTACGACCAGATCGTCAGCGAGCTGGCCAAGCTGCGCTACCGCAGCGGCGGCGAGTACACGGCCCCGATGGTGATTCGCACTCCGGTGGGCGGCGGCATCAAGGGCGGCCTCTACCACTCGCAGTCGCCCGAGGCGCTCTTCGCCCACCACGCGGGGCTCACGGTGGTCTCGCCCTCGAACCCCTACGACGCGAAGGGGCTGCTCCTGTCGGCGATGCGGCAGGACGACCCGGTGATCTTCTTCGAGCCCAAGCGCGTGTACCGCGCCTCCAAGGGCGAGGTGCCGGAGGACGACTACACCGTGCCGCTGGGCAAGGCGTCGGTGGTGCGCTCGGGCGACGATCTCACCGTCGTCACCTGGTCGGCGATGGTGCACGAGGCCCTGCTGGCGGCGAAGGCGGCCGCGGAGAAGGGCGTGTCGCTGGAGATCATCGACCTGCGCACCCTGTGGCCCTTGGACATCGAGACGGTGACCCGAAGCGTGATGAAGACCGGGCGCTGCATGGTGGTGCACGAGGCGCCGCGCACCTGCGGCCTGGGCGCGGAGATCGCCGCGCTCATCCAGGAGCGCTGCTTCACCCACCTCTTGGCGCCCATTCGCCGCTGCACCGGCTGGGACACGCCCTTCCCGTATTCGCTCGACGAGGAGTACCTGCCGCTCGCGCCGAGAATCCTCCACGACGTCGAGGCCGTGCGCGCCTACCAGGCCTGAAGCCCTTTCATCGAAGGAACCCACCATGGCGATTTTCGAGTTCAAGCTGCCGGACATCGGCGAGGGCGTGGTCGAGGGCGAGATCGTCAAGTGGCTGGTGAAGCCCGGAGACGCGGTGAAGGAGGACCAGCCGCTCGTCGAGGTGATGACCGACAAGGCCACGGTGACGATTCCCTCGCCGAAGAAGGGGCGCGTCACGGCCACTCACGGCAAGGAAGGCGAGATCGCCCGTGTCCACCACGCGCTGGTGGAGCTCGAGCTCGAAGGGGGCGCCCCGGCGGCGCCCAAGGCCTCGGCGCCCAAGGGCAACGGCGCCGCCAAGGCCAGCGCGCCGCGCCCCGAGGCCCCGGCGCAGCTGCCCCTCGCGCCCACGATGGCCGGCCCCGTCACCGCTTCGGCCAAGGTGCTGGCCACGCCGGTCACCCGCCGCATGGCCCGGGAGCTCGGGCTCGATCTCGCGCGCGTCGCCGGCACCGGCCCGCAAGGCCGCGTGCTCAAGACCGACGTCGAGGCCTTCGTGGCCGGCGGCGCCAAGGCTCCGGCGCGGGCGGAGGGGCCAGCGCAGGCTCGCCCGGCCCCGTCCTGGTCGCCGCTCGCCTCGGGTCAGAAGGACGAGCGCATCCCCATTCGCGGACTGCGCAAGAAGATCGCCGAGAAGATGGTGCGCTCGAAGTTCACCGCGCCCCACTATGCCTTCGTCGAGGAGATCGACGTCACTCCGCTGGTCGAGCTGCGCAACCGCCTCAACGAGCGGATGGGCGAGGGCGAGAAGCTCAGCTACCTGCCGTTCTTCTGCAAGGCGCTGGTGCAGGCGTTCAAGCGCTACCCCACCGTCAACGCGAACATGGACGAGGCGGCGCAGGAGCTCATCGTGCGCGGCGAGTACAACATCGGCATCGCCGCGATGACCGAGCAGGGCCTCACCGTGCCGGTGGTGAAGAACGTCGATCGCCTGAGCTTCCGCGAGCTGTCGCGGGAGATCTCCCGCCTGGCGACCGCCGCCCGCGAGCAGAAGCTCAAGCTCGAGGAGCTTGGCGGCGGCACCTTCACCATCACCTCGCTCGGCCAGCAGGGCGGGCTCTTCGCGACGCCGATCATCAACCACCCCGAGGTGGCGATCATGGGCGTCCACAAGATGCGCAAGCGCCCGGTGGTGATGGAGGACGACTCGATCAAGGTGCGGCAGATGGCCCTGTTCTCGTTCTGCTTCGATCACCGCGTCGTCGACGGCGCGCTCGGCGCGCAGTTCGCCTACGAGTTCCTGCGCCACGTGGAGACGCCGGAGCTGCTCTTCCTCGATCTCGTCTGAAGGTGACGCCATGGCCCGAGTGCAGCGCGTGGCGGTGAAGAAGGAGAAGGCTCGCAAGGCTCCGCGGGCCCAGGCGAAGAAGAGCGCTGGTCCGGTGCAGCTGGCCGCCCAGGAAGGCGTGCTGCAGCCGCCGACCGCGAAGCCCGTGCCGATCGTGCACCGGCTCTCCGACGCGCAGCTCCTCGAGGTCTACCGGCACATGCTGCGCCTGCGCACGCTCGACGAGCGCATGATCACCCTGCAGCGGCAGGGGCGGGTGGGCTTCTACGGCTCGTGCACCGGCCAGGAGGCGGCCACCATCGCCTCGGGCTACGCGCTCGAGGCCAAGGACTGGATCTTCCCCGGCCTGCGCGAGGTGGGGATCATGCTGATGCGCGGCTTCCCGCTGGTGCCGTACCTGGGACAGGTCTTCGGGAACAAGGCCGACGTCACCAAGGGGCGGCAGATGCCGTCGCACCAGGCGGCGCGCTCGGTGAACTACGTGAGCTGGGGCTCCAACATCGGCACCCAGATTCCGCAGGCCGTCGGCGCGGCGTGGGCGGCGCGGTACCAGGGCGACGACGTCGTCATCGCGGCCTACTTCGGCGACGGCTCGACCAGCACCGGCGACTTCCACGTGGCGATGAACTTCGCCGGCGTCACCCGGCCGCCGGTGGTCTTCCTCTGCCAGAACAACCACTGGGCCATCTCGGTGCCGAGGAAGCGCCAGACCGCCAGCGTCTCCATCGCGGCCAAGGCGCAGGCCTACGGCTTCGAGGGCGTGCAGGTCGACGGCAACGACGTCGAGGCCGTGTACTCGGTGGTGAAGGCCGCCGTGGAGAAGGCGCGCAAGGGCTTGGGGCCGACGCTGGTCGAGCTCGAGACCTACCGCGTCGGCGCGCACTCCACCTCCGACGATCCGACGAAGTACCGCGACAACCGCGAGGTCGAGGTGTGGAAGGCGCGCGACCCCCTCGAGCGGTGCAGGAAGACGCTCGTCGCCCGCCGCCTCTGGGACGACGCCAAGGACGCCGCGCTCCGGGCCGAGCTGCTCGCCGAGGTGAACCAGGCGATTCAGGAGGCCGAGGCCTTCGGCCAGCCCGAGCTCGACACCCTCTTCGACGACGTCTACGCGATCGAGCCCTGGAACCTGAAGGAGGAGCGGGCGGAGCTCTTCGCCGCGCCGAGGGCTCCGAAGAGCGCCGGCGGCGGGCACTGAGCCGTCAGACCCCGGCGTCCCGGTACTGGCGCGTGAGGCGCTCGATCAGGGTCGGGGTGAGCAGGAACCAGTACTGCACCTCGCCGAAGGACAAGATGTCGCCGTCCTGCAGCGGGGTCTCGCGGGCGACGCGGATCGAGGCGTTGAGCCAGGTGCCGTTCATCGACTCCTTGTCCTGCACCGAGCAGACGTTCTTGGCGCCGTCCCACCGGAGGATCGCGTGGTTCTTCGAGACTGAGGGGTGATCGAGCACCAGATCGTTGTCGGGCTGGCGGCCCACGCTCAGCTCGTCGACGCCGTGCAGCGGCGGGAGGGTGGCCACCACCAGCTCGTCGAACTGGAACAGGAGCGAGAGCGCGCCCGCCGACACCTTGGCCGGTGAGACCACCGAGGTGCGCTGCGCGGCCGCCGGGAGGCTCTCGTCGGCCACCAACACGCCGCCGATCTTCACCGCCTTCTGGACCAGCACGAAGGGGCCGAGCTGGGCCAGGAGCTGTTTCTTCGGCAGCTTCTGCGCCAGGTTCTTGAGCTCTTTGACCGACAACATGGGCTACCTCGATGCAGTCAGGCGGCCGGGCAAGGTCGGCATGAGCATCAACGTGAAGTCCTTGACCGACGGCACGCTCGCGAGGCTAGACCCGGAGCCTGCCCCTTCGCTACTGTCCCGGACTTCCTTGGAGGTCATTTCTCGATGAGCGATCGGTTTCCCACCACGAGAGCAGGCCTGCGCAAGATGCAGGACGAGCTCAAGCACCTGCAAAGCGTGGAGCGGCCGAAGGTGTCGCACGACATCGAGGTCGCGCGCGCCCACGGCGATCTGAAGGAGAACGCGGAGTACGCGGCCGCCAAGGAGAAGCAGGGCCACATCGAAGGCCGCATCATGGACTTGAACGGGTGGATCGCCCGCGCCGAGGTCATCGACGTGTCGAAGTTCAAGGGCTCGACGCAGGTGCTCTTCGGCGCCACCGTCGACCTGCTCGACACCGACACCGAGAAGTCGGTGACCTACCGGATCGTCGGGGAGTTCGAGGCCGACATCAAGAAGCGGTGGATCTCCGTCACCTCGCCCATGGCCCGCGGCCTGATCGGCAAGTCCGTCGGCGACGTCGCCACCATCCAGAGCCCCGGCGGCGTGCGCGAGCTGGAGATCGTCAAGGTCCACTTCGAGGATGTCCCCTAAGCCTCACCCGCTGGCGCCGCTCGTGGGCCCGCTGCGGTACGCGTGCGCCCGGAACTTCGAGAACCTCGCGCGCGTGAAGGGCCTCCGGGCGCCGATCGAGGCCGCTCTGGAGAAAGGGAAGGGTGCGCTCGCGCCGGCGGTGGAGACGGCCCTGCGGGCGGAGCTCGGGCGTGTCGACGCGACGGACCCCGGCGTGCGAAAGGCTTCGGTGGGGCGGGTGGCGGACCTCCTGCGCGGAGAGGGGCTCGAGGTGGGGAGCCTGAGCTCGTCGAGGGGCGCCGAACGCCAGGCAGACCCGCCTGGACCTGCCACGCCCCCCGCTGGTCGGCCCTCGGGAGGCGGGCTCAGGGGCGCCCCGGTCGCTCCCAGGCCGCGAAAGCCACGCGCCCCCAAGAAGCCGGCCGCCACAAAGGAGGCCGAAGATGCCCCGGCGCGCATGCTCTCCATCTCGCCCGCCGAGGGCCCCCTCGCCCGGCCCTTGCGCGGCGCTGGCTGGCGCATGAACCCGCAGCTGCTCAAGCACCTCGAGAGGAAGGGCGTGCGCACGCTGGGTGACGCGCTCTTCCTGGTGCCCCGCGCCTACGAAGATCGTCGCGTGCTCCGGCACATCGCGCAGTTGCGCGCCGGCGAGCGCAGCACCTTCGTCGCCGAGGTCCGCGCGGTGGACGAGTCGCGCGGCCGGGGCAAGCGCATCTTCAAGGCCGTGCTCGCCGACGCGTCCGGCAGCATCGCCGCCACGCACTACCAGGGCGGGAGCTGGCTCAAGAGCCGCTACCCCATCGGCAGGAAGCTGGTCGTGTCCGGCGAGGTGCGGCAGTCGACCTGGGGGTGGGAGATTCCGCACCCGGAGACCGAGCCCGCCGACGATCTCGAGACCAGCGCGGTGCACTTCAAGCGGGTCGTGCCGATCTACCCGGGCTTCGAGCGCCACGAGCAGCGGCAACTGCGGGAGCTCACCTTCCGCGTGGCGAAGGAGCTGGCGGGCGCGATCGACGATCCGCTCCCACCGCCTCTGCGCGAGCGGGTGGGGCTCGTCGGGCTCGCCGACGCGCTCACGGCCCTGCACTTCCCCGCGGGGAACGCCGATCTCGAAGCCCTCGAGGCGCACCGCTCGAGCGCGCACCAGCGCCTCGCCTTCGACGAGCTCTTCTTCCTGCAGCTCGGCATGGCGCTGAAGCGCCAGGGGCTCAAGCGCGAGGCGGGCATCGCCTTCGACGTGAGCGCCGAGCGCGTCGCCCGGGCGAAGTCATTGCTGCCCTTCGCCCCGACCGGCGCGCAGGACCGGGTGCTGGCGCAGATCCTCCGCGACATGGGGCGGCCCGAGCCGATGAACCGGCTGCTCCAGGGCGACGTGGGCAGCGGCAAGACGGCGGTGGCGCTGGTGGCCGCGGCGGTGGCGGTCGAGAGCGGCCTGCAGGTCGCGGTGATGGCGCCGACCGAGATCCTCGCCGCGCAGCACGCGCGCACCTTCCGGTCAGGGCTGGCGGCGCTCGGGGTGGAGGTGGCGCTCGTCACCGGCTCGGGCCCCGCCAGGGAACGCGCCCAGGCCCGAGAGGCCGCCGCCGCCGGCCGGGCCCGCGTCGCCATCGGCACGCACGCGCTCATTCAAGATCCCATCGCCTTCGAGCGGCTGGGCCTGGTGATCATCGACGAGCAGCACCGCTTCGGCGTCATTCAGCGGCACGCGCTGATGGCGAAGGGCGCGACGCCCGACGTGCTGGTGATGACCGCGACGCCGATCCCCCGCACGCTGGCGATGACGCTCTACGGCGATCTCGACGTGTCGATCCTCGACGAGCTGCCGCCGGGGCGGACGCCGATCGAGACCCGGGTCTTCCCGGCCAAGGCGCGCCCGGCTGCCCTGGCGCTCATCGAGGGCGAGCTGGCCAAGGGGCACCAGGCCTTCGTCGTGTACCCGCTGGTCGAGGAGTCGGAGAAGCTCGACCTGGCCGACGCCACCCAGGGCGCGGCGCAGCTCGGCGCCGAGCTCGCGGGCCGCCGGGTGGGGCTCTTGCACGGGCGCATGAAGCAAGACGAGAAGGACGCGGTGATGCGCTCCTTCCGCGAGAAGCAGCTCGACGTGCTCGTCTCCACCACGGTCATCGAGGTCGGCGTCGACGTGCCCAACGCCTCGGTGATGGTGGTGGAGCACGCCGAGCGCTTCGGCCTCTCGCAGCTCCACCAGCTCCGCGGGCGGGTGGGGCGAGGCGCGGCGCGCTCGTTCTGCCTGCTCTTCGCCGGCGGCCGGAGCGAGGACGCCCAGGCTCGGCTGGAGGTGATGGCCCAGACCACCGACGGCTTCGTCATCGCCGAGAAGGATCTCGAGCTGCGAGGGCCGGGGGAGCTGCTCGGCACCCGCCAGAGCGGCCTGCCGGAGATGGTGGTCGCCAACCTGGCGCGAGATCAGGCCCTGCTCGCCCTCGCCCAGGAGGAGGCCCGGGCCATCGTGGAGCGCGACCCCACGCTCGCCGAGCCGGCCCACCGCCCCCTGGCCAAGGCCCTCGCGGAGCGGTGGGAAGGTCGGCTCAAGCTGGCCGGGGTAGGGTAGGCTTTCCACGATGATCATCTGCCCCGTGTGCGAGAACCAGCAAGCCGCCGGCGACGAGTGCACCGTCTGCGGGAAGGTCTTCAAGCGCACGGACGTCGCCGCGGCCCCCGCCGAGCGCGTGGAGGGCCTCGAGCCCACGCTGCCGGAGCGGCAGCCCGAGGTGCCCATCGAGCGCGTGGCCGACATCGATCCCGGCCGCTTCGAGAAGGTCGACGCGCCCCCCGAGGCGACGCCCGGGCTCGAGCTGAACGCCCAGGCTCCGGCCGGGGCCGTGCCGGTGGAGCGCCTGGGGGACCTGACCGAAGACCGCGCCGCCGATGACGGGGTGCGCGTGGCCCTGCCCACCGGCGCGGTGGCCTGTCGCTACTGCGGCAATCAGCAGGCCGAGGGCCTCATCTGCGATCGCTGCGGCATGCGGCTCCCGGCGCGGGCCGCGGCCCCGGCCACCTCGGCCAAGGGCAGGACGAACGAGGGCGAGGCGGTGCGGTGCCAGCAGTGCGGCGCCAGGGCCGTCGCGGGGCAGCGCTGCAAGGACTGCGGCAGCCCGGTGGTCATCTCGCGGGCCGTCTGATGGCGGTGCGCGGGAGCGTGACTCGAACGCCCCGGTGCTCTAGGGTGCCGCGGCCGTGAGCCACCCCACGTCCGAACTGCGCGCCGAGCACGACGTCCTCCTCCACCGCCTGTCGTCCCGGGCGAGCACGCTGCACTTCGCGGTCGCCTCCATCGCGCTCTTCGCGAGCCTCATCCTCGCCGGCACCGCCGGGAAGCTCTGGTGGGACTTCGGCGAGAAGCACCAGGAGTGGACGATGCTGGTCGGCGCCGTGGCGCTGGGCGGCCTGGTGTTCTCGTCGGTGCGCTACCTCGCCGGCCGGCGCGAGCTGACCCAGGAGCTCGAGGGCTTCGCGCGGCTGACCTCGCTGCGCCGCGAGCTCAAGCTCGACGACTCGGCCGTGCCGACGCCCTGACGATGACGCGGGGTCGCTTCATCGTGCTGGAGGGGCTGGACGGCGCGGGGACCACCACCCAGGCCCAGGCCATCGCCCGGCTGTTCCGCGCCGAGGGGCGCGAGGTCGTCGTCACCGCCGAGCCCTCCGCCGGGCCCATCGGCACCCTCATTCGGCAGACGCTCACCGGGCGGCTCGGGCTGCCGGGGCAGGGCGGGCCGCTCACCCCCAAGACGCTGGCGCTGCTCTTCGCCGCCGACCGCGTCGATCACCTCGCCTCGGAGATCGAGCCGGCGCTGGCGCGCGGCGCGCTGGTGCTCAGCGATCGCTACCTGTTGTCCTCCCTCGCCTACCAGGGCGCGCAGGTGGGCATGGCCTGGGTGGCCGAGCTCAACCGCGCGGCCAGGAGGCCCGACCTGACCCTCTTCGTGACGGTCGACGTGCGCACCGCCGCCCAGAGGCGAGGCGCCCGGGGCGGGCGCGAGGAGCTCTACGAGTCCGACGCGGTGCAGCGCCGGACCGCCGCCCAGTACGCCAAGGCGATCGCGCTGCGAAGGAAGGCGGGGGAGCGCCTGGTCAGCCTCGACGGCACCCAGCCGATCGACGAGGTGACGCGGGCGGCGGTGGCCGAGATACGGAAGCTCGAGCGGAGGTGACGATGGCGACCGACTCGGCCTGCGCGATCATCGTCGGCAACGAGGTGCTCACGGCGAAGATCGCCGACGCCAACGGCCCCCTGCTCGCCCGGCGGTTGCGGGCGCGCGGCGTGCCCCTGTGCGCGGTGCACACCGTGCCCGACGACGTCGACGCCATCGTGGAGGCGCTGGCCCTGGCCCGCCGCCGCGCCCGGTGGATCATCACCTCGGGCGGCATCGGCCCGACCCACGACGACGTCACCGTGCGCGCGGTGGCGCTGGCGCTCGGCCGCCGGGTGGTGCGCCTGCCCGAGATGGAGGCCCTCATTCGCGACACCTGGCAGGTGACCGAGCTCACGCCGGCGGCGCTGAGGCTCGCCGAGGCCCCCGAGGGCGCGACGCTGGTGGGCGTGCCCGGCGCGCACTTCCCCGTGCTGTGCTGCGACGGCATCTTCATGCTCCCGGGCGTGCCCAAGTACTTCGCCCTGCAGCTCGAGGCGGTGCTCGCCACGCTGCCGCTCGAGCCTTTGACCCTCCGCTGCCTCTTCCTCTCGGCCCACGAGCACGAGATCGCCCAGGCCCTCGACGCCGTCGCCCTGGAGAACGCCCACGTGGCCATCGGCAGCTACCCGGTGGTCGAGCCCGACGCCTGCTACCGGGTGAAGCTCACCATCGAGCACGTCAGCGCCGACGAGGTGGCGAAGGTGCTCGAGCGGCTCAAGAAGGAGCTGCCCGAGGGCTCGGTGATCTCCGAGGAGGAGCCGAAGCGGGCGGGGTGAGGCGGCCGGCTCTCAGCCGAGCGACAGCCCGATGCGCTGCCGGAGCCGGAAGAAGTCGTCGGAGATGGAGAAGGCCACCAGCTCGCGCAGATCGGGCCGGTGGTGCACGGCCGCCACGATGGCCTCGCTGGAGTCGACGCGCGCCGCCGGATCCTCGCGCAGGCACAGCCCCAGCCCCGCGGAGGGATCGGCGCTCACCAACAGGCCCGCGCGGTCGGAGGTGAAGGTGAGCCCCTGGAGCGTCAAGTCCACGTTCGGCGGCGCCTGCAGGCTGGCCAGCGCGGCGGAGGGCTCCTCCAGCGCCTTGAGGGCCTTGCGCGAGTAGGCCTTGCGGAGCTGCTTCGACAGCTCTTCGTTGCGCTTGCCGAGGCCCGCGTAGTCCGCCACGTGAATGCGCACCGAGCTCCCGAGCACGTCGGCGACGTCGGACGTGGAGAGCCTCCGCAGCAAAGCCGTCTTGTCGAGCAGGCCGATGGCGCCGCGGCCGAAGTGGAAGCGCTGCTCGCGCACGTTGAAGCGGCGAATCACGTCGGGGCCGATGCACACGCTCGGCACCTCGGTGGTCTCCAGCATCACCAGCCCGCGCCGCGCCTGGTAGACCTCGAGCTCCTCGACGCCGAACAGCGCCGACACCGCGTGCACCGCCTTGAAGATGGCGTGATCGGGCTTGAGCCGGTCGGCCTTGCGATCGATGCCCGAGGCCTCGAACTGCGGCGGGTGCATCTTGCTGAACTGATCGCCGATGGCCCGGAGCACGTCGACCAACAGGTTCCGGGCGTAGGGGTGGTGCAGGCTCTGCACGTCGGGCGGCCCGAGCACGCCCTTGAACTCGTTGGGGAGGCGGTTTCGGCCCTCGTTGAAGAAGGCCTGCTCCACCTCGTTCGCCGCCCGCAGGAACACCAGGAGCGCCGAGACGCAGAAGGCCTTGTCGAGCTGGCGCAGGCCCTCCCACGCGCGGAAGAGCGCGTGCAGGCTCTCCAGGCGCGCCGGCTCGTACTTGAGCGCGTTGCGGTGGGCGTCGACGGTCAGCGCGAGCGTCGACTGATCCTTGCCGTAGATGTCGGCGAGGGCGACCCACGCCGGCACCTGGGAGGGATCGAGCTCCAGCACCTGCTTGTAGGCGACGACGGCGCGCTGCGGGTCGGCCGAGGCGCGCTGGAGTATGGCCGCCACGCGCAGCTTGAGCGCCGCCGCCTTCTTCGGGTCGCCCGCGCTCTGCGCCTGCTGCTCGAGCACGCGCACCAGCTCGGGGAGGTTGCCGGTGCGCTCGGAGAGCGCCGCGACCTTGTCGAGCACCACGGGGTCGCCCGGCATCATGTCCATCGCGCGCCGGTACATGTTGAGCGCCTGCGCGGGGTCGTTGAGCCCCTCGTCGAAGAGCCGCGCCAGCGAGAGCGTGTGGCGGGCGCGTCCCTGCGGCGACTGCTCGGCCTCCAAGAGGCGGCGGAGGCAGTCGGCGGCGCCGGTGAGGTTTCGCGAGGCGACGTGAATGGCCGCCAGCCGCTCCAGGGCCTCCACGTTGCCCGGCATCGAGGCCGCCGCGGCCTGCAGGTGCGCCGTGGCCCGCGCGAGGTCCTGCAGCTGATCCTGGAAGATGGCGCCGAGCTTGAGGTGCAGCGGCGCGAGCTTCTGGACCTCGCCGCCCTGCTGGAGCCGCGCGGTCCAGGCGTGCGCCGCGTGCACGAAGTCCTTGGCCTCGAAGGAGAGCTCGCCCTTGAGCTCCAGGGCCTCGATGAGCGTCGCGTCGGCCTGGAGCGCCTTGTCGAGCGCGGCGTTGGCCCGTTCCCTCGCCTGAAGCTCGAGGTGCTTCCTCGCCGCCTCGAGGAAGAGCTTCCCCGCGCCGGCCGCGTCCCGCTGCGCGAGCCTCGACTCGGCGCGCTTCTCACAGAGCGCCGCGAGGTCCGACGCGCCGCCGCGCCTCGCGAGGATGTCCTCCAGCCCCGCGCTCGCCTCGGCGTGCAAGGGCTCGCGCTCGAGCACCTTCTTGAACAGCGCCATCGCCAGCTCGTCGTTCTTCTCCACGTCGCGGGTGAGCGTGGCCGCGTCGAGCAGCGCCTGGGTGACGGTGGCGGCGTCCTTGGAGTGGTTGGCGATGGCCTCCAGCGCAGCTCGCGCGTGCGCGACGTCGCCGCGCCTGGCGTGGCAGCGGTAGACGCCCATCAGCGCCGGGTAGAGATCGGGCGACCCCGCGAGGCACGCCTGGTACGCCGCCAGCGTGCCGGGGAGATCGTCGAGCTGGGTCTCGGTGATCTCCGCGATGCGCAGGTTGAGCTCGAGCTGATCGGCCGGGTCGGTCACCAGCGACCGGCGCGCCTGGTACACCTCGAGCAGCCCCCTGGCGTCGCCGACCTTGAGCAGGGCGCGCTCGAGCGACAGGCCGAGCGCCTCGTCGGAGGGATCGGCGGCGAAGGCCGCGCGGAGCTGCGACAGCACGTCCTCGGACGGCGTCGCCTGCGCGGTCTGCTCGAGGTTCGAGAGGCGAATGGCGGCGGCGAGGCGCGGGTCGCCCCAGGTGTCGGCGATGCGGTTGCGAATCTCGGCGCGCCGCACCTTGTCGGCGGAGCGCACGCGCTCGAGCAGCCGCAGGGCCGACAGGCTCTTGGGCTCGATGGCCAGCGCCGCCTCGCAGCACGACGCCGCGCGGGCCGGCTCGTTCAGGCGATCGAAGTAGAGGCGCGCCAGCTTGAGCAGCGCTCCCACCCGCGTCGCCGGCGCCCCCGCCTGACTCTGCCGGTCGAGCAAGACCACCAGCTCCTTCACGTCGTCTCGCTGGGTGAGCAGGCGCTCGAGGTGCATGAGCGCGGTGCCGTGCGTGGGCGAGAGCCGCAAGACCTCCAGGTAGCCCTCGATGGCCTTGTCGGGCCGCGCGAGGTGGTCTTCCCAGATGGTGGCGGCCTGGCAGGTGGCGTTGGCGCGCTCGGTGGGGTCGCTCTTGTTCGCCGCCTCCGCGTGGAGGATCTCGATCAAGCTCTCCCAGTCGCCCTGCGAGCGGTAGATGCGCGCCAGCGCCGAGAGCGCGGCCGAGTGGCTCGGCGCCAGCGTCAGCACCTCGCGGTAGGCGGCGATGGCGTCGTTGGGGCTCTGGAGCTTCTGCTCGTAGAGCTCGCCGATCTTCACGATCAGGCCCGCGGAGTGATCGGTCGACTGCGAGATCTCCGCCTCGGTGCGGTACATCTTCACCAGCGCTTCCCAGCGCCCCTCCTGGCCGTAGAGGCGCCCGAGCGCGCGCAGGGCCGGCTGGTAGGTGGGGGCGAGGTTCAGCACCTTCTCCCACGCGACGATCGCCGCCGGGCGTTCCCTGAGCTGCTCGTCGACGATCTCCGCGTTGCGGTGCGCGAGCGAGATGGCCTGCTTGGTGTCTTGCGACAGCGCGGCCTCGCGGTCGTTGAGCTCGACGATCTTCTGCCACTGCTGGCCGCGCTCGTAGAGGCGCGCCAGGTTGCGCATGGTGGGCAGGTGATCGGGGGTGAGGTCCAGCACGCGCTTGAGCGTCTCGATGGCACGGTTCACGTCGCCGAGCCGATCTTCCTGAATCGCGGCGATGCGATTGAGCGTGGTGACCTGCAGCTCCTTGTCGGTGGTCTGCATCAGGTCGCCTTCGAGCATCGCGACCAGATCGGCGAAGCGGCCGAGCTTCTCGTAGAGGCGGGTCAGCGCCTTTTGCGCCGGCAAGAAGCCCGGCACGAGCTGCAGGCACTGCAGGTACTTCATGATCGCTTCGTCGATCTTCCCCAGGCGCTCCTCGGCCGTCTCCGCCGCCTTGTAGAGCCTGGATGCCTTCTGCCGGGGCTCGTCGGTCGCGGCCGCCTCGGCCTCGCAGACCTCGAAGAGCCCCTGCCAGTTCTGGGTGCGGTAGCAGAGCTTGCCCAGGCCCTGCAGCGCCGCGGTGTGGCCGGGCACCTTCGCCAGCACGGCCTTGTACCGCTCCGACGCCTCGGGGAGCTGCTTGAGCTGATCCTCGTAGATGCCGGCCAGCCTCAAGTTCAGCGCGACGGTGTCGTTCTCCTCGGTGGTGCGGGCGAGCCAGGTCATCAGGACGCCGGCGAGCTCCTGGTAGCGCCCCTGCGACTCGTAGAGCCGGCCGAGCTCCGCGAGCACGAGCGGATCGTCGGGGCTCGCGCGCTGCGCGGCGAGCAGGGCGGCCAGGGAGTCCTCGGGGCGCCCCAGGCGCTCGTAGGCGCGGCTGATCTGCAGGAAGGTCGGGCCTGCCAGCGCGCCTTGCCCCTCGGCCTCGGCGGCCAGCGCCGCCAGCTCCTCGTCGGGTGTGTTCTCCCGTTGCGCCAGGCGCTTCATCGCCGAGAGGAGCTGCGGGTCCTTCCGGTCGAGCGCGAAGGCCTCGCGGAAGAGGGCGCCGGCCCCGGTGAGATCCTTCACCCGGTCTTCGAGCAACAGCCCCGCCGAGGTCAGGTAGTGCGCTCGCGCCGACGGGTCGCGCATCGCCTTGGCCATCAGCCGGTAGATCTTCACCAGCGACGGGTAGTCGGCCTTCTCGGTGAAGGTCTGCTCGAGCTGCACGAGCAACGACACGTCCTCCGGGTCGAGCGCCAGGCACTGCGCCAGCGCCGCGGCGGCGTCGGCCTCACGCGAGAGCCTCTGCTCGAGGAGCTGCGCGCGCTCGAAGAGCAACGCCGAGCGGGTGCGCCGGGCCTCGGTGGCCGAGAGCTCCGCGTCGAGCAGCGTCACCACCATGCCCCAGTTGCCCACCTCGGCGAACAGCTTCCGGGCGGCGCGGATGTTGGCGAGGAACTTGGGCGCGATCTTGAAGGCGGCCTGGAAGGCGACGGCGGCGTTGCGCGGGTTCTTCAGCCGGTCCCAGTGGAGGCCGATCTCGTGGAAGAGCAGCGCCGCGGCGGGTTGGCTGCCGAGGGCCTTGGCCTCGCGCTCGAGGGCCGCGATGCGGGCCCGGGTCTCGTCTTCGGTCGCAGGAACGCTGGGGGTGGCTGGTCGCGTGAGCTCCGCGGTCGCGCTCATGCGGGAACGTCGTAGCACGCAGCCTTCACCGTCGCGAGGAGTTCCCCCGAGGCGACGAGGCGCGCCACTTGAGCGATGTCCTTGTGCAGCTCGCGGTCGGTGTCCATGGTCGGCACCACGCTGCGGATGAGCCGGTGCGCCGCGAGCACGCCGCGGCCGGGCTTCGTCGGCAGGCGGTGGTCGAGGGCCTGCGCGGCGACGAGCAGCTCGATGGCGAGCACGTTGCGCACGTGCTCCGCCACCATGCGCGCCTTGAGGGCCGCGGTCATGCCCATGGAGACGTGATCCTCGCGGCCCGCCGACGAGGGGATCGAGTCCACCGAGGCCGGGTGACAGAGAATGCGCGACTCAGCCACCAGCGCCGCCGCGGTGACCTGCGCGATCATGAACCCGGAGTTGAGGCCGGAGTTCTTGGCGAGAAAGGGCGGCAGGCCCGACAGCGACGGGTTCACCATCTGCTCCACGCGCCGCTCGCTGATCGACGCGAGCTGGGTGAGGGCCATGGCGAGCACGTCCATCGCGAGCGACACCGGCTGCCCGTGGAAGTTGCCCGCGGAGACGATCTCCCGCGTCTCGGCGAACACCAGCGGGTTGTCGGTGCCGGCGTTCACCTCGGTCTCGAAGATGCGCCGGGCGAAGGCGATGCCCTCGCGCGCCGCGCCGTGCACCTGCGGCATGCAGCGCAGGCTGTAGGGGTCTTGCACCTTGGCGCAGTGGGCGTGCGTCTCGACCAGCTCGCTCCCCTGGAGAATGCGGCGCAGGTGCTCGGCCACCGCCTTGTGGCCGGCGTGCGGGCGCACCTCGGCGACGTCGGCGCGGAACGGCTTGTGCGAGCCGAGCAGGCCCTCCACCGTCATCGCGCCGGCGAGGTCGAAGAGCTTCGCCTCGGACTCCGCGTCGAGCACCGCGTGGGTGCCCACCGCGCAGATGGCCTGGGTGCCGTTCACCAGCGTCAGGCCCTCCTTGGCCTCCAGCACCACCGGGTCGAGGCCCACCTTGGCGAGCGCCTGCCCGCCGGGAATGCGCTGCCCCTCGACCCACGCCTCGCCCTCGCCGATGAACACCAGCGCCAGGTGCGCGAGCGGCGCCAAGTCACCCGACGCGCCCACCGAGCCGCGCTCGGGGATGATCGGGGTGACGCCCTTGTTCAGCATCGCGAGGCCGAGCTCGAGCGTCGACGTGCGCACCCCCGAGTAGCCCTTCGCCAGTACGTTGCAGCGCAACAGGAGCAGCGCCCGCGCCTCCCGCGGCGAGAGCGGGTTCCCCACGCCGGCCGCGTGGCTCATGATCAGGTTCCGCTGCAGGGTGCGCAGGTCCTTCTTGTCGATGCGCACCTCGGCCAGCGTGCCGAAGCCGGTGTTGACGCCGTAGACCGGCTCGTCGCCCTCGGCCATGCGATCGACCAGGGCCCGCGCCTTCTCCACTCTCGCGCGCGCGGCGGGGGCCAGCTCCACCCGGCGGCCGTCCACGGCCACCTCGCGAATCTGCTCCAGGGTCAGGGTGTGGCCATCGAGAAGAAGCGGCGTCGTCATGCCCCGAGGAACTGCCACGCGCGCGCCGGGCCGGCAAGCCAAGAACGCGTGTTGGAAATTCCTCGCCTGACCGTCATCACGGGCTATGAACCGGCCGCACATGGCGCTCATCGTGATGAAGTACGGAGGCACCTCGGTCGGTGACGTCGAGCGAATCAAGAACGTCGCCCGGCAGGCCATCGCCGCGCGGAAGAAGGGCAACGACGTCGTGGTGGTCGTCTCCGCGATGTCGGGCGAGACGAATCGCCTGCTCAAGCTGGTGTCGCAGATCACCGAGCGGCCCAGCGAGCGCGAGCAGGACGTGGTGGTCGCGACCGGGGAGCAGGTCTCGATCGGCCTCGTCTCCATCGCCATCGAGGCGCAGGGCGGCAAGGCCCAGAGCTTCTTGGGCCACCAGTGCCGCATCGTCACCGACAGCACCTTCTCCAAGGCGCGCATCAAGAGCATCGACGCCGAGAAGATCTTCCAGGCGCTGGAGAAGAAGCACATCGCGGTGATCGCGGGCTTCCAGGGCGTCGACGAGGAGGGCAACGTCACCACGCTCGGGCGCGGCGGCTCGGACACCACCGCCGTCGCCATCGCCGCCGCCATCAAGGCGGACGCGTGCGAGATCTACACCGACGTCGACGGCGTCTACACGACGGACCCGAACGTCTGCCCCACGGCGCGGAAGCTCGATCGCATCAGCTACGAGGAGATGCTGGAGCTCGCGAGCTTGGGCGCCAAGGTGCTGCAGATTCGCTCGGTGGAGTTGGCCATGAAGTACAAGGTGCCGCTGTGGGTGAAGTCGAGCTTCACCACCGATCCCGGCACGCTCGTCTGCGAGGAGGATGCATCGATGGAGGACGTGGTCGTCTCCGGCGTCGCGCTGGATCGGAACGAGGCGAAGATCGCGGTGCACAACGTGCCGGACAAGCCGGGCATCGCGTCGAAGATCTTCGGCGCGCTCGACGAGCGGGCCATCGTGGTGGACCTGATCGTCCAGAACACCAGCGTCGACGGCCGCACCGACATCATGTTCACGGTGGGCAAGGCCGACCTGGTGAAGGCCCGCGACGTGGTGAAGAAGGTCGCCAAGCAGGTGAAGGCCGGCGAGGTGGAGACCGACGACGACATCGCCAAGGTGTCCATCGTCGGCGTCGGCATGCGCAACCACTCCGGCGTCGCGGCGCGCATGTTCCGCACCCTGGCCAAGGAGGGCGTGAACATCCTCGCCATCTCCACCTCGGAGATTCGCGTCTCCTGCGTCGTCCCTTCCCGCTACGCCGAGCTGGCGGTGCGCTCGCTGCACAAAGAGTTCGGGCTCGACGCCCAGCCGTCGTGAGCCGCCCGAGGGCGGTGGCGATCGCCTTGGCGATCTCCTTGGCCCTCGCGGTCGCCTGGTGGTGGCGCTGGCCGTCCAGCGAGGCGGCCCTGCCGTGCGACGTCGATCTCGTGCACCTCGACGACGCCGGCGTGGCCCGCTGCGCCGACGGCGCGGCCTTGCCCGCCGCCCAGGCGCTCACCATCGGCCGGAAGCTCGACCTGAACTCGGCGGGCGCCGACGAGCTCGAGGCCATTCCCGGCCTGGGCGGACGGGCAGCCCGGGCGCTCGTCGCCGCGAGAGCCGAGCGAGGAATCTTCCAGTCGTGGGACGAGGTTGACCGCGTCCCCGGCATCGGTCCCGGCCGCCTCGGGCTGCTCCAGAAGGTTTCGGAATTGCGCGGATTTGACGCAGGCGCGTGGTAGAAACGGCCCGTGCTCATCTCGTGCGAAAAGTGCTCGACGACCTATGTGCTCGACGAGGCGCTGATCCCCGCCTCGGGAGTTCCGGTCCAGTGCACTCGCTGCGGGCACGTCTTCACCGCGATGAAGCCCGGCGCCCAGCCCACCACGATGATGGAGTCGGTGCCTGATTCGGCGAGCCCACGCGGGCCGTCGTCGACCATGATGTTCGGCGCGCCGAGCCAGCCCGGCCCGGCGAGCGCGCCGGCGCCCAAGCTGCCCAGCACCACGATGATGTTCGGCGCCCCGGGCGCGCAGGCCGGCGTGCCGCCTTCGGGCGGAGCGCCCAGGCCCGCCAACACCACCATGATGTTCGGCGCCCCCGGTGCGCAGGCCGCCGTGCCGCCTTCAGGCGGAGCGCCCAAGCCCGCCAACAGCACCATGATGTTCGGGGCCCCGGGCGCCCAGGCCCCCGCCGCGCCCGCGGCTCCGGCGGGCAGGCCCAACACCACGATGATGTTCGGCGCCCCTGGCGCGCAGACCGCCGTGCCACCCCCGGCTGGAGCGCCCAAGCCCGCCAGCAGCACCATGATGTTCGGCGCGCCCGCGGTGCCCCCCGCGGCCTCACCCGCGCCCG
>JBBIOE010000166.1:0-18518 GCA_037443525.1 Archangiaceae bacterium | reverse complement strand
GCCGCTTCTCGAAGGTGAACTGGTGCACCGGCTGCCACACCGTCATCGCCAACGAGCAGGTGAAGGACGGCGTCTGCGAGCGCTGCGACTCCAAGGTGCTCGACAAGGAGATGCCGGAGTGGGCCTTTCGCATCACGAAGTACTCGCAGTCGCTCCTCGACGCCCTCGACGGCTTGAAGGAGTGGCCCGACCGCATCACCGCCGCGCAGCGAAACTGGATCGGCCGCTCGGAGGGCGTGGAGGCCGACTTCGCGCTCGAGGGGCGCGCTGAGCGCCTGCGCGTCTTCACCACCCGCGTCGACACCATCTTCGGCTGCACCTACGTCGTCGTCGCGCCGGATCACAAGCTCGTGCCGTCGCTCACCACGCCCGCGCAGAAGGCCGAGGTCGAGGCCTTCGCGAAGAAGATGGCGGCGAAGTCGAAGACCGAGCGCACCGACGAGACCGCGACCAAGGAGGGCGTCTTCACTGGAGCCTACGCCTTGAACCCGTTCACCGGCGCCAAGGTCCCGGTGTGGATCGCCAACTTCGTGCTCGCCGACTACGGCACCGGCGCGGTGATGAGCGTGCCCGCGCACGACGCCCGCGATCACGCGTTCGCCAAGGCCTACTCGTTGCCGATCAAGAAGGTCATCTCGCCCATCCACAGCTCCGAGGCCGACGTGGCCGCGGGCGCCTTCACCGACGACGGCCAGCTCACCGACTCCGGCTCCTTCTCCGGCATGACCAGCGCCGAGGCGCGCAAGGCCATGGCCGCCTGGCTCCAGCAGGAAGGGAAGGGCACGCCCACCGTCACCTGGCGCCAGAAGGACTGGGGCTTCAGCCGCCAGCGCTACTGGGGCACCCCGATCCCCATCGTCTACTGCGAGGCGTGCGACCCGAAGCACGAGGGCCTGCCGGTGCCGTACGAGCAGCTCCCGGTGACGCTGCCCCAGATCGAGACCGACAAGGTGCTCACCGGCAAGGGGGAGCCGCCGCTCGCCAAGGTGCCGGCGTGGCTCAACACCACCTGCCCCAAGTGCAAGGGCCCGGCGCGCCGCGAGGCGGAGACGATGGACACCTTCGTCGACTCCTGCTGGTACTACGCCCGCTACCTCTCGCCGCACTTCGAGAAGGCGCCCGTCGACGCCGAGCTGGCCAGCAAGTACCTCCCGGTGGACGTGTACGTGGGCGGCCCGGAGCACGCCACGATGCACCTGCTCTACTTCCGCTTCTGGACGCGGGTGATGAAGGAGCTCGGCCTCGTGCCGGTCGACGAGCCGGTGACGCGGTTGATCACCCAGGGCATCGTGAACGGCCCCGACGGAAGGAAGATGTCCAAGCGCTGGGGCAACTCGGTCGCGCCGTCGGTGATCGTGAAGAAGTACGGCGCCGACACCGCCCGGGCCTACGTGCTCTTCGCCGGCCCGCCGGAGCGCGACTTCGACTGGAGCGACGAGCAGGTGGAGGGCGCGCACCGGTTCTTGAAGCGCGTCTGGGCGCTGGCCGTGGCGATGGAGCCCAAGGTCAAAGGCGTCACCTCCGCCGGGCCGTTCGAGGGGAAGGCGCTGGAGATTCGCAAAGCCGCGCACAAGCTCCTCAAGCGCACCACCGAGGCCATCGAGCGGCTCTCCTTCAACACCGCCATCGCGGGCGTGATGGAGTGCGTGAACGCGCTCTACGCCCTGCAGGACGTGGAGACGCCGGCGGAGAAGGCGGCGATGAACGAGGCGATCCGCACGGTGGCGACGGTGCTCTCGCCCATCGTGCCGCACTTCGCCAACGAGCTCGCCGAGGCCTACGGCGCGACGGCGCCGCTGGAGGAGGGCGAGTGGCCCGCGTGGGACCCCGCGCTCGTGGTCGATGACGTCTTGACCTACGCGGTGCAGGTGAACGGCAAGCTCCGCGCCGAGCTGAAGGCCGCGGCCACCGCCGGCGAGGCCGAGGTGCGCGCGCTGGCCGAGGGCGACGAGAAGGTGAAGGCCGCCCTCGCCGGGAAGACGGTGCGGAAGTTCGTCTTCGTGCCCAAGCGGTTGGTGAACTTCGTCGTCGGATGAAGCGGGCCGCGACAGGTCCCTCGACGCCGCTCGGCACGAACGGCCTGAATGCGGATCCGAATCGATCCCGTTCAGGCCGAGCGGAGTCGAGACCGCGAATCCCGTGGCCGGGTCTGCTCGCGGCCTTGTTCCTCGCCAGCTGCGCCTCCTACCGCTTCGTGGCCCCGGGCTCGACGCTCCCCGAAGGCGTGCGCTCGGTCTCGGTGCCCGTCTTCGAGAACGCCACCTCCGAGCCCGGCGCGGAGGCGCCCTTCACCGACGCCTTCCGCCAGGGGCTCCAGCGCGCCGGGCGGCTGGGCGGCGACGCGTCGGAGGCCGTGCTCGAGGGCAAGCTCCTCGGCGTCGGCAGCCAGACCGCCATCGCCGCGCCGAACCGCCTGCCCACCTACCGACTCGCCGCGACCCTGGCGCTCAAGCTCACCAAGAACGGCCGCGTGCTCGCCCAGCAGACCTGGACCGCCACCGAGGACTTCCCCTCCGGCGCCGACGTGCTCTGGAGCGAGACCAACCGTCAGGCCGCCCTGTCCCGCCTCGCGGAGACCATGGCCCACGAGGGCCTGGAGTGGCTCTCTTCGGCCAAGCCGCCTCCCGATCGGCCTTGACCCTGCCCCCGGCGCTGCCGTAGGGAGGCCGCCTCAACCGATTTCGAACTTCGAAGGAGCAGTCCCGTGGCCAACACCCACTCCGCCGAGAAGCGCAACCGTCAGACCATCAAGCGCACCGCGCGCAACGTCGCTCTCAAGAGCGAGGTGAAGACCGCGGTGAAGAAGGCCCGCGAGGCCCTCGCCACCGGCGACGCCACCAAGGCGAAGCAGGCGCTCGCCGCCGCCACCCGCGTCATCGACCGCGCCGCGACCAAGGGCGTGCTGCACGCCAAGAACGCCAGCCGCCGCATCGCGCGCCTCTCGCACAACATCTCCGCGAAGTTCGCCGCGCCCGCGAAGTAAGCGAGGCCGCGCGAGCCGGGCACCAAGGGTCGGTCCTCGAAGGGCCGGCCCTTTTTGCGTGTTCAGCGGAGCCGACCTCCGTTCGGACTGAGCGGAGTCGAAGTCCGTCCTCGGTGTTCGCTCACTTCTTCGCGGCCTTGGCCGCCTTCTCCTCGGCCTTCGCCTCGTCCCACAAGGAGTCCATCAGCTCGAGCGTCGCCTCGCCGAAGGGCACGCCGCGCTCCGAGAGCTTCCGCTCCACCGCGTGGAAGCGCTCGGTGAAGCGCCGGTTGGCCTGCCGGGCCGCGTCCTCCGGCGGCGACTCGAGCTTCCGCCCCAGGTTCGCCAGCGCGAAGAAGACGTCGCCCAGCTCGTGCTCGATGGCGTCGCGATCCTTCGAGGCGATGGCCTCGTCGAGCTCCTGGATCTCCTCGGCCACTTTGGCCCGGACGCCCGCCAGGTCCGGCCAGTCGAAGCCGATGCGCGAGGCCTTCTCGGTGAGCCGCTCGGCCCGCTGGAGCGCCGGCGCGGCGCTGGGCACGCCGTCGAGCACGCTGCCGTGGTGGCCGTGCCTGGCCTTCCGCTCCTCGGCCTTCAGCTTCGCCCAGTTCTGCAGCACCTGTTCGGCGCCCGCCACCCGCGCCTCGCCGAAGACGTGCGGGTGCCGCCGCTCGAGCTTGTCGCCGATGGCGTTGCACACGTCGGCCATCGAGAACTCGCCCTTCTCGGACGCGAGCTGGGTGTGGAAGACAATCTGAAAGAGCAGGTCGCCCAGCTCCTCCGCGAGCGGGTGCCAGGGCCCGCCGTAGGACACCCGGTCCATCTCGTCGAGCACCTCGTAGGTCTCCTCCACGAGGTAGGGACGCAGGGAGCGCAGGTCCTGGACCTTGTCCCAGGGGCAGCCGTCGGGGGCGCGCAGGCGCCGCATGATCTCCACCAACCGTTCCAGACTTTTCCCTACATCACCCATCCCGTCGGTGTAGCACGGCAACTCGATGCTTCTGGGGGCCTTTCTCCTCGCGTAAGGTCTCGGGCTCCGATGCGTTTCTCCGCGCTGCTGTGCGCGCTGCTCGTAGGCTCTTTCGGGTCTGCGTGGGCCCAGGTCGATCTCGTTGATCCCGACGCCACGGCGCCCGTGCTCCAGAAGCGCGCGCCGAAGGCCGCCGCGGCGCCGCCCTCCAAGGAGAACAAGGAGAAGGAGAGCGACGCGGACAAGCCGGAGGGCAAGGCCGCCGGAAAGGCCGCCGCGCCGACGCCGTCCGAGCCCAAGCCCGGCGAGGCGAAGCCTTCGGAGGCCAGGCCCGCCGCCCAGAAGGCCGCCGCCGCGCCCGAGGCGCCCTCGCTCGTTCCCGTCACCGAGGCCGAGCTCGACGGCCTCTGGAAGGCCTGGCTCAAGGCCAGCGCCAGCGCGCAGGACTTCAAGGCCGAGCAGGGGGCTCGCGCCGAGCTGGTGAAGGCCAAGCGGCGCATCGGCGCCACCGACGCCGAGCTGTGGGCCATGGGGCTCATCCGCGCCGCCGAGCGCATGGCCTCGACGGACATCGGCGCCGCCGTGGAGATCGCCACCACCGCCACCGAGCTCGCGCCGCACCTCCCCGGCGCATGGATCGGCCTGTCCCACGTCTACTTCGTCACCGATCCTTCGGGCGTCGGCCGCACCCTGTCCGCGCTCAACGAGGGCATCCGGCTCACCCTCTCTGACCCGCGCTACTCCCGGCCCCTGATGGCGGACCTGGGCGCGATCGTCCTGCTCACGCTGATCGCGCTGGCGGCGGCGGTGATGACGGTGCTGGCGCTGCGGCGCGGCAGCTACTTCCTCTACGACTTCCACTTCTTCTTCCCCCGGGCCGCGGCGCGATGGCAGACCGCCGCGCTGGCGATCATCGTGGTGGCGCTGCCGGTGGTGTTCCGCCTGGGCTGGGTGCCGTCCCTGCTCGCGGTGTTCGCCGCGCTCACCATGTACCTCACCATGGTCGAGCGGGCGGTGGCGGTGGTGCTGGTCTCGCTCTTGGGCTTCCTGCCGCTCCTGGGGCAGGCCGTGGTGGAGCGCACCACCTTCGCGGGCACGCCCGCCGAGCGGCTCTACCTCGTCGATCGCGGGGGGCCGGGCTCCGAGGCCCTGGTGCAGGCCTTCCGCGGGCTCGCCGCCGAGAACAAGGCCGGCTTCCCCGAGCTCTTCACGCTCGGCACCTACGAGCTGCGCCACGGCCACCTCGACGACTCCGTCACCGCGCTCAAGCAGGCGCTGGTGCTCAAGCCCAACGAGCCCAAGGCGCAGACGAACCTGGGCGTGGCGCTCCTCCTCCAGGGCGATCTGGAGAACTCGCGGCAGCTCTTCGACTCGGCGGGGCAGGCCGACCCGACGCTCGGCTCCGCCCACTACAACCTCGGCCGCGTCTACCAGCGGCGCCTCGCCACCCGCGGCGACTCGGCCGCCGGCGAGGTGGACAAGGCCAACCAGGCCTTCGCCAAGGCCCACGAGGTCGACCCCTCGCTCGACGCCTTCCAGGAGGACGCCTCCGGCCAGACCCAGGGCCAGCCTCCGCTGGAGCGGCTGAAGATCGTGTCGCTTCCCGAGAGCGAGCTGCTCACGCTGGCGGTCAACGAGGAGGCCGCGGCGCGGGTGCGCTCGCAGCTCGCGGTGATGATGACCGGCGACGTGAGCGAGACCGCCGGCACCATCTACCCCTTCCTGATCTCGCTCTTGCTCCTCTTCGTCGGCACGCTCTCGCAGACCCTGGGCGCCTGCCGGGTCTGCAACAAGTGCGGCCGCCCGGTGAGCCGCCACGCCGACCCGGAGGTCTCCGCCGGCAGCCAGATGTGCACCCAGTGCGTGAACGTCTTCGCCAAGAAGAACATCGCCGCGCCCTCGCTCAAGGTGCGCAAGCAGCTCGAGGTCGCCCGCTACCAGTCGCGCATCGAGCGCACCGCCTACGTCCTCGGCGTCGCCGTCTCCGGCATGGGCCACGTCTTCGCCGGCTGGCCGGTACGCGGGGCCCTCTTCGGGTTCTGCTTCCTCTTCTCGGTGGTGGCCTTCGTGTTCCGCTCCGGCCTCTTGCGGGTGCCCTACGAGCCCTTGCCCTGGGCGGTGCGGCTCGTGCCGGCGACGATTCTGTTCGCGGTGGTCTACCTCGTCTCGCTGCGCGGCCTGCGCAAGAAGCAGGGGTGACCCATGGCGCTCAAGGGCACGCTCAAGGACTTCGGCATCGCGGACATCCTGCAGCTCATCGGGCAGCAGCAGAAGACCGGCACCCTGGTGCTGAAGCAGAAGCCCGAGGAGATCCACGTCTCCTTCAGGGACGGCAACATCGTCCGCGCCGAGACCAGCTCCCGCAACAAGAAAGACCTCATCGGCTCGATGCTGGTGCGCGCCAACCTCATCACCGAGACCCAGCTCGCCCAGGGCCTCGAGATCCAGAAGCGCACCCTGCAGCGCCTCGGTGACGTGCTGGTGGACCGCGAGTTCCTCACCGCCGAGAAGTTCAAGGAGATGGTGCAGCTCCAGACCAGCGAGACGCTCTACACGCTCTTCGGCTGGAAGACCGGCAACTACGCCTTCGAGCAGGGAGAGGTGGAGGACCTCGACCCGACCTTCGTGCCGCTCCGCGCCGAGTCGGTGCTGATGGAGGGCTTCCGCCGCGTCGACGAGTGGCCGGTGGTGCGCAAGCGCATCACCAGCTACCAGATGACCTTCGAGCGGCTGAAGGAGCTGCCCCCGCCGCCGCTGCAGAAGGACGACTTCGACTCCGCGCTCGACGACGCCTTCGCCGAGGAGAAGAAGAGCGAGAACAAGGGCGAGTTCCAGTCGGTCGGCTCCAACGAGCGCCGCTGCTACGAGCTGGTGCAGCCGGGCCGCCCGGTGCAGGACATCATCGACCAGTCGTGCCTGGGCGAGTTCGAGACCGCCAAGGCGCTCACCAACCTGGTCAACCTCGAGTACCTGAAGGCGCTGGCGCCCGCGGGCGGCGCCAAGAACGACTTCGACCCCGACTCCACGCGCGGGCGGGTGGTGGGCATGCTGGCGCGGGTGGGCGTGTCGGTGCTCGTCATCGGCGGCCTCCTCTTCCTGGTGACGCGCATGGACCTGGGCCCATTCGCCTGGGGGGGCTCCTCCGGCACCACCTTCACCGACCCGGCGCTCAAGCGCTTCGTCTCCACGCAGCAGATGTCGCGCATCGGGGCCGCGCTCGAGCTGTACCGCCTGGAGAAGGGCGGCCTGCCCACCGCCCTGTCGGACCTGGCCGAGCTGGGGTTCTTGAGCGCCGACGACCTGCGCTACCCGTGGCACGACGCGTATTACTACCGGCGAGTGGATCCGAAGACCTACACCCTCTTGCCACCGCTCCGATGAAGGCCGTTCACGTCGAGCTGTCGGACAACGAGCTGGCCCGCACCCTGGCCGGCGAGCGGAACCAGAACCTGAAGCTGGTGGAGCGGCGCCTCGGAGTGCGCGTCGGCCAGCGCGGCACCGAGCTCCACGTCAGCGGGCCCGCCCAGAGCGTGGGCGCGGCGGTGAAGCTGCTCGAGCAGCTGGTCGGCATGCTGAAGGCCGGCCGTCCCGTCTACGTGGAGGACGTGGAGCAGGCCGTGCGCGCGCTCTCCCACGGCGGCGAGGAGGGCCTGGAGCACCTCGCCCTGCCGCCCGTCCTCTCCAGCCGGCACGGCCGCACCGTGGCGCCCCGCGGCCTGGCGCAGAAGCGCTACGTCGAGCTCATCAAGAGCCACGACGTGGTCTTCGGGCTCGGCCCCGCCGGCACCGGCAAGACCTACCTCGCCATGGCCATGGCGGTGGCGGCGCTGCTCGAGCGCAAGGTGAAGCGCATCGTCCTGGCGCGGCCGGCGGTGGAGGCGGGAGAGAAGCTGGGCTTCTTGCCCGGCGATCTGGCCGAGAAGGTGAACCCGTACCTGCGGCCGCTCTACGACGCGCTCAACGACATGATGGAGCCGGAGCGCGCCCACAGCCTCATCGAGCAGGGGGTCATCGAGGTCGCGCCGCTGGCCTTCATGCGCGGCCGCACGCTCAACGACTGCTTCGCCATCCTCGACGAGGCGCAGAACACCACCGTCGAGCAGATGAAGATGTTCCTCACCCGCATCGGGTACCACTCCAAGGCCGTCATCACCGGCGACGTCACGCAAATAGACCTTCCGGCCGGCAAGCTCTCGGGCCTGGTGCACGCGCGGCGCATCTTGGACGGCGTCGAGGGCGTGGCCTTCGGCACCTTCACCGACGTCGACGTGGTGCGGCACCCGGTGGTGCAGGAGGTCATCAAGGCCTACGAGCGCGCCGAGGCCCTCTTGCCGCCCGCGGAGCCGACGCCGCCCAAGCCGCGCGCCTCCACCAAGCGCTGAGCGCCGGCCGAGTCACCACCGTTCAGGCTGAGCTCGCCGAAGCCTGCCGAACACCGCGAACTGCATTCGGTACCCCTCGCCGCCGCGCCGCGACGTGAGCGCGGGCGAGATTCGGGTTCCCGGACCGTGCCCGCTCGGTGACAATGCCCTCTGCGAGCGCCAGCGGGATCGCGGCGGAAGGGTCTGGAGACGATGTCGGGGCTGGTGATGCTTCTCGGAGTGCTCGCGGCCTGCCCGGAGGGCCCGAGCCCCGCGCGGGTGCTGGAGCAGGCGGCGGCGCTCCGCGGACCCGTCGCCGCTCCGGCCTGGAGCCTCGCCTTCTCGCCCGGGTCGGACGGCGTCGAGCTGAGCGCGTCCCTCGACGGCCAGCGCTGGCGCCGCACGCTGCCCGCGACCGCCACGTGCGCCGCGCTGGAGGAGGCGGCCGCGGTGGTGCTCCTGTCGGTGGAGCGGGAGCTGGTGGTCCCTCCGCCCAAGGCCCGAGTGGCGATGGAGCCCAAGCCGCCGGCGGCGTCGGCGCGCGCGCTCGAGCCGGTGGAGTCGGGAGCTCCACCCTGGCGCTGGACGCTCGGCGCCGGCCAGGGCGCTGCGCTCGATTGGCCCGCGCTGCCGTGGGAGCTCGCCGTGGAAGGCACGGTGCACCGCGGCGACGAGCGGTTCGGGCTGCGCGGCGGCGCCCGCGTCTCCGCGCCGGTTGAGCGGTTGGTCGACGTCGGCCGCGTGAGCTGGCGCCGCCTCGAGCTCTCCGCCGGGCCGGAGCTGGCCTTCGAAGGCACCCTCGCGCGGGTGGCGCTCTTCCTCCAAGCCGCCGGCGGCCCGTTGTGGCTGTCGGCCCGCTCGCCGATCGCGAGGTCGGACGTCACCGCCTGGGACTGGGGCGCGCGCTTCGGCGTGGGCCTGTCCCCCGTGACCAGCGGCCACCTGACGGCGTGGCTCGAGCTGGGCGCCGTGGCCTGGCTGCGCCAGCACGTGGTGCTCTTCGACACGAGCCGCGTCGCGGTGCCGCTCCCGGCGATCTCGGCCGACGTGGTGCTCGGGGTGGCCTTTGGCTCTTGAGCCTGAAAGGTCCGCGAGCCCCGAGACATGAGAGCGCATTCGTGACGGACCGTCCGCAGCCCGCGGCTCACGCCCTCCGCCGGCCGGCGACGCTGGCCGACGTGTACGCCGCGCACGCGCCGCGCGTGACGCGGTGGGCGGCGAGGCTGTTGGGCCACTCCGAGGACGCGGCGGACGTGACGCAGGAGGTCTTCCTGGTGGTGCAGCGGCGGCTCCCAGAGTTCACGGCGCGCGAGGCGAGCCTCGAGACCTGGCTGTTTCGCATCACGCGCAACGTGGTGCGCGCCCGGCGCCGCTCCGACCGCCTGCGCCGCTTCTTCTTCGGGGCGGCGGACGAAGGGCGCGAGGTGGCGTCTCTCGAGCCGGGCCCGGCGCACCGCATGGAGGAGAAGGATGACGTGCGCCTGGTGCACCAGGTGCTCGACACGCTCTCGGACACGGACCGGGCGCTGGTGGTGCTCTTCGAGCTCGAAGGCTACTCCGGCGAGCGCGTGGCGGAGCTGCTCGAGCTGTCGCCCAAGGTCATCTGGGTGCGCCTGCACCGCGCCCGCGCCCGCTTCCTCGCGGCGCTCGAGCGCATGGCGCCGGAGGTGAGATCGTGAGCCTGCGCCCGCTGAGGGAGTCCGCGGAGGGGCAGGCCGAGTCCCGTGCCGGCCGGCTCCTGTCCCGTGCGGCCGCGGCTCATGCGCCGGCGCCGCCCGCCCTCGCGGCCATCGAGCGGCGCATCGCTCAGGCCGAGCGCTCGGCGCGCACCGCCCGCTGGGCCCTCGGCGCGCTGATGTTCGCGGGAGCGGCGGCCGCCGCGATCTGGCAGCTCGAGCCTCAGCGGCCGGAGCCGAGGCCCGCGATGGTGCGCGAGGCCGAGCCGACCGCGGTGCGCGAGCCGCCGCCCGCCGCCGAGGAAACGCCAGAGACCTTCCTGGGGCGAGATGCGGGAGCGTCGTGCCCCGCCCCCGTCGGAGCGCCGCCGGAAGGAGGGGCGCGGGGGCTCGCTTCTTCCGGGGTGCGAGGGGTGGTCGGCAGGCCCGACGCGGGCGCCCGGCCGCCGTCTTCCGGGACCGCCGACGCCGGACCCGTGGCCGCGGCCGAGCTCGAGTCGACGCTGGGCGAGGAGGCGCGCCTGCTCGCGGAGGTCTTCGGGGCCATTCGGCAGGACCGAAACGCGGTGGGCGCGCTCGAGGCCCTCGACCGCTACCGTGCCCGCTTCCCGCGCGGCGCGCTCCGGCTGGAGGCGCGGCTGGCCGAGGTCGAGGCCTGGCGGCTCCGGGGGGAGCTCGGTCGGGCTCTCGTGGTGATCGACGAGGCGTCGTCGGACGAGAGCGGCGCGAGCCCGCAGGGGGTGATCGAGCTGTCCGTGCTGCGCGGGGAGGTACGGGCGGAGCAGGGCGCCTGCCTCGAGGCCGAGCGGTCCTTCACCGCCGCGCTCGAGGCGGGTGCCTCCGGGGCAGCGGCGGAGCGGGCCGAGTTCGGCCGGGCGCGGTGCGCGGCGCAGCGCGAGTCCGCCGACGCCGAGGCGCTGCTCCGGGCCTACCTGGCGCACTGGCCGCGGGGACACTTCACGCCTACCGCGCGCGACTTGCTCGACTCGCTCGCCGAAGGAAAGGTTCACGGGCCGTGAGACATCAGAAGCCGCGGGCTGGTACTCGAGGAGAGCGCATGAAGCGGAAGATCGTCATGGCGGGGGTGGTCGGGCTCGTGTTGGCGGGGTGCCCCAACTGGCGGGTCGTTCACCCGGTGCTCGAGTGCCCGGTGGAAGGCCAGAGCACCTGCCTCGACTGCCCCGACTCGCCGGCGTGTGGTGACGGCGGCCAAGGCGGTGTCGGTGGAGGGCTGATTGGCGACGGAGGCGGACAGGGCGGTGCCGGAGGGGGGTTGACTGGCGACGGAGGCGGCACCGGAGGCGGCGTCGTCGGAAGTCCCACCAACATCATCTTCGTCACCTGGGGCACCTACTTGGTCGGCACCCTCGGCGACGGAGACGGCGGCGTCCCGGTCGCGGATGCGGTGTGCAACGCCGACGCGAAGCTCCGGGGCTACCCGGGCCACTACATCGCGCTGCTCTCCACCTCGAAGGTCGACGCCAAGGATCGAATCCCTCCCGGAGTTCGGGGCTGGAGCCTTCCCCCAGGCTGGAGCCCGGACGGCAACGTCCTCGACGCATACGGCAGGCGCTTCGCGGACAGCCGCGTCCTCGACGTGTTCGGAGAGCCCTGGCTCTTTGGGCATGTGTCGGGAAATGAATCGGCCACCGGGTCCAACGACTGGGGAAGCTTCAAGGGCCCCGCCTGCGACGACTGGACGAGTAGCAGCGCCTCTTCGACGTATCGGGTAGGGAATCCGGCCCGGTGGTTCCCTGGCTGGCTCGACTACGACGTGCGGTCCTGCGACGTCCCCGCGGCGCTCTACTGCATGCAGATCGACCACCACACGCCGCTGCCGCGAGCCGTCTCCCCTGACGTCCCCAGGGCCTTCGTGACCCTCGGCCTCTATGCACCAGGGCGGGGCCTGGCGGGCTTCGATGCGGACTGCGCCGCCGAGGCCGCGCGGGCAGGGCTCTCCGGTACGTTCCAGGCGTACGTCGCGACCGAGACCACCCGGGCCCTGACGCGCTTCATGCAGGTCCCCGGGGCGTACCATCGCCTCGACGGGGTCAACGTCAATGGCTCCGGCTACCTTGGCGGGGCGCCCCTTCAGGTGACGGCCGACATGCGCATGCTGGTCGCCGACGGGGGCTCGTGGCCAAGTTCTCCTCTCCTGGTGCCCACCGACATGGCGATGTGGACGGGGGCCGATGACGAGCTGGTCGCCGGAACCCAATCGACCTGTACCGACTGGTTCAGCCGTATGGGCACGGGTTACGTGCGCGACGCGGCGGACATCGCCTGGGGCCGCACCGGGCGCTCCTGCAGCGAGGCCGCCCATCTGGCGTGCGTGGAGGTCCGCTGAACGTCGTCTGGCGGCATTGACCCCCACCGGCGCCCCCCGTATAAGCCCGCGCGTCGTCAGGGGGTTCCCTGTCGTCCCACCCGGCCTGTACCTCTCCGCGGACCGAACGGTGGCCTGATTCTCACCGGAGATGGAGTGACGTACCCACCATGGAAACCGAGAAGAAGACGGAGCTCGTCGCGAAGTTCCGCACCCACGAGAAGGACACCGGCTCGCCGGAGGTGCAGGTCGCGCTGCTGTCGGAGCGCATCAACCACCTCACCGAGCACTTCAAGACCCACAAGAAGGACCACCACAGCCGCCGTGGCCTCTTGAAGATCGTCGGCCAGCGCCGGCGCCTGCTCGACTACCTGCGCGACAAGGATCAGAACCGTTACAAGAAGCTGATCGACACCCTCGGCATCCGCAAGTAACCGAAGGCGCAGCACGAGGGCGTCTGGGGAAACCCGGGCGCCCTTTCGATGTGTCCGAAGGCGGGCAATTTCGCGCGCTCTTCGGAGTGACAACCGAGCTCAAAGCGGCGGTCGGGAACCGTTTTGATTTTCTGATCGGAGTCGCCGAGTGCATCGGCGCCTGCGACCAGGGATCAAGACGCCCGCCCGCCACGGAAGGCTCTCGCCGCGCTCGCACGAGCGGCGGCGGCAACACCGTGAAAGGCAACACATGAGCAAGATGACGAAGAGCGTGATGGTCGGCGACAAGGAGCTGATCATCGAGACCGGCCGTTTGGCGAAGCAGGCCGACGGCTCCGCCGTGGTGCGCTACGGCGACACGATGATCCTCGCGACCGCGGTGTCCGCCAAGGACAAGCGCGACGTCGACTTCCTCCCCCTGACCGTCGAGTACAAGGAGAACACCTACGCGGCCGGCCGCATCCCCGGCGGCTACTTCCGCCGCGAGGGCAAGCTGACCGAGAAGGAGACGCTGACCAGCCGCATCGTCGACCGCTCCTGCCGGCCGCTGTTCCCCGACGGCTACCCGTACGACTCGCAGATCATCATCAGCGTGATCTCGGCGGACAAGGTGAACGAGCCCGACGTGCTCGCGCTCTGCGCGGCCTCGGCGGCGCTGTCCGTCTCCGACATTCCGTTCGGCGGCCCCATCGCCTCCGTGCGCGTCGGCCGCATCGCCGGCACCCTGGTGGTGAACCCCACCACCAAGCAGCGCGAGACCTCGGACCTGGACCTCGTGGTCGCCTGCTCCAAGGAAGCCATCGTGATGGTGGAGGGCGGCGCCGAGGAGATCAGCGAGCCCGACATGGTGGCCGCGCTCGAGTTCGGTCACAAGGCCTGCCAGCCGATCATCAAGGCGCAGGAGGAGCTGCGCGCCGCGCTGGGCGTGAAGACCCGCGAGTACGACGCCGCGCCCAAGCTCGACCCCGAGCTGAAGGCCAAGTGCTCGTCCATCGCGATGGAGGGCATCAAGAAGGGCTACGCCATCGCCGACAAGCACGAGCGCTACGGCGCGCTCAAGGCGAACGCCAAGGCGCTCTACGCGGCGCTGAAGGCCGAGCTGGGCGAGGCCGTGTGGCCGACCAAGGAGAAGCAGGCCAAGGCCATCTACGAGGAGCTCAAGTACGAGTACATGCGCGGGCTCACCTGCGGCGGCGGGCGCATCGGCGGCCGCAAGCACGACGAGGTTCGCGAGATCTCCATCGAGGTCGGCGCGCTGCCCCGCACCCACGGCTCGGCGGTCTTCCAGCGCGGCGAGACCCAGGCGCTGGTGGTCACCACCCTCGGCACCGTGGACGACGAGCAGGAGATCGAGACGCTCGCCGGGCAGACCAGCAAGCGCTTCTACCTCCACTACAACTTCCCCCCGTTCTCGGTGAACGAGACCAAGCCGCTGCGCGGCCCGGGCCGTCGCGAGATCGGCCACGGCGCCCTCGCCGAGCGCGCGCTCCGGAACATGCTCCCGTCGAAGGATCAGTTCGCCTACACGGTGCGTATCGTCTCCGACATCCTCGAGTCGAACGGCAGCTCCTCGATGGCGTCGGTCTGCGGCGGCGCCTTGTCGCTGATGGACGCGGGCGTGCCCATCAAGCAGCCGGTGGCCGGCATCGCCATGGGCCTGGTGAAGGAGGGCGAGAAGATCGCCATCCTCTCGGACATCCTCGGTGACGAGGACCACCTGGGCGACATGGACTTCAAGGTCTGCGGCACGACCAAGGGCATCACCGCCGTGCAGATGGACATCAAGATCACGGGGCTGACCACCGAGATCATGCTCAAGGCGATGGAGCAGGCCCGCCGCGGCCGTCTCCACATCCTCGACAAGATGACCCAGGCGATCGCCGCGCCGCGCAAGGAGATCTCGCAGTACGCGCCGCGCATCACCTCGATCATGATCCGCCAGGAGTACATCAAGAACGTCATCGGGCCCGGCGGCAAGGTGATCAAGGACATCATCGCCCGCACCGGCTGCAGCGTGAACATCGAGGACTCGGGCAAGGTGGAGATCGCCTCCTCCGACTCCGAGGCGGTGCAGCAGGCCATCTCGATGATCCAGGCGCTGACCCGCGAGGCGGAGATCGGCAAGGTCTACCTGGGCACCGTCCGCCGCGTGGTGGAGTTCGGCGCCTTCGTCGAGATCTTCCCCGGCACCGACGGCCTCATTCACATCTCCGAGCTCGCCGACAAGCGCGTGAAGAGCGTGACCGACGTGGTGAAGGAGGGCGACGAGGTGATGGTGAAGGTCATCTCCATCGACCAGAGCGGGAAGATCCGCCTCTCGCGCAAGCAGGCGCTCGCCGAGCGCGCCGCGGGCCAGATGCAGGAGTCCGCGACCCCCCCGACGGACACCACCACGCCGAACGCGTGAGCCGTCGTACATCGCCGCTGCTCGACCCACCTCGGGTCGGGCGGTGACGGGTAGGGAAAACGGGCGCTTCGGCGCCCGTTTTTCGTGGTGGAACACGGGGAGATCGCCCAGGGTTTTGGAGCGTTGAACCGTCCGATGGCGACCGCTCCGCCACCCTCGAAGGTCTCGACCGCGCTCGCCTCGTTCCGGTGGCTGTTCATGCCGCTGGGGCTCTTGGCGCTGGTGGCCATCGGCATTCACGCCGCCGCGGATCTCGTCGACGACGCGCTGCTCGGCCTGGTGGAGCGCCTCGACTCGTTCCTCGACATGCTCTGGGCCAGCACCCAGACGACCTCCGGCTGGGCGGCGCGGGTCGGGGCGCACGAGCAGACGCTCATCGCCCGCGCGATCACCCTGGTGTGGGAGCTCGCCGCGGACTTCTTCGTCGCCTTGCCGCTGCTCGGCTACGCCGAGGAGGAGACCGATCGCGCGCGCTTCGCCCTGACGCCGAAGAAGACCTGGCGGATGCTCCTCGCGCGGGTGAACGAGCGGCCTCGGCCGATGCGGCTGGTGCGGCCGGTGGTGACGGCGGTGTTCGCGATCGCGGGCGCGGTGGCGATCTCGCGGCTGGTCGAGGGCACGCTGGTGGTCGGGCTCACCGGCGACGTCGCCCCGGCCGGCGTGGCGGCGGTGCTGGCGCGGGTGTTCGGGTCGGCGGCCATCGTGCTCGTGCTCGTCTCGCTCGGGTGGAGAGCGGTCTTGCGCTCGCTCGAGCACGCCGACGACGCCTGCGAGGCGGTGGAGAAGCGCTCGAAGCCGTCATGGCTGTTGGGCCTGTGGGGGAATGCCCTCGCGCTGCCCCTCGCCGCCGCGGTGATCCTCGATGCCCGGTCGTTTCTGGCGGTGTTCCTGTGAGCGGGCCCGCTGGATCGGCACGCGGAGGGAGGGTCTTTCGACTCCGCGCGGGACGAGCGGAGCCAGGCGCTGCGCTTCGTGTCCGCGGCGTTCGGCACCCTTCGACTCCGCCCAGCGGGCTGGCTGAGGTGCGGAACCTGCGACCGTTCAGTCCGAGCGGAGTCGAGGACCTCGGCTCGACCGATCGGAATCTGGAGCTGCGCTGGCCCGCGACTCCGCTCGAGGTGACCGGCGGAGTCGGCGGTGCTCCTCTTCCTCGGTGCGACTGAGGACCCGTGTTCGCGCGCTCCGCCAGAGGGCTGGTCGACTTCCTCGCCGCGGTGATCTGCGTGTGGGCCGCCGCGTGGCACACCCCGGCCGGCGCGATGGTGCGCACCGTCGCCGCGCGCCTCACCGACTCGCGCACCACCGCCCAGCCGCTGCTCTCGTACTACTCCGGCGGCGTGTACCGGGCGCCGGGGGAGGCCGACCTGCCCGCCGCGCTGCCGCCCGGCCCCGAGGTGGCCGCGATTCCTCCCGGCGAGCCGCTCGGGCGCGGCGTGCTCGCCGCCCTCGTCGTCGCCCGGCCGGAGGCCCGCCACGCCTTCGACGACACCGCCCGCCGCTTCAATAGACCCTCGCCCCAGAGCCCCGGCGACGCCGCCGCGCTGGTCGCCCTCGCCCGCGCCGAGCTGCCCAGCGACGACGCCGCCGTGCTCGCCCTCTTCAGCGGTGTCGACGTCGCCCACTACGCCTGCGGCCGCGTCGCCGCCGAGGGCAAGCAGCCCTCGCTCGAGGCCCTCGCCGCGCGCCTTCCGCCGCAGAGCCCGGCGGTCGAAGCCGCGTCGTCCGCGCTCATGCTCGGCACCGCCTACGCCCTCGCCTGGCCGGTCGCCATTCGCACCCGCGTCACCTCTCCCTTCGGCTGGAGGGAGCACCCCCTGCTCGGCCGCGGCCAGCTCCACACCGGCGTCGATCTCTCCGTGCCCGAGGGCACCGAGGTCCACGCCGTCGCCGAGGGGGTGGTGCGCCGCGCCGGCGAGGACTCCATGAACGGCCGCGTGGTCATCGTCGATCACGGCCACGGCGTGTGGACGGCCTACTGCCACAACTCCCAGCTGCTGGTGGCCGTGGGCCAACACGTCCAGGCGGGCGAGCGCGTGTCGCTCTCCGGCAACACCGGGCGCTCCACCGGCCCCCACCTCCACTACCAGCTCGAGCTCGCCCACCGGCCGCTCGATCCGCTCGCCTTCCGCTCCGGAAAGGCACCCCTCGAGGCCGTGCTGCCGACGGCTCCGAAGCCCGTCGACGGGCGGGCCGCCCTGGGCGCGGCCTTCGAACGGGCGGGAAAGGCGCCCCAGAGCGCACTAGGTGGAACCGATGTCGTGCCCTGAAGCCCACGGTGCGTCCTCCCTCGACGCCTCTCCGGGTGAATGGCCGGTCCGCGAAGAGGCAGGGAAGACCAGCCGTGCTAGGACCGTGGCCATGTCTTCGTCGACCGTCGAGGTGAAGGTCCGCCGGGTGCGCCCCGCGAACGATCTCCCTCTGCCCGCCTACCAGACCGCGCTCTCCGCGGGCCTCGACCTCTGCGCGGATCTCGACGCCGAGCTGGTGCTCGCGCCCCTCGCGCGCGCCCTGGTCCCCACCGGCCTCGCCCTCGAGCTGCCTCCGCACACCGAGGGGCAGGTGCGCCCGCGCTCCGGCCTCGCCGCCAAGCAAGGCCTCACCGTCTTGAACGCCCCCGGCACCATCGACGCCGACTACCGGGGCGAGGTGAAGGTGCTCCTGGTCAACCTGTCGTCGGCCGAGGTGCGGCTCGTCCGGGGCGATCGCATCGCCCAGCTCGTGGTGGCCCCCGTCCTCCGCGCGGCGCTGGTGGAGGTGTCCGAGCTCCAGTCCACCGAGCGTGGAGCGGGTGGGTTCGGGAGCACCGGTGTGGGACGTTGAAGGACGACTGCGATCTGAAGTAAATTCGCGTGCTTGATTTGTGCCCCCGCCCCCGCGGGGGTCGGCAGAACCGGAGTCCACGTTGCTCTGTTATCGCTGCGGCAGCCACGTCGCAGACACCGCCGAGAGCTGTCCCAACTGCGGGCAAAAGCTCTCAGGCGGAGGCCTGCGCCAGGCGACGGGAACGTTTTCCCGCCGGCGTCCCACCGGGCAGCAAATCGACGGCGCGCCGTACCGCCCCCAAGAGCTGGTCATCGGCCGCTACCTCATCCGCGACACGGTGGGCATGGGGCCGCTCGGCTACGTCTTCCGCGCGCAGGACAAGGAGATCGAGGTCGAGGTCGCGCTCAAGGTCGTCAACCCCAAGCTCGTGCAGACCGACGACGAGCGGAAGGCCTTCGCCAGGCAGCTGCGGGCCGCGCGCAAGCTCTCGCACCCGAACCTGGTGCGCGTCTACGAGGAGGGCCAGGACGGCGACCGGCCCTTCTTCACCAGCCAGTTCCTCGACGGGCTGACGCTGCGGAAGATCATCGATCTGCGCCTGCAGAAGGGGCAGTTCTTC
>JBBIOE010000165.1:0-18718 GCA_037443525.1 Archangiaceae bacterium | reverse complement strand
TGGCACGACCAGCACGGGCGGTGGCACCGGTGGATCCGGTGGTTCGGGTGGCACGGGCGGTACCATTGGCTCTGGGACGACCGACGCGGGCACGACCTCCCCGGGCGGCGTCGGCGGCACGGGCGGCTCCGGCGGCACGGGCGGCACCGGCAGCACCGGCGGCACCGGGGGTTCCGGCGGCGCGGGCACAGGCGACGGAGGCGTCCTTGGCGGAACCGGTGGGAGCGGGGCCGGCGGCGCCGGCGGCAGCGGCCCCTGAGCCCCTGAGCCCCTGCCTCGGCCGATTCGGAGCCAGGGCCCGGCGGGGGGCAGTGCAGTAGAAGCGCCGCATGACGCTCGGACAAGGACTCGAAGGGCAGTTGGCGCGGGTGCTCACGTCGCTGGAGGCGCTGCTGCCCAGGCCCGAGGCGCCGGTCGACTGGGCGAGCTGCACCGCGGCGAACTGGCGGCGGCGCCCCTGGTCCGGCTACCTGGAGCCGCTGGTGGACAGCGATCCCTTGCGGCTCGACGATCTCCTCGGCATCGACGAGCAGAAGCGCATCGTCGAGGGCAACACGCGGCAGTTCTTGGCCGGCTTCCCCGCCAACAACGTCCTGCTCTGGGGCTCGCGCGGCACCGGCAAGTCGTCGCTGGTGCGGGCGCTCTTGCCCACCTACTCGCCGCGCGGGCTGCGCCTCATTCAGGTGGACAAGGACGACCTGGTACACCTGCCCGCCATCGTCGCCGAGGTGAAGCACCAGCCCTTCCGCTTCGTGCTGTTCTCCGACGACGTGTCCTTCGAGACCGGCGACGCCAGCTACAAGACGCTCAAGAGCGCGCTGGACGGCTCGGTGTTCGCGCCCCCGGAGAACGTCCTCATCTACATCACCTCCAACCGCCGCCACCTCTTGCCGGAGTACGAGACCGACAACCGCGGCGGCATGCTGGTGAACGAGGAGATTCACCACGGCGAGGCCGTCGAGGAGAAGATCTCCCTGTCCGGCCGCTTCGGGCTCTGGGTGGCCTTCCACCCCATTGCGCGCGAGCAGTACCTGCAGGTGGCCCGCCGCTGGGTGGAGAAGCTGGGCGCGCACCACGGCAGTCGGGTGGCATGGACGCGCAGCGCCGAGGAGGCCGCCAACGCGTGGGCCGACGCCAAGGGCGACCGCAGCGGCCGCGTCGCCTCGCAGTTCGCGAAGGCCTGGGTGGGGCAGGAGCTGTTGCGCCTCGGGCTCGCGGAGGCGGCGGCGCGCTGACTCGGGCGATCGCTCGTGGAGCTCAGGTCCGCTGCGCGGCGTCCGGGCCGAAGAGGCCGGCCTCGCGCGCCAGGCGGGAGGCGACCGGCAGCACGCGCTCCACCAGCTCCGGAGTGCCGGCGACGAGGCCGCGCCGGTTGTTCAGCGCTTCGCCGTCGTAGACGTAGGGCTGGCCGAGCAGATCGGTGGCGACGCCTCCCGCGGCGCGCAGCAGCGCCTCCGGCGCGCAGGAGTCCCAGCGCGAGCTCCGCGGGCTGTGGTGGACGTAGAGATCGGCGTCGCCCTGGGCGATGAGGGCGCACTTGAGGCCCATCGAGCCTTTGGCCGTCACGCGGGTGATGCCGAGCGCCCTCGCGAGCACGTCGCTCTGGGGCCAGGGGTGCGCGCGAGAGACCAGGAGGCGCGCGTCGCGCGGGTCCGACAGTTGGGCGACGTGCACCGCGCGGCGGACGCCGCCCACCTCCACGGTGCAGCCGTGGCCGGGCGCCCCGGCCCAGAGCGTGTCGAGCACCGGCGCGTACACCACGCCGGCGGCCGGAGCGCCGTCGACCGCGAGCCCGATGTGCACGGCGAACTCGCCGCTCCTGGCGACGAACTCCCGCGTCCCGTCGAGCGGGTCGACGAACCACCGGCGCGGGGAGCTCGTCTGGTCTCTGCGGCCCGACTCCTCGGCGAAGATGCTGTCGCCGGGGAACTCCTTCCGCAGCGCGGCGACGATGAGCTCGTTCGCCCGCGTATCGGCCTCGGTGAGCGGCCCCTGCCCCCGGTCCTTCTCGGTCACCGCGAAGCTGGTCGCGTACACCTCGAGGATGACGCGCCCCGCCTCGCGCGCCACGCGGGCGGCCACTTCGAGCTCGTGAGAGTAGTCGGGAACCACGAGGACAGTCTGGACGGGCGCAAAGCTCGGCGCGAGCGCGAACGGCAGGCGAGCCTTCCCTCTTGGTCGAGAGCGGCTACAGTCGCGCGCCCAATCGAGGGAGGTCCACCGTGAAGCGTTTCACGTTCGTCGTCGTCGTCGCTGCCCTGGCCGCTGGTTGCACCGAGAAGAAGACCGAGGCGGCGAAGCCGGCACCGCCGCCGCCCGCGCCCGCCGTCCAGGCGCCGAAGGCCGCGCCCGCGCCGGAGCCCGCCGCCGAGCCCGAGAAGCCCGTGGTCGTCGACGCCGCCATGGTGGAGAAGTACCTGGCGGCCCAGAAGATCATCGTGGCCGAAGCTCGGGCCACCTTCGAGAAGTCCATGGCCGAGGCGAAGGCCGCGCAGGAGAAGGACTCGACCGCCGCCGGGCTCGCGGCGCTGGCCGCCGTCGGCGAGCGCACCCGGAAGTACGACGAGATTCGGAAGAGCACCATCGAGAAGTCGGGCCTCACCCAGCGGGAGTTCGACGCGACGAATGACGTCGTCACCTCGGTCGAGTTGATGCGCTCGATGTACGAGAATGCGGGAGGAGACGCGGCGGCGGAGAAGCTGGAGCAGCAGATCAAGAAGCAGCTCGAGCCTCAGCTGGCGAAGCTGCCGGCCGAGGAGCGCGCCAAGGCCGAGAAGGACGCGCTCGCCATCACCGACTCGATGCGAGCGATGGGGGAGGCCCGCGAGGCGCGAAAGAAGCACGGCGAGGCCGCGGTGGAGGCCGTGCTGAAGAAGCTCCCCGAGGCCCGCGCGCTCCGCGAGGAGCTGATGAAGCTGCTCAAGTAGGAGCGGCTCGCTGGAGAAGGCGGAGCTGGGACAGCAGAAGGCTGCTCGGCTCTGGTGTCCCATTCTCGTTGGCCGGTTCCGCCCGCCGAATGAGACTCTCCCCACCGATCTTTCACGGAGTCACCGATGCGGGTCGCCCCCTTCTTCTTGTTCCTGCTGGGAGGTGTCGCGTGCGAACGCGCCCGGGCCCCCGCCGCTCCGCCCATCGCGGTCTCTCCCTTGGACGAGGCCGAGCCCGCCCCCGCCGCGGCGCCGCCGGTCCCTGGTCTTGCCGCCGAACCGGGGGTGGGTTTCCCCGGAGCGCTCATCGGAAAGTCGACGCTGACCGAGGTGACCAAGGGCGTCCCAAAGGAGTGCGGGCTCGCGTCGAAGGAGCCCCACGCGCCCGCCTGGGACCAGATCAGGTGCTTTTCGGGCTTTGATGGCCCGCTCGGGGGGCCGGACACGGCGGACCTCTTCACTTTCAACGATGGATTGCTCGTGTCGATGTCGTTCATGGAAACGCGGACCGCGGTGAGCGTGCGCAGCATCGGCATCGGCGCGACGGCCGCGGCGGTTCGGGCGACTTTTGGCGAACCGACGTTCGCCGTCCGCACCCGGAAGACGTGCTTCGGCTACCCGTCGCTCGGCGTCGCGTTCGAACTGGGTGAGGACGAGCGTGTCGTCGGCTTCGACATCCTCGCGCCGTTCGACTTCGACATGAGGAAGTACTCGCGTTCGCCACAGCCGCTCCTCGGGGTCGATGGCCTCGTGCCGGGTACGGCGACCAAGGCCCAGCTCGAGAAGCACTACGGTCTCACGTATGGCTCTCGCGACGAGGGGGGACGCCTGTGGCCCCTCTTCGGCAAGCGCGCGCCTTCGTACTGGGTCCAGAATGCGGCGCCGAGCTTCGTCCGCGTAGAGAGCGGTCGCGTCGCCGAGCTCGGGTACGTGATGAACGACGTCATCGAGCTTCCGCTGAAACTCAGGTTCAACATGTTGACCTACGAGGTTCGCGACCTGCTCGGCGAACCGGCGCGCGTCGAGCCGTGGGGCAGCGTAGGCCGGATGATGACGTATCCGGACCGAGGGATGCGCCTGTACTTCGGTTCAATCGGGCTCGAGCGCGTGGCGTTCGGGCGAAAGGGAAGTTGAGCGCAGAGCCCGGGGCACCCAGGACGATGGGGGCTGCGCATGGTGCTCCGAGTAAGGTCTTCGCCGATCACTTCGCGAAGCGCCCCTTGAGGCGATCGGCCACCGCCTGAAACCGCGCCAGCTCGGCGTCGCGCAGCGGCCCACACACCGCGCGCGCCAGCTCTCGCCGCGTCTTCTGCATCTGGAGGCACCCACACGTCTTGCACACGCGCCGCTCGAGCACGGCGGCGTACTTCTCGATCTTCACCGTCTGCCCGGTGCGCACGTTGTAGGTCTCCTGGTCGTAGTTCCGGGCGCGGTTGTCGGGGTCGAGCTTCTTCATCTCGCGATCGAAGCAGCCCCAGAACTTGTCCAGCGCACCCGAGAGCTTCACGTACTCCGCCGAGGCCGGGTCCATCACCTTGAGCAGGTAGAGGTCGCCGGGCGGCTCGTCGGCCACCGCCTCGTCGGCGGAGCTGCAGATGAGGCCGCTGCTGCCGTCGCGATACTGGCCGTACACGTCGAGGTCCGCGGCCTTGAGGTTCAAGAGCGGCGCGCGCGCGATGGGCGTCTTCGAGACGGCCTCCGGGGAGACCTCGAGGCGCTGGTCGTCGACGGTGAGGAGCGCCACCGTGTCGTGCACGTTGTCGACCTGGTAGACGAGCATCGCCTCGCCTCGCTTCACCTTGCGCTTGGGCGTGCTCTCGTCGCGCGCGAGGAAGACGAAGCGCGACGGGTGCGCCACCTGGTACAGCACGCGCGCGCTGAGCTGCCCGGTCTCCACCATCTGATTTCGGAAGGTGGACCGGTCGCAGGTGCTGTCTGGCTTGTCGAGCCCGCTCGAGATGCAGAGGGTGTTCTCCTGCGTGGCCTCCAGGCGCACGCGCACCTCGGGCCAGTACCAGCGCCTGGTCGTGGTGTAGCGGCTGAGCGCCGAGTTGTTGCACGCCCCCGGCGTCTTCAGTCGCTCCTCCACCGACTTGCCCAGGTCCGACGTCGAGCCGCCCACGTCGGCCCAGGCCTTGTTCAATTTGTCGCAGGTGGCTTTGTGCTCATCCACCAGCGTCGTCAGCTCGGCGGCGTCGGCGGCGGGGTCGTCGAGCTTGTCCTCCAGCTGCTTCGACCTGGCGTCGATCTCCTGCATGGCCGCGAGGCGCTTGACGAAGAAGGCGCGAAAGCGCGCGAGCTTCTTCAGCGCGAACTTCGCGTTGTTGAGGGCCTGGCTCTCTCCACTGCCGAGGAACCACCCGGAGTGGGCGGCGCCGTACTGCTGCATCGCCTGGTCGAAGCTGCCGAGGTCCTTGGTGGCGCGCTCGACGGCCTCGGCGCTGAGGTCGCTCATGGCGGCGGCGTAGGAGCGGCTGACCTCGAGCCATTGCTTCGTGTAGGCGAGCCGCTCCCGCTCTGCCGTCAAGAGCGCCTTCTCCTCGGGCGGAAGGGTGGGCGCGGCTTCCTCGAGCGCCTGCGCCCACGCCTCGAGCTTGTCTTCGATCTTCTCGGCCGGGAAGTCGAGGCGCCAGATCTGGACGCGGTTCTTCTGCAGGGCCGTCATCTCCAGGGACAGCTCGGCCGCGAAGGAGGGGGCAGCGACGACGAGGACGAGGGCGAGCGCGAAACACCGAGCCATCTCCGGAAGCTCGTTCAGGAGAAGTGGGGCGTCAAGCACGCTCGGCATCGAGGCGCCGATGAACCGCGTGCGGCTCACGGAGATCGTCTTCAGCGTCCCTCGATGGTGCGCCACCGCACTCGAGGTCTGCCGTCGCTCTGACCGGCGCCCGCACGGTGATGCATCGCGGCGGCGATTCCACGGCAGGCTCGGGCCTTCGTGCTTCGGGTCGACCACCGCAACATTCAGCAGCGCCACCCGACTGAGCGATGAGATGCTGTCCCGGTGCCCTCGCTCTCGCCGCGAACGCTCCTCTCCCTGCTGCTCGCGCCGACGCTGGTGCTGGCCGCCCCTGCCCCCCCGAAGGTTTCTCCTCTCGCCCGCCAGCAACTCGCGCTGTGCACGAGCGACGCGCTGGCGTGTCCCGAGGCCGCAGCGCTGGCGTCGTTCGCGGCGCTCGAGAATGCCTGCGCGCGGAAGGAGCCCGGAGCGTGTGTCGCCCGGGTAGAGGCCGAGATCCTCGGCGCCGCCACCGCGGGAAGGCTGCAGCGAGCGGTCACCGAGCATGCGCGACTCTGCGCCGCGGGCGAGAGGGCGGCGTGTGCGCTCGCGCAGCGCATTGCCGGTGACGAGAAGACTCCACTTCCCTTGCGCGTGCGACCGACGAAGCCCGAGAGTCTCCCGACGGCGGAGATGCTCCGCGCCGCGTGCGAGGCCGGCGAGCCCGAGGCCTGCCGGCTGGCGCGTCCCGAGGCGTGGGAGGCCGCGGCGAAGGCGAGCTGCGCGCGCGGCAGCCACGGGAGCTGCATCGCCGTCGCCGGACGAGGCGCTTCCGACCGCGAGCTGCTCGCCGCGAAGAAGGCCGCCACCACGGCCGCCTGCGACGCGGGGCTCGTCCGGTGGTGCGAGTACGCGCAGCCCTTCGATTCCGAGGCGAGACGAGGGACTCGGGAGTGGCGCGCGTCGATGCGGCAGCGCTGCGTCGCGGGCGAAGCCGGGACGTGCGGTCTGGGCCTCGAGAGCTTCAGCGGCAACGGTTGGGAGGGCAGCGTGGCCTATTGCGCGACGGCCCTCGGGCAGTGCGGGCGCGCGGCCTGTCCGGCGCTTCGGCAGCTCGCCACCGCCTGCGAGTTCGCTCAGGGTCCAGCCGCCTTCGACGCCGCGCTCGGACTGGGGATCGAGCTGCGAAACGAGCAGGCCTGCGCCCGCGCGCGCCTGGAGCGCAACGGGACTCCGGAGGGCTCCAAGGACCACGACCGCGACGTCGGGCGCGTCGAGTGCGGCGCCGCGGCCGAGCGCTACGAGCGGGGGAGCCCCGGACAGAGCCCGGACCCGGGGCTGGCGCGTGGCTTCGCTGGGTTCGGGTGCGAGAAGTACGGCGACCCTCTGTCCTGCGAGGTGCTGAGCCGGCTCGACGGCAAGCCGCCGCCGGCGCTCCGTGCCGACGTGCAGGCGCAGATCCCCCTGTGCGAGAAAGACGGCAGCGCCTGCGTGGCGGCGGCCTGGTACGTGCCGGCCTCCCGGCTGGACTCTGAGTGCAAGGCCGGGGGGAAGGGCGCCTGCATCGCTGCCGCGTGGCAGGACGGGAACCTGCGGCCGGTGATGAGGACGAAGTCGGCGGCAGCCAGGCACCTCGCGACGTTCTGCCAGGACGGCGCACACGGGGCGTGCGAGCTCGAACGCCGGCTGCACGCCAACCTCGACCAGCAGGGACGGGACGACCTCCTCCCGCCGGAGATCACCGAGGCGCGCCTCGCCGAGGGCTGCCGGGCCGGTGACCCGCTGTGCTGTGAACGCAGCGGGCTGGATCAATCGGTCAAGCGCGTCGCCCTACGCCAAAGCATGAAGAGCGGCAGCCTCGCCTCCCGCGCAGCGTTCCAGCGAGCCTGCGCGCGGCACCCGAAGCCCGGGGAAGACCCCGAGCTCGACGCGCTCTGCGTCGAGGCCGCCACCTGGAAGCCGCTCGTCTCCTACGACCTCGTCTACGGCGAACGGCTCACCGATCGACTCCACGACCTCCGCCACGTCGAGAACGGTTGCTTCGTCGGGCAGAGCGCGCACGGCGCGGACGGCCCCTCCTGCGCCTTCGCCGCCCGGGCTCATCTGGAGGGCCTCGCCGGACTTCCGCCCGATCGCGCGGAGGCGAAGGCCTTCGCCGACGCCGCCTGTCAGGCCGCCCGGGAGCCCTCCTGTGAGCTCGCGCGACGGCTGAAGTAGACGGGGTGCGCGAACAGCCTTCCAACCGCGCGCAGACTCCACTGGACCGGGGAGGCGTGAAGGTTCGCCACGTCCGAGGACTCGGCCCCTGGCGCACCAGGAGCCCGACGATGCCGGTCGCCACGAGCTGACCCGCGGGACACGACGTCCACGCCGTGCACACGCGCGAGTTGTCGGCGGTGCTGAACGTCCCACGTGGACGGCGGCCACTCACGCCTGATCTGCGACTCGAGAGAGGAATGGCTCGTCTCGCGTTTGAAGGAGACGCGCGTCGTCGAGGCTCAAACGCCCCGATGCGACGAGAGGCGCGCCGCCTGGGTGAGCCGCGCGTGCAGCGTCTCGATGAGCCAGTACCAGAACTGCGCGTCGCCGAAGCTGACGATGTCGCCGTCCTTGAGCGGGCGCTCGCCGTTCACCCTGGCGCCGGCGTTGACGAAGGTGCCGTTCCGCGAGCCGCTGTCCTGAATGGTGGCGCGGCGTTGAGCGGCGTCCCACCGGAGCACCGCGTGGCTCTTGGAGACCGAGGGCTCGTCGATGACCAGGTCGCAGTCCGGCTGCCGGCCCACCGTCAGCTCGTCGACGCCCTGGAGCGGCGGGAGCGTGGCCACGAGCAGCTGGTCGAACTGGAAGACCATCGACAGCGTGCCCGTCTCGACGGCGCCGGGCCGGGCGAGGTGCGTGCTCTCCGAGCCCCAGGGGTTGTCGGACTCGGCGGTCCGCGCCGGATCGTCACCCGGGTCCGGCGGCCGCTGCACCAGCGCGAAGGGCCCGAGCTGCTTGCGGAACTCCGCCAGCTTCAGGGAGGCCGACAGCGTCTTGAGCTCCTCGATGGTCAGCACGCGGACTCCCGGGTTGGCGTCAGGCGTCGAGGCTAGCCCGATCTGGAGCGGTGAAGGCTCGGGACGACGACGCGCGTGGAAACTGGTGCCGGCCTCCCTCGATGCGACACTCCCCCGCCCCGATTGCGCTGGCCCAGTGCCCCGTCCCGGAGACCCCATGCGACTCGCGCCCCCCTTCGTGCTCCTCCTCGGGCTGACCGCCTGCACGAGCACCCCTCCACCCCCGCCTCGCCTGGACATCTCGGTCGAGCCTCCGGGCGAGCAGTGTCCTGAAGGGGGCCTGCGACTCCGGGTCGGTGAGGAGCCGCCCCGCTACGTCTGCAACGGCGCCGCGGGCGGGGCGGGCGCTCCCGGGACTCCCGGCACTCCCGGTGCTCCAGGCGCTCCAGGCGCTCCGGGCGATGCCGGCACTGCGGGACCGCGCGGCGCCGCCGGCCGCAGCGTGACGATGAGCTCGGAGCCCGCCGGGGCCCACTGCGCCTTCGGCGGCTTCCGCCTCGACAGCGGCATCGACGCCGACGGCAACGGCAAGGTGGAAGGCGCCGAGGTGGAGTCGACGGAGTACCTGTGCCGGCCGGTCCCCACCTCGCCTGACGGCGGCGAGATCAACGTGCGCGACTACGGCGCGCTGGGGGACGACGTCCACGACGACAGCGACGCCTTCGACGCCGCGGCCGCGGCCCTGGGCGACTGGGGCACCCTGCGCGTCCCCGCGGGCAAGTACCGGCTGAGCCGCACCTGGGTGCTGGACAGCAAGCACCGCACCACCCTCATCGGCGAGGGCGTCCTCAAGCCCACGCAGCCGGCCGATGGCGGGGTGTTCGACGACTACCTGGTGCGCGTGACCAGCAGCCGGCCTGACCCCACCATCCCCTCGATGGCGCTGCAGATCGTCATCCAGGGAATGAACATCGACTGCGAGTGGAAGTGCCGGGGCATCGTGCTCGAGAAGCTCTACGACAGCCTCGTCACCAACCTCGAGGTGTGGCGTCCGTATGGCACCGGCATCTCCACGCCCATGCTCCAGGAGGTCACCTTCCTGCAACCGCTCATCGTCGCGGCGAAGCCACGCTTCGACGAGCCCTTGAGGGCGGCGGCGGAGTGGGACCCGGGCACCACCTATGCCGCGGGGTCCAGGGTGCGGCGCTCGTTCAACGAGTCCGCGCGCGCGCGGGCCGACGGAGGGCTCTGGCAGCCTTTTGCGACCTACCACCTCGAGGACGTGGTGGCGGTCGACCTGCCGGTCACCTTCCAACGGGCCGATGGAGGCACCGGGACCTCGGTCGCGCGCCGCTCCTACCGGTGCATTCAGGAGGACGGGGCCGACGGTGGCAGCGGCAACACCGGCCGGGACCCGCGGGACATCGATCACGGCTCGCACTGGGAGCGCGTGCCGCCGCAGTACTTCGTGTCCGCGCGCGCGACGAACGCGGGCCACGACCCCTGGGACAGCGCCACCGACACGACGACCCGCCAGAACGCTTCCTCGGCCTCGCGCTGGTGGCGCCCGGTGTTCGCCGACGAGGCGGCCTGGTCGATGGTCGGCACCGGCAGCCTCAACACCATCGACAACCCGAAGATCTGGAACTTCATCTCGCGCAGCAACGCGACCCCGGTGGTCTTCCGCCTCGACAACACCGAGAGCGCGCTGCCGCCGTTGAAGGTCGAGTTCCACGCGGCGCAGTTCCACGCCATCACCCTCGCCTACGTCGGAGCGTTCAACGCCCGCGACGCCGGCTGGCGGGTCGAGAACGAAGACAACTCCCACGCCGACGAGGTGCTGGAGAACGGGCGCATGCTGGAGATCCTCCACAGCTCGGGCCTCAAGTTCTTCGGCGGGCAGGTGCAGGCCGGCAACGCGGACTTCATGAAGGGGATGCTGGTGGGAACGCCGGGGACCTCGGGCGACAACGCGAGGATGGCCCTGGTGGGGACCCACTTCGAGGGCACGGGCCTGCAGATCCCGGTGACGCGCACCGCGCCCCAGTCCTTCGGCGCGACGGTGGAGACCCAGCGGCCCGGCGGCTACGGCCCCGGCGACGTGGTGCACCTCTACGGCACGGGCCTTCCGGCCGTCGACGGCCAGGACTACCGCGTCGCGTGCGCCAGCGGCACCCGCCTCGCCCTGGAGAAGCCCGACGCCGGCGGCCTGGCGCTCTGCCCGCCGGACACCACCGCCGCGATCGCCACCTCGGGCCAGGTGTACGAGCGCCCACCCCACTTCGGGTCGATCAACCAGGTCGGGGTGTCGCTGCAGCGCTCGTGCACCTTCTTCGGCCAGTTCACGGCGCCGGGCACCGACTTCAGCGTCGCCGGCCACAACGGCTACGAGCTGCTCGACGTCGAGGGCGAGACGACCAGGCGGCGCGGGGTGGTGACCCTGGCCCCCGGGCAGAGCTCGAAGGTGGTGTCCTTCGCCGGCGCCCCCACCCGGGTGACCGCGGTGGTCTCCATCACGCCGCGAAGCCCCTTGCATGGGCTGCAGTACGACGTCAGCAACGTCACCACCGCCCAGTTCCGCCTCGGCGTCTCGGGCCAGTACGTAGGCCCCGTGCAGCGCCCGCTCTTCTCCGCGGCGGGGCCCGCCGTTCAGCAGGACACCTGGCAGCACGACGCGGGCGTCAGCGCGACCGCGGTGGTCTTCGGCGCCGCCACCCCAGGCCCGATCTCCGTCTGGCTGACGAGCAACACGCCCGTCGCGACGACCATCTCCGCGGCGTCGCCGGCCTTCGGGGTCGTCGAGCAGCCCTGGTGGACCATCTGGCAAGACAAAGCGCCGCTGCCGCTGGACTTCGAGTGGGAGGTGAAGGACCCACTCGACTGAGGCGGCGACGTCGCGCCCAGGGAGACGGCGGGGAGGCCCCTTGACCCAGGTCAGCTCCCGCCCGGGCGCCGTGGGTTAGCCCTCTGGGCTCGGCCGGCGAAAGTTCCCCCCGCTCCGGCCGCCACGGGAGCACCGCGTGACCGCACGACACCTGCTGGTGGGCCTCGACGTCGGCTCGGTGACGGCCAAGCTGGTGGTGCTCGACCCCGAGACGCACGGAGTGCTGCACTCGGCCTACGCGCGCCACGGGGCCCGGCAGGCGGCGACGGCGAAGCGGCTGCTCGAGGAGGCCCACGCGCGGCTCCCCGGCGCCTCCTTCGCGCTGGCGGTGGCCGGCTCGGGCGGGACCCGGCTCGCCGAGCGCCTCGGCGGCTTCTTCGTGCAGGAGGTGGTGGCCAACTCGCTGGCGGTGCAGACGCTCTACCCGCGCGCCCGCGTGGCCATCGAGCTCGGCGGAGAGGACGCGAAGGTCGTCTTCTTCACCCACGACGAGCGGCTCGGGCGCCTGACCGCGTCGGACATGCGCATGAACGGCACCTGCGCCGGCGGCACCGGGGCCTTCATCGACCAGGTGGCGAGCCTGCTCTCGGTGCCCAGCGAGTCCTTCGGCGCGCTCGCCGCCAAGGGCACGCGCGTCTACGACATCTCCGGCCGCTGCGGCGTCTTCGCCAAGACCGACATTCAGCCCCTGCTCAACCAGTGCGTGGCCAAGGAAGACATCGCGCTCTCCACCTTCCACGCGCTGGTGCGCCAGACGGTGGGCGGCCTCATCCAGGGCATGAGCGTGCACCCGCCGGTGATCTTCGAGGGCGGTCCGCTCACCTTCAACCCGAAGCTGGTGGAGGTCTTCGCCGAGCGCCTGGGCCTCTCGGGCGACGACGTCATCCGCCCCGAGCGGCCCGAGCTGATGGTGGCGCTGGGCGCGGCGCTCTCGGTGGAGCGGCTCTTCGGCGACGAGACCTCGGGCTACTCCTCGACGCGGCTCTCGGGGCTCGACGCGCCGGGGGCCGAGGCCTCGCCCAGCGATCGGCCCTTCTTCGCCACGCCACAGGAAAGGCAGGACTTCACCCTTCGCCACCGCCTGCCGGTCTTCACGCCGCGCGACTTCCCCGCCGGCACCACCGTGCGCGCGTGGCTGGGCATCGACGCCGGCTCGACCACCAGCAAGTTCGTGCTCCTCGACGACGACGGCGAGCTCGTCGACGCCTTCTACGCGGGCAACGCGGGCGACCCGCTCCAGGTGGTCACCACCGCGCTGTTGGACCTCTCGCGGCGCTACCGGGCGAAGGGGCTCACGCTCGAGATCCTCGGGCTCGGCACCACCGGCTACGGCGAGCTGCTCTTCAACACCGCCTTCAAGGCCGACCACCACACCGTGGAGACGGTGGCGCACGCCGAGGCCGCGCGCCGCTTCGTGCCCGACGTCTCGTTCATCCTCGACGTGGGTGGGCAGGACATCAAGGCCATCTGGGTCAACGACGGCATCATCACCGGCATCACGCTCAACGAGGCGTGCTCGGCCGGCTGCGGCTCGTTCATCGAGACGCTCTCGTCGTCGCTGGGGCGGCCGGTGGGCGCGGTGGCGCAAGCGGCCTTCGACGCCAAGGCGCCCTCGAAGCTCGGCTCGCGCTGCACGGTGTTCATGAACAGCTCCATCATCACCGAGCTCAAGAACGGCAAGGCGGTCGACGACATCCTCGGTGGGGTGGCGCGGAGCATCGTGGAGAACGTCTTCACCAAGGTGGTGCGGGTCTCGCGCTTCGACGCCTTGGGCGAGGTGCTGTGCGTGCAGGGCGGCACGATCAAGAACGACGCGGTGCTGCGCGCCTTCGAGGAGCTCACCGGCCGGAAGGTGGTGCGCCCGCCGCACCCCGGCGAGATGGGCGCCATCGGCATCGCGCTCTTGACGAAGAAGGCGATGACCGAGGCCGGCGTCACCAAGAGCCGCTTCGTCGGCTTCGACCGCCTGGAGACGCTGGCCTGGGACAAGCTGCCGGCGAGCGTGTGCCGCTTCTGCACCAACGCCTGCACCCGCTCGGTGGTGCGCTTCGACGACGGCGGCACCTTCATCTCGGGCCACCGCTGCGAGCGCGGGGAGATCCTCGGCGACCCCAAGGCGCCCGAGACGCGCGCCGAGCTCAGGCGCGTGCAGGCGAAGATGGACGGAGTGCCCGACCTGGTGAAGCGGCGCAGCGCGCTGCTCTTCCGCGACTGGCAGCCCGAGGCCGTGCTGCCGAAGCGCGGCGTGAAGGTGGGCTTCCCCAAGGCGCTCGAGTTCTGGAACAGCATGCCCTTCTGGTCGACCCTCTTCGGCGCGCTGGGCTTCGAGCCGGTGCTCTCGCGCTCGTCGAGCCACTCGCTCTTCAACCAGGGCCTCCCCTCGGTGCCGTCGGACACGGTGTGCCTGCCGGCGAAGCTGGTGCACGGCCACGTGCAGGACCTGATCGCCAAGAGGGTCGACCGCATCTTCATGCCGATGATGGTGAAGATGCCCGCCGAGAACGGCACCACCGCCGGCGTGCACGTCTGCGCCGTGGTGCAGGGCTACCCGGTCTTGGTGGAGCAGAGCGACGAGCCCACCACCCGCCACGGCATCGCCTTCGATCGCCCCATCTTCCACTGGTACGACCTGAAGCGCCGCGACCGGCAGCTGTGCGACTGGTTCCACCAGACCTTCGGCATCGAGGCGAGGCACGTGCAGGCGGCGCTCTCGCAGGCCGACCGCGCCATGACCTCGTTCCGGGCCCTGCTGCGCCAGGAGGGCCAGGCGGTGCTCGACGGGCTGCGTGGCGAGGACTTCGCGGTGCTGCTCGCCGGGCGCCCGTACCACTCGGACGAGCTGGTGAGCCACGGCCTCTCCGATCACTTCACCCGCCTGGGCATTCCGGTGCTCACGCCCGACGCGGTGGCGGCGGTGGACGAGGCCGACCTCAGCAACGTGCGCGCCGAGACGGTGAACCCCTTCCACGTGCGCATGTTCGGCTCGGCGATGGTGGGCGCGAGGCACCCGAACCTCGAGGTGGTGCAGGTGGTCAGCTTCGGCTGCGGCCACGACGCCATCATCACCGAGGAGATGACGCGCATCATGAAGGAGACGAGCGAGAAGCCGCTGCTCAACCTCAAGCTCGACGAGGGCGAGGCCAAGGGGCCGCTCACCATTCGGGTGAAGTCGTTCGTCGAGACCACCCGCGCCCGCCGCCGCCGCGACGCGCAGGAGGGTCGCGCGCCGAAGACGGGGACGCTGCCGGCGCCCTACCCGGTGGTGTTCGGCGAGGCCGACAAGGCGCTGCGCACCATCATGGTGCCGAACATCTCGGGGCCCTTCGCGCGGGTGATGTCGGCGGTGATCGCGAGGAAGGGCTACCGCCTCGAGCCCTTGCCGCTCGCCGGGGCGCGGGCCATCGAGCTCGGCAAGCGCTACCTGCACAACGACATCTGCTACCCGGCGCAGCTCAACGTGGGCGAGTTCCTCGCGGCGGCCGAGAAGGGCACGAAGAAGCCGGGCGAGCTGGCGCTGGGGCTGGCCAAGAACTGCGACGACTGCCGCGCGGGCCAGTACGCGGGCCTGGCGCGCAAGGCGCTCGACGACGCGGGCTACGCCGACGTGCCCATCATCACCACCGGGGCCGACACCAAGGGCATGCACCCCAGCTTCTCGATGTCGATGAAGGACCAGCTCCACTCGCTCTGGGGCCTCGGCATCCTCGACGCGATGGAGGACATGGTCCGCAAGACGAGGCCCTACGAGCGCACCCTCGGCGAGACCGACCGGGTCTTCGAGGCGACGTTCGCGAAGGTGTGCGACGGCCTCTCGAGGGGCAGCTCGCACGCGAAGGCCGCCTTCGCCGACGCCGTCGACGCCTTCAACGCCATTCCGGTGCAGCGCGAGACGCGGCGGCCGCGCACCTTCGTCATCGGGGAGATTCTGCTCAACTACCACCCGACCTCGAACGGCGACCTGGTGCGCTACCTCGAGCGGCACGGGCTCGAGGTCATCCTCCCCGACCTGGTCGACTTCTTCCGGCGCGACCTGATTCGGGTCGCCGAGGGCGCCAGGCGCGGGCACCTGCCGAACGCGTTCCTTCAGGGGCTGTTGGCGGGCGTGGTCGACGGCCTCTACGACCACGTGCTCTCGAAGATCGCGAAGCACCACCGCGCCTTCCGCTTCTACGAGGAGAAGGCAGACGTGCACGGCCTCTCCAAGAACGTCGAGGACCTCATCGACAAGACGTACATGGTCGGCGAGGGCTGGCTGATTCCCGCGGAGATCCTCGAGCACGCGAAGCACGGCGTGCGCTCGTTCGTCATCGTGCAGCCGTTCGGCTGCCTGCCCAACCACATCACCGGCCGCGGCCTGGTGAAGGCGATGAAGCAGCGCTACCCCGACGCGCAGATCGTCTCGCTCGACTACGACCCCGACACCAGCTTCGCCAACGTCGAGAACCGCCTGCAGATGCTCATCATGACGGCGAAGGCGATGCCGCGGGCGCCCGCGCCGAGGGCGGCGCCGGTGCAAGCCGGGGCGTGACGCGCGGAGCGCCGCCCAGCAACCCGCGGCGCCTCCCGGGGGCCCTTTTCAGGTGTCGCCCCACGCCGCCTGCCCGATGATGCGCCGGTGGCCCCGCCGCTCTGGACACTCCTCACCCTGCGCGTGGCGCTGGCTGCGAGCGAGGCGTCGGCCTTCTCCCTGGCGTGGAGGGTGCCGTGCGCGCCCGCCCCGGAGGCCGCCGAGCTGGTGGGCGCCGCGGAGGGAGCGGTCGACGTCGAGGCCGCTCCCGACGGCTCGCGGTGGCGGCTGGTGGTGCGCTTCATCGCGCCCAGCGCCGGAGAGCGGGTGGTGCGAACCGACACCTGCGCGGAGGCGGCGCAGGCCGCGCTCGTGCTGGTGCGGCTGGGGGCGCGAGGCCAGAGAGGCCAGACAGAACCGGCCGGCGTCGAGGCTCCCCTGGCGCCGCCTTCTCGGCCCCGCGCTTCGCTGGCCCTCACCGCGCTGGCCGAGCAGGGCACCTTGCCCTCGCTCGCGGCGCGGCTGGCGGTGACGGGCGGGCTGGAGTGGGCCGAGCGGTGGGCGCTCCTGCTCTCGCTGCGCGCGGGTGGGCCGACCGTGGTTCCCGGTGGGCCGGCGCCGGGCGCGCGGGTCTCGGTGCAGCCGGTCGGGGGCGGACAGCTCTCCGGGTGCTGGCAGCCGCACGCCGGCCGCGCCTCGGGAGGGCCGTGCGCGCTGGTGGCCGCCGAGGCCTGGCGGGTGAGCGGGGAGAACGTCGCCAGGCCTCGCACCGGGACCGGGGTGTCGGTGGTGGCCGGCCTGGAGGCGCGAGGCGCGCTGCGCCTGTGGAGGAGCCTGAGCGCCACCGCCGTCGTGGGAGGGCGAGTCGCGCTGGTGCGCCCGTCCGTCTCGTTCGAGGATTCCGGGGTGTTGTTCCAGGCCGGCGCGCTGTCCGCCGCGGCGGAGCTGGGGCTTCAGTGGGTCTGGTAAACGGAATCCGTGCGCCCCGGCCACCCACGCGCCAGTGATGGCGCGCGAGGCCGAGCGGACACAGAGGGGTAGCGTGAGCGCCAGCGCGGACTTCGACTTCGGCGCCTTCTACGACCTCCACGTCGATGGGGTGTGGCGGTTGCTCGAGCGCCTGGGGGTCGCTCCAGCGCTGGTGGAAGACGCGGTGCAGGACGTCTTCGTCATCGCGCACCGTCGCCTGGGGGAGTTTCGGGGCGACTCGACGCTGAAGACCTGGGTGACGGGCATCGCGGTGCGGGTGGCCAAGGACTACCGCCGATCCGGTGCGCGGCGCGGCGAGCAGGGGCCGCTGGAGGACGAACCGCACCTCGAGGCCGCCGGTCGTCCGGACGAGCAGGCGATGGCCAACCAGGCGCTGCGGCAGGTGCTCCGGCTGGCCGACCAGCTCGAGGAGACGCAGCGGCTCGTCTTCATGCTGGTGGAGTTCGAGGGGTTCACCGTGCCGGAAGTGGCGCGGCTGACCGGGACGAACGCGAACACCCTGTCCACGCGGCTCCGCGCGGCCCGGGCCCGCTTCGACCAGTTGCTGGAAGTCCGTGAAGGAGACCTGCGATGAGCGATCTTTCACCCCGGGCGCGAGAGCTGATTCGGCGGGCCTCGCGGGGCGGCGGGCCCTCGGAGCGGCAGCGGCAAAGTGTGAAGGCAGCGGTCACGGCGGCGGCGCTGGCCCCGGCCGCGGCGGTGGCCGGTACCGGACTCACCACGGCGAAGCTCTTGCTGGTGGGCGTCGTCTCGGTGGCGGCGGGCGCGGGGGTGATGGGCGGGGCCGTGGCGACCTCGAGGCTGGTGCAGAGGCCGGCGGTGACGGCCGCGCCGCGAAGCAGTCACCCCGCCGCACCTCCTCCTGCGCCGCTGACCGGTTCGTCCGTGCAGGTCTTCCCGAAGGCGCCGCCAGCAGAGCCGCCGCCGGTGGTCCGAGCGGAGCCCTCCCCAGCGCCGCTGACGCGGGCGACCGCGCCGAGACCGGCCGCCGAGGCGCTGGTGCCCGAGCCCCGGCAGTCGCCCGCGGCGCCGCCGCTGGTCCCGGAAGCACCTCTGGCTCCGACGACGGAGCCGGAGTCGAAGCCAGCGGCGGCCCCGGTGGAGCCAGGGCGGGATGAACCTCCCGCGGTGGCGGCCCGCGTGCGCGAGGCCCCTCCCCTCCCCGCACCTGAGCCACCCGCCCGCGCGCCCCGGGCCGCGGACCCAGAGGGGCTACGCCGAGAGCTGGAGGCGCTGGATCGCGCCGTGCGCGCGGTGGACGAGGAGCGCTTCGCCGAGGGCCTGGCGGCGGCGCGGGCGTTCCAGGGGCAGTACCCGCGCAGCGAGTTCGCCACCGAGGCGCGCGTGGTGGAGGTGCTCGCGCTGTGCGGCCTGGCACGGGTCGACGAGGCCAGGTCCGTCTCGGCGGCCCTGCCGACCTCGGCGGCTGGGAATCCAGCGCTGCGGCGGCTGGAACATTCCTGCGCGCGATGAAGCGCCGCCTGGGGCCAACGGAACTCGAGGCCCCCGGCCACTCAGTCGGAAACCAACGAGGGAGGACTTCGGGATGAAGCGGAGCCTGGGAGTGCCGGCGGTGATGCTGGGGGTGGCGGTGTTGGCGGTGAGCTGCCTGCAGCCGGTCGATGCCGGCTCCAATGGCGGCCCCGACGGTGGTTCGGTCGGCGGCGCGGGCGGCGGTACGGGCGGCGGCGCGGG
>JBBIOE010000164.1:0-18755 GCA_037443525.1 Archangiaceae bacterium | reverse complement strand
GCCGGCGCAGAGGGCGGGGGGGGCGGCCAGGCCGCGCTCGCGCCCTGCGGGGTGAAGCCCGGCGGCGGCGGCCAGCCGGGGTTGGTGACGGGCTCGGGACCGTAGCCGGCGCCGGGGCCCTGGGCGACCGGGCCGAGCGCCGCCTCCAGCGCCAGCCGGAAGGCCTTGGCGTTGGGGAAGCGCCTCTCCTTCTCCTTGGCCAGCGCGGTGAGGAGGGCCACGCCGATGCCGGGGGTGCTGGCCAGCTCCGGCCGCACCGACTCCAGCGGCCGCGGCGCCTGGGTCAGGTGCATGGAGATGACCTGCGGCAGGCTCTCGGAGACGAAGGGCGGGTGGCCGGTGAGCAGCTCGTAGGCCACGCAGCCCATGGCGTAGATGTCGGTGCGCTCGTCCATCTGCGCGGCGAGGGCCTGCTCGGGGGCGAGGTAGGCGGGCGTGCCCACCACCATGCCCACCTGGGTGAGCTTGTTGTCCTTCTTGGCGCTGGTGTCGGAGAGCCGGGCGATGCCGAAGTCGAGGATCTTCACCGACTCGCTGCCGTCGCGCTTCTTGCCGACGATGATGTTGGGCGGCTTCAAGTCGCGGTGGACGATGCCCATCGCGTGCGCCTCCTCGAGGCCCAGGAAGACCTGCGAGAGCAGCGTCACCGCGCGCTTGACGTCCAGCGGGCCGTCGGCGAGGAGCTCGTCGAGCCGCTTGCCCTCCACGAACTCCATGGCCAGGTAGGGCTGGCCGGCCTTGGTCTTGCCGAAGTCGAAGACGCGGACGATGTGGGGGCTCTCCAGCTGGCTGACCAGCTCGGCCTCGCGCTTGAAGCGGCCCCACATCTCGACGTCCTGGGCGAAGACGCGCTTGAGCAGCTTGAGCGCGACCGGCCGCTTCAGGTGCACGTGGGAGGCCCGGTACACGTCGCCCATGCCGCCGCTGGCCACGTGGCCCTCGATCTGGAAGCGCTCCTCGAGGAGGGTGCCGGCGGGGAGCATCGGCTCCCCGTCGTCGTCGCGCGGCGGCGCCTCCTCCTCGAGGCCGGTGACCGGGCGCGCCAGGGTGTCCGAGGTGGGCATCTCGATGCGCCCGGTGGTGAAGAGGGCCTGGGGCGCCGGCGTGGCCTTGAGGGTCTCGGCGCGGGGCTCGTGGAGCGAGCGCAACAGCTCCTGCGCCTGGGGCGACAGCTCCACCGACAGCCCCACGTTGCCGCCCTCGTCGAAGTCGCCGCCGAGGACCGTGCCCAGCAGATCGGCAGTGCCCTGGCCCTCCACCGCGAGCCGCACCACCACCGGCTGGCCGGCCGCCACCTCGTCAGGCCACGGCACGAAGCAGCGCGCGCCGGCGTTCGCCGCCCAGGTGTTCTGGAGCGCGGACAGGGACGGGAAGGTGAGGGTGCAGAGGAGCGGCTCGCTCACGGGGCTGTGAGTTTGTCGCATCACCACTGGTCCGCCCAGAGACAAAATCGTTCTTCTGGCGAGGCGCCGATTGACGAAAAACGTCACCCCGACGAACTGGTGGCTGACCTGTGTTGGTGGACCCCTGCGTGGCGCCGCGGTTCTCGGGGCACGGAGCGCCGGCGGCCGGGTCGCGGAGGGGCCCTACTTCTTCGGTGCCGGTGCCGGGGTGGGCGCGGGCGCGGCGGCGGGCTGCTCCATGCCGCCCCAGCCGGCCTCGACCATGGTCTTGAACTTCCACTTGCCGTCGGCGTTCACCAAGAGGCTCATGTTCTTGCCACTCACCTTCTGCTTGCCGGTCGTCATGGTGAAGTCGTCGAAGACCACGGCGAGCGAGTCGGAGAGCAGGGTGATGGCCCGCTTGTGCTTGGTCTTCGAGTCCTTGGGCATGTTCTCGTAGAAGGGCTTCATCATCTTCACGTACTCGTCCTTGGAGTACTCCTTGGCCTCGGGCTTCCCCGAGAGGGTGTCGGTGGCCATGTAGACGGGGAAGTCGATGAGCTCGAGCATCGGCTCCATCTCGCCCTTGGCGGAGAGGTCGTCGTCCTTCTTGAAGAAGTCCTCGATCTCCCGCTTGCTCTTCTTCTCGTCGGTGGGCTTGCGAGCGGCGGGGCCCATCTTGGTCATGTCCATCGCGGCGCCGGCGTCCTTGGTCTCGGCGAGGGCTGACGACGCGACGACGGCACAGAGTGCGGCGAAGGCGAAGCGGTGCATGTGAATCCCTCCAGGGTTGGACTGCCGGTGGAGACGCCTAGGCGAGTGAGCATGGGACGATCAACGCGCACGTGTCCGGCGCTGATGCGACGGCCTCGCCTTACGCATTTTTTTCGTGGCCCGTGAGCGCGGGTACGCATTGAAACCGGACGCGGTTGGGGCGAAAGAACCCTTATGACGGCGCGCGCGAAGAGGCTGGAGCTGAGGCAGGGAGTCGAGGCGGCATACGGGGACGTCCTGACGCCGAAGGTGCTCGAGGTGTTGGAGGCCCTGGCTCCATTGAACGCCGAGCGGCGGCGGCTGATGCGGGAGCGCATCGAGCGACGCCTGAAGCGCCTGCGCGAGGGCCGGCCGCTGTCGTTCCTCGATCCCAAGTCCATCATCGCCGGCACCGCGCTCACGGTGCAGGAGGCGCGCGACGGAAAGTTCGAGGGCGGGGCCATTCCCAAGGACCTCGAGCGCCAGTGGATTCAGGGCACGGGCCCCGCCGCGCGCCTGCGCGCGCCGCTCGCTCAGTCCCTGCGCAACGTGGCCTACGCGCTCTTGTCCGGCGCCGACGGGTGGATGTTCGACGGCGAGGACGCGCTCGGGCAGCTCTCCACCCTCTCGCTCGACAACCAGCGGAACCTGATGCTCGCGTTCACCCGCGCGCCCATCTTCCTCGAGGTCGCGGAGAACGTGGCTCAGGAGATGAACACCTGGGGGAAGAGCTTCTTCGGCCGGCCGATCATCGAGGACTGGAGGAAGCAGCTCGACTTCACCACCCGCATCTTCCGCGCCCGCGGCCTGCACCTCGACGACCGTCACGTGCGCGAGGTGGGCGGCACAGGCTTCGGCGCGTCCTTCGTCGACGCGGCCGTCTACGTCGTCAACAACCACCGCACGCTCGCCGCTCAGGGCTCGTCCCTGGTGCTCTACCTGCCCAAGATTCAGACCGCCGAGGAGGCCGCGTTCTGGAACGAGCTGCTCGGCGCGCTGGAGACGGCGGTGGGCCTGGTGCCTTCGTCGATTCGAACCTACGTCCTGGTGGAGCAGCTCGAGGCGGCCTTCCAGCTGATGGAGATTCGCGCCGCGCTGGGGAAGCGCTTCGTGGGCTTCAACACCGGCCGCTGGGACTACATCAACAGCGTCAGCGACGCGATGGCCGGCGACCCGGCCTTCATGAACCCCAACATCTCCGCCGTCACGATGAGCTGGGGCTACATGAGGCACTACGAGGATCGCGTGTTCCGCGCGGTCAACACGCCGGACCTGAAGGGCCGGTTCGCGCTCTGGCAGGGCGGCATGGAGCCCAACATTCCGGTGGGGAGCGAGAAGGGCGTCACCGAGGGCATGAAGCGCGCGGTGGCCGGCGGCGAGCGCGAGCAGAAGGCCGGCGCCAGCGGCAAGTGGGTCGCGCACTGGAAGATGGTGCACGTGGTGCGGCCGGTCTGGGAGAAGGTCGGCCAGGCGAACCAGCTCGGCCGCGAGTTCCCCCGCCTGAGCTACACCCCGGAAGACGCCAAGAAGCTCACCGAGGTCGAGCAGGCGCCGCGCACGGTGCGGGGGGCGCGCGACCTGATCTCCGTGGCGATGCAGTACGGCAACGCCTTCGAGCGCGGCATTCAGGCCGCCGCCCTGAAGCCCGCCGACTTCTTCGGCAACGACGACGTCCTCTACCTGATGGAGGACCTCGCCACCGGGGAGATTCGCGTCAGCATCCTCTGGGAGTGGCTGCACAAGCAGGCCCGCTTCACCGAGGCCGACGCGGCCACCGGCACCAAGGTGGGCGACACGCTCACCAAGGAGCTCTTCGCGCGGCTCTTGACCGAGGAGCACCACAAGCTCCTCGAGGCCAAGAGCAAGGACGTGCACGACGAGTCGAAGCAGACCACGCTGCCCATCGCGCGGGAGACGGTCGACCGGTACGTGAGGAGCCCGGTGAAGCCGCCCTGGTACGTGGACCTGCTCACGCTGAACCTGGGCGTGGAGGACCTGGAGACCGCCGGCACGCGCCTGTCCCGCTACTTCGACGCCTTCGCCAAAGACGGAACCCGCCTCACCGAGAACCTCGACTTCGACGCCACCCCAGCCCGACCGCAGGAGCCCGCCGTGACCTCGTTTCAAGCCGAAGTACAAGCGATGCAGCAGTGGTTCGACAGCCCGCGCTTCAAGGGGCTCACCCGGGTGTACACCGCGAAGGAGATCGTCGAGCAGCGCGGCTCGATTCGCGCCGACTACCCCATCGCGCGGCAGGCGGCGGAGGGCTTCTGGGCCCGGCTCAAGGAGCTCTTCACGCAAGGCAAGAGCATCACCACCTTCGGGCCGTACTCGCCGGGGCAGGCGGTGGCGATGAAGCGGCAGGGCATCGAGGGCATCTACCTGGGCGGCTGGGCCACCAGCGCCAAGGGCAGCGCCCACGAGGACCCGGGGCCCGACCTCGCCAGCTACCCCCTGTCGCAAGTGCCGAACGAGGCGGCGCCCATCGTTCGCGCCCTGCTCGCGGCGGACAAGAACCAGTTCCACGCCCGCGCGCGGATGACGGACGAGCAGCGCGCCGCCACGCCGGAGGTGGACTTCAGGCCCTTCATCATCGCCGACGCCGACACCGGCCACGGCGGCGACGCGCACGTGCGCAACCTGGTGCGCCGCTTCGTCGAGGTCGGCGTGCCCGGCTACCACATCGAAGATCAGAAGCCCGGCGTGAAGAAGTGCGGGCACCAGGGCGGCAAGGTGCTGGTGAGCGAGGACGAGCAGATCAAGCGGCTCTCCGCGGCGCGCTTCCAGCTCGACGTGATGGGCGTGGCCGGCCTGGTGGTGGCGCGCACCGACGCCGAGTCGGCGACGCTGCTCGACGGCCGCGGCGACGAGCGCGATCAGCCCTTCGTGCTCGGGGCCACCAACGTGGCGCTGCCGACCTTCCGCGCCGCGATGCTCGCGCTCTTGCGGCAGTACTGGCGCGCCGGGGTGCACGAGCTGTCGGGGCACCTCATCTACGCGGTGGCCGAGGCGGAGCTGGCCGCGGCGGACGCGTGGCTCGAGAAGCACGGCCTCGCCGCGCGGGTGAAGGAGGCGGCGGCGGCGCACCAGAAGGGCGCGCTGCGGCAGATCGACGACGTCTTGGCCAAGGCCTTCGACCCCTTGGTGGAGGCGTGGCAGCAGGAGGCGGGGGTGAAGACGTACGCCGAGGCGGTGGCCGACGCGATGCGCTTCGCCGCCCACGAGGGCGTGCACTTCCCCATCACGCCGGAGGAATGGCTCTCCTTCGCGGGGCAGAACGGCTTCTGGGCGATGCAGGCGCGGGCGCGCTCGCTGGGCGTCAACGTCAACTGGGACTGCGAGCACGCCAAGACGCCCGACGGCTACTACCAGGTGCGCGGCGGCATCGACTACGCCATCGCCAAGTCGCTGGCGGCGGCGCCCTTCGCGGATCTGTTGTGGATGGAGACCAAGACGGCGGACCTGCACGAGGCGAAGAAGTTCGCCGACGCCATTCACTCCAAGTTCCCGGAGAAGATGCTGGCCTACAACCTGTCGCCCTCCTTCAACTGGGACACGACGGGCATGAGCGACGACCAGATGCGCGCCTTCCCGCAGGAGCTGGGGAAGCTGGGCTTCGTCTTCAACTTCATCACCTACGGCGGGCACCAGATCGACGGGCTCGCGTCGGAGGAGTTCTCCGCGGCGCTGAGGCAGGACGGCATGCTGGCCCTGGCGCGGCTGCAGCGGAAGTTCCGCCTGGTGGAGTCGCCGTACCGCACGCCGCAGACGCTGGTGGGCGGCCCGCGCGCCGACGCCGCGCTGATGTCCCTGTCGGGCCGCACCGCGACCACCACCGCGATGGGCAAGGGCTCGACGCAGTTCCAGCACCTGGTGCAGACCGAGGTGCCGACCAAGCTGCTCGAGGAGTGGCTGGAGCTGTGGCGCAAGCAGCACGGCGTGGAGAAGAAGCTCAAGGTGCAGCTGCGGCCGCACACCGCGGGCAGCGAGCTGCTCGAGCTGTCCCTGCTGTCGGGCGACGCGAAGGCGCTCAACGTGGTGTTCGCCGCCATCCAGGACCGGCGCGGGAAGAACATCCTCTCCGTGCGCGACCAGAACAACTTCGACGCGTCGTTGCGGAAGAAGCGCCTGATGACGCTGGCGATGGTGTTCCTGGCGCTGCGCTACAAGACCGACGCGGTGCACTTCGTCACGCCCACCGAGGACAACCTGCGGCAGTGCGAGCACATGAAGGCCCGCGGGCTGTTCGGGTCGGTGAACACGGAGATCGGCGAGATCATCGTGGCCGACGTGGTGAAGGAGAAGGTGAAGGAGCTCGCGGCCAAGGACCAGGCGGCGCTCAAGGCGCTCATCGCGGGGTGAGCGCGTGGGGAGCGGCTCGCCTCACGCACTGAGGCGAGCCAGCAGCTCCTTGCCTGCCGGGTCGTCGCTCCACAGCGAGGTCGCGAGATCGGAACAAGTGCGAAGGGGTGGGAGGCGGGCCTCGAGTTCGCTTGTCGACCTCGCCGAGATGAACCAATCGCACTGCTCGACTCCATCCCACAGCAGCACGCGAGTTGATCCTCGCTCGAATCGGAACTGATTCTCGGTTGGCCACCCGTGCGTGGTCGGCAGTTCGTGGAACGCTTCCCGAAGCAGCGCGAGATCGCTCGGCGCGAGTGGGGTCGCTTGAGCTTGGAGGAACACTCCTCCCGACCCGTGACCCGTACGGAAGATCTCGAAACCGTCAAAGACTCGGCATGTGACGAACGTCGAGAAACGGTCCGCGCACGGTTGGAACGTGAGCTCCGGGTCGCGAGCGACAACGACAGGCGGGTCGTCACTAACACCCAGACGAATCGCCCAGACGCAGACGGCTTGATTCTCGAACATGAACGGAAGGAGCCCGTCGGCGACAAGATCTCGCGGGCGATCCCACCGCCACGTCACGGGAGCCCCAAGCCCCTCGTCAAGGACGAGATCGTCTGCATCCTCACCGCCGCCGAGCAGGTGTGTGGCGTCCCGCATCCGGTACCACTCGAGAAACGACTGGGGAAACTTGAGGCCGAGGCTCGCCTCGCGGCTGCGGAGCGATTGCTCCGCGCCGAGGTCGACTTGGTACTCGATTGAAAGGCGCCGCAGCGACTCTTCGTGGAACTGAACCCCCATGACTTCCGGGACCATAGCCACGGTGCACGGATCTGAGTAGCGGGGCTCTATGCCATTGCGTGGCAGCTTCTGTCGCTCGTCGCCGGTCGTCCGGGTTGGCGGCACGTCAGACCACCGCGCTACATTCTCCGAGTCATGGGCATGACCTCGCGTGAGCCGATGGGTGGCAGCGTCCGCTGGGCGGAATTCCTCGCCCTCGAGGACGGCGATCCACGCGAGCTGGTGGACGGGCGACTGGTGGAGGTGGACGTGCCTTCGGTTCTTCACGAATGGATCGTGTCGAGACTCATCTTCCTGCTGCACGGTTGGGCGGAAGCCAAGCGGGCGGGGGTCGTGCTGGGGTCGGGTTTCAAGGTGCGCATCTCCGAGACGCGCGGCGTGATGCCGGACGTTCAGTTCTTCCGCTTCGGGCGGCCCATTCCGCGGGAGGCGTTGGAGAGCGGCGCTCCGGACCTGGCGGTGGAGGTCGTTTCTCCGACCAGCGGCCGCTACGACCGGGTGGAGAAGCTCCACTGGTACGCGAGTATCGGCACCCCGGAGTACTGGCTGGTCGACGGCGAACAGAAGACGCTGCACCGCTTCGTGCTCGAGCCGGGCGGCCTCTATCGCGTCGAGGAGTCGCTCGCGGGTGACGCCGTCTTCGCGCCGGGGAGCTTCCCCGGCCTCGAGATTTCGCTCGCCCAGCTCTGGACGCTGCCGACCGGTCCCTGACTGCGGTCCGGTCGCAGCTCGGGCGTCTAGTAGATGAACGCGTCGTCGCCGTCGGTGACGGTGACCAGGAGGATGGTGTCGGCGCGCGTGCTCGCCGCGACGGTCTGCCATGCCGCGTGCACCGCGTTCGCATTGTCCTGGCTGACCGCGAAGACGTGGAGGATCTGCTTGTGCCAGCGGTCCGACGCGTCGACGTTGGCCGAGCTGAGGAGGATGTCCGAGAGCTTCCCCTCGATCAGGCTCTTCGCTTCGGCCTGGGTCATGACGGTGGTGATCGGCCACTTCATCGCGCGCGTGACGCTGACGCCGATCTTCAGGCCGTCGATCTCCACCAGCTCGTCGGTGCGCTTGCCGCTGGGGTTCGTGTAGGTCACCTGCATCTCGCCCTTCAGGAACGTGGCCAGCTCGCAGCGCGCCATGACCTCGAAGCTGAACGCCTCGGACGGGATGGAGCTGCCCCCGGCGTTCGGCGTGGTCATGATGATTTGCCCGCCGTCGGTGAGCTTGGACAGGTCGGCCGAGTCGTACGGGTCAGCGCCGAAGTCGAGGTGGTTCTCGACGTAGCTCGGCGCGGCGTCGGTCAGCTCGGTGTCGAGCACGCCGCACTCGCCGGAGATGGCGCCGAAGCCGGGGAGCGGCACGGTGGGGCCCGAGCCCGCGTCGGCGCCGCCGGCATCCGCGCCGCCTGCGTCTGGCGAGGGCGTGGATGCGTCGGGCGCGAACCCGGAGTCCGGCGTCACCTGGCCCGCGTCGGGCGTGGGTGCGGAGGAGGGGCTGCCGCAGCTGAGCGCGGCGCCGATGAACATGACGAGCAGGGTGGAGCGGGCGGAGAGGACGTTCACGCCGGCGATTGTGCCACGACTCGCGCTCCGTGCCCCTCCGATGAGCGAGGCGCCCCCGCGGCCGAGGCGAGGATTGCGGACCGCAATACGCGGCGTAATACTGTTCGTATGACGAAGACCGTCTCGATTCGCATGGACGAAGCGCTGCTCCGGGCGCTGGACGCGCAGGGGGGCAAGCGGGCGCGCTCCGAGGTGTTGCGCGAGGCCGTCGAGGTGTGGCTCGCTCAGAAGCGCCTGAGCGCGAAGGTTGAGCGGCACCGCGAAGGGTACGGCCGATGGCCCGAGCAGGTGGACGAGTTCGGGGCGCTCCACGCCGCCCAGGCCTGGCCCTTCGCCTCCGGGAAGCGTGGCCGGCGTGGTTGATCAGCTCAACCGCGGAGACATCTGGCTCTTCAGCTTCCCCGCGCCGAACAAGAGAAGGCCCGTCGTCGTGCTGACCCGCCAGGAGATCCTCTCTCACCTCGCCAGCGTGTGCGTCGCCCCCATCACTACGGTGATTCGCGGCATTCCCACTGAGGTCGTCGTCGGCGAAGAGTGCGGGCTGAAGGTCCGCTCGGCCATCAACCTCGACAACCTCGCGACGGTGCCGAAGGCCGGCTTGCGGACCTACGTCGGCTCGGTCCCCCCACGCGTCCTCGACGAGCTGTGCACGGCGCTGGGGTTCGCGCTCGGCTGCGCCGACTGACCCGCGACCGTGGAGGGAGTGACGCGCCCCGGGCGCGCTGACGCCCCGTCAACCGTCGCTGGCCGGCTGGCTGAGTGGATGGTCTGAATTCGGACCACCTGTTAGCTCCCCTCGCATGCAACCGCTCGACCTGACGCGAGACATCGTGCCCATCGCCCGCTTCAAGGCCCAGGCTTCGGCGCTGCTTCGGCAACTCAGGAAGAGCGATCGACCGCTCGTCATCACTCAGAGTGGGAAGCCTTCGGCGGTCGTGATGAACCCGGAGGACTTCGAGGAGCTCACTGAGGCCGCCCGGGTCGTCGGCAAGGTCTTGCGCGGACTCGAGTCGGCGCGCGTGAAGACCTGGTCGCCCGAGGAGGCGCGCGCTTCGGCGAAGGAGAAGATCCGGAAGAAGCGCGATGCACGTTGAGTTCGCCGACGAGGCGAAACGCGACCTCGAGCAGATCGCGGCGTTCATCGCGAGAGACGACGACGAAGCCGCGCTCCGCTGGGTCGATCGCCTCGTCGACCGAGCCCTCGAGATCGTCGGTGCGCCGAGAGCCGGAAAGGTCGTCCCCGAGCTCGGCGACCCCGGCATTCGCCCGGTTCTCGTGCGCTCGTATCGAATCATCTCTCGGGTCGAGGCTCGGCGAATCCTCGTGCTGGCCATCATCGAAGGACGCCGGCGTTCGCGGCCTCGGCGCCGGCAGGGGCGACGCGAGTAGCGACGGTCAGCGGCTGCCGGGTCGGACCGTCGGCGCGCGGACCGACACGACCCGGATTCCTCTCCACTGGTTCGGGTGTTACGAGCTGCACTCCATGTCGCGCCGGCTCGTCCTCTCATTCCTTGCCGTCCTCGCTGCCTGCGGCCCGGCGGCGTTACGCGACGACGCGGGGCTCCCGGTCGCGGACGCCGGCCTCCTCGACGGCGGCGCGCCCGACGCCGGCCTGGTCGCCACCGTGCGCGTCCACTACCCCTCGGCGAGCGGCGCCATGTACCTGCGCGGCTCGGTGGCGCCCGCCTCCTGGGACGTGGGCCTCGCCATGACCGCCGGCGGCGCCGACACCTGGACGCTCACCTTCCCCGCGCTCACCAGGCCGCTGGAGCTCAAGCCCGACCTCGACGACGCCCACTGGGCGAAGGGCCCGAACTGGACGCTGCACCCCGGCGAGACGCTCGAGGTGTGGCCGCGCTTCTTCACCGACTCCGGGCAGTGGTCGCGGAAGTGGGACTTCTCCTCCACGCTGCTCGGCAACACCCGCGGCGTCTGGGTCTACCTGCCGCCGACCTCGCTGGAGAACCCGACCTACCGCGCGCCGGTGCTCTACATGCACGACGGGCAGAACCTCTTCGACCCCGCCGCCGCCTTCGGAGGCGTCACCTGGCAGGTGCCCGAGACGCTCGACGCCGCCGCGCAGGACGCCTCCATCCTCGAGGTCATCGTCGTGGGCCCCGAGAACGCCGGCGCCGCGCGCCTCGACGAGTACACGCCCACCGCCGACCCCTCCTACGGCGGCGGGAAGGGCGAGCTCTACCTGCGCATGCTCGTCGAGGAGCTCAAGCCCAAGGTCGACGCCGAGCTGAAGACGCGCCCCGAGCGCGACTCGACGTACCTGATGGGCTCGTCCCTGGGCGGCCTCATCACCGGCTGGGCCGGCGTCACCCACTCCGACGTCTTCGGCCGCATCGGCGTCGTCTCGCCCTCGACGTGGTGGGACGGCCGCGTGCTCCTCACCAAGGTCGCCACCACCGCCGCCGCTCCCCGCCGCCCGACGCGCGTGTACCTCGACTGCGGCGACCAGAACGACGGCCTCGCCGACACCCAGGACCTGGCCAAGGCGTACCGGGCCTTGGGCTACGCCGACGACAAGGACTTCCTCTTCGTGGTGCAGGCCGGCGCGGCCCACAACGAGACGTACTGGGCGCAGCGGCTGCCGCGGGCGCTGCGGTTCCTGATCGGGCCGGGGCGGTAGAGGAAGAGGAATTCGGCACCCTTCGACTCCGCTCAGGGTGAACGGTGGATCCGCTCGTGGATGACCTCGAGCACGCCGCGAGGCGGAAGATCGCCCCTCTTCTCGCTTGAGATGCATGGCCTCTGCATGTACATGCGCGCCCCATGCAGAACGCATCGGTCGGCGTCTTCGGCGCCAGCGGCTACTCCGGCATCGAGCTCACGCGGCTGCTCGCGAAGCATTCGCACGTCTCGCTGCGCTTCGCCACCAGCGATCGCTGGGTCGGGCAGACGCTCGGCGAGAAGGCTCGGCTGACCGGCGCCGCGCAGACCCTCACCTACTGCTCCGTGGAGCATGGGCTCGAGGCCGCCAAGGGCTGCGACCTGGTCTGCCTCGCCACGCCGGCCGAGACGTCGCTCGAGCTCGTCCCCAAGCTGCTCGCCCTCGGCGTCCGCGTGGTGGACCTCGCCGGCTCCTTCCGCCTCGAGGACGCCGCGCTGTACCCGCGCTTCTACAAGTTCACCCACGCTCACCCGGCCGAGCTCGGGCAGGCGGTGTACGGGCTCCCTGAGCTGTTCCGCGAGTCCATCCGAGGGGCGCGCTTCGTGGCCAACCCGGGCTGCTACGCCACCGCCGCCGCGCTCTCCGCGGCGCCGCTTTTGCGCGCCAGGCTCGTCGACCTCGCCTCGCTGGTGGTGAACGCCGCCTCCGGCGTCTCCGGCGCGGGCCGCAAGGCCACCGAGGAGTACGGCTTCATGGAGGTCGACGCCGACTTCCGCGCCTACAAGGTGCTCTCGCACCAGCACACACCGGAGCTGGAGCAGACCCTCTCCAGGGTCGCCGGCCAGCCCGTCTCCACCGTCTTCACGCCGCACCTGTTGCCCATCAAGCGCGGCATCCTCTGCACCACGGTGGCGACGCTCCTGCCCGGCGCCAGCGCGGAGAAGGTGCAGGCCGCCTTCGCCGACGCCTACGGCAGGGAGCCCCTGGTGCGGCTCCTCGCGAGCCCGGAGGCGGTGCGCGTGGCCGACGTGGCCCAGACGCCGCTCTGCCTCGCCGGGGTGGCCACCGACGGCAAGCGGGTGGTCGCCATCACCGCCATCGACAACCTGCTCAAGGGCGCCGCCAGCCAGGCGGTGCAGAACCTGAACCTGATGCTCGGCTTCGACGAGCGCGAGGGCCTCTGATGCCCATCGCGCGCGGCTTCGTCTTCGCGGGCCTTCACGCGGGCATCAAGCCCTTCAAGAAGGACCTCGCCCTCATCGTCTCCGAGAAGCCGTGCAGCGCGGCGGCGGCCCTCACCGTCAACGCGGCCAAGGCTGCGCCGGTGGAGGACTGCGCCCGGCGGCTCCCCGCCACGGGGATGCGCGCGGTGCTGGTCAACTCCGGCAACGCCAACGCGCTCACCGGCCCCGAGGGCCTCTCGGACGTGGAGGAGCTCTGCGCCGCCACCGCCCTGGCGCTGGAGCTCGAGCCCTCCTCGGTGCTGATGGCGTCGACCGGCGTCATCGGCCAGCGGCTCCCCAAGGCGAAGGTGCTCGACGCGCTCCCGCGCTTGAAGGCCCAGCTCCGCGCCGCGCCCGAGTCCGCCGCCGAGGCCATCCTCACCACCGACACGCACGTGAAGATCGCCTCGCGGACGGTGAAGCTGGGCCGCAAGGAGGGCCGCTTCACCGCCCTCTGCAAGGGCTCGGGGATGATCGCCCCCCAGCTCGCCAGCACCATCGCCGTCATCTGCACCGACGTCGCCATCGCGCCCAAGACGCTGCACAAGGCGCTGCTCGCCGCGATGGAGGGCAGCTTCAACAACCTCACCGTCGACAACGACATGAGCACCAACGACGCGGTGCTGGTGCTCGCCAACGGCCTGGTGGGGAACCCGGAGCTGGAGGAGGGCTCGCCGGAGCTGGTGGCCTTCACCACCCAGCTCTCCTCGCTGTGCCAGGAGCTGGCGCGCGAGGTGGCCCGCGACGGCGAGGGCGCGACGCGGCTGCTCGAGGTGCGGGTCGCCGGCGCGCCCGACATCGCCTGCGCCGCCGACATCGCCAAGAGCGTGGCCGGCTCGTCGCTGGTGAAGGCCGCCATCTTCGGCGCCGACCCGAACTGGGGCCGCATCCTCGCCACGGTGGGCGCGCGGGTGGGCTCGCGGGGCTTCGCGGTGAAGCCCGCCGAGTCGAAGGTCACCGTGCAGGGCGTGCTCGTCTACGACCGGCGCCCGATGCTCGACGTGCCCGAGCTGCCCAAGGACACCATCGCCACCAACGACGCCAACGAGGGCTCCACCATTCCCGGCCACCACCGCCTGCGCGCCAGGATGAGGGCGCCCGAGGTGCTGGTGGAGATCGACCTGCGGGCAGGCAGCGCCGCCTCGCACGCCTACGGCTGCGACCTCTCCTACGACTACGTGAAGATGAACGCCGACTACACCTCGCTGCTGGTGCCCAGCGCCGACGGCAGCGTGGTGAAGGACGACCGGCTCACCAACTACTCGCCCCGCTTCAAGGTCACGCTGGTGACGCAGGCCCTGACCTACATCTCGCGCTTCGCCGGCAAGCGGGTGGTGCTCAAGCTCGGCCGCGCCGCCCTGGGCAAGGACTCGCTCCGCCAGGCCATCGCCGAGGACGTGAACCTGCTCCGCGCGGTCGGCATGGTGCCCATCCTGGTGCACGGCGAGGCGCCGGAGGGCCCGTCGAAGGGCGACGCCCGGTCCAAGGAGTGGATGCTCAACGGCCTCACCAACATGGATCTGGTGACCCACCTGAACCGCAACGGCACCCACGCCATCGGGCTGTCGGGCATGGACGCGTCCTTCCTCAAGGCGCGGCGCACCGACGAGGGCACGCCGGACCTGCCGATGGGGGAGATCACCTCCATCAACAAGGAGCTGCTCGAGCTCTTCCTCTCCAAGAGCTACGTGCCGGTGGTCTCGCCGGTGGGCCTCACCGAGGACGGCAGCACCGTGGCGCTCGACCCCGATCGGGTGGCGGCGGAGATCGCCGTGGCGGCCCAGGCCTTCAAGCTCGTCTACCTCGCCGGCGTGCCCGGCTTCATGGAGGAGGACGAGCTCCTCGCCCAGCTCACCTCGTCGACGCTCAAGGCGAAGGTGGAGAAGGGCATCTTCTCGGTGAACATGTCGCGCAAGGGCCGCTGCGCCGTCTACGCCCTGGAGCACGGCATCGACCGGGTGCACCTGCTCGACGCGCGCACGCCGCACTCCATCATCGCCGAGTTCTTCACCGACCAGGGCATCGGGAGCCTGGTGACCCATGGCTGACGTCGCCACCCACCGCGCGCGCCGCGAAGTGATTCGGCGCATCCTCCGCACCCACCTCGTCGGCACCCAGGACGAGCTCGGAGACCTGTTGCGCAAGGAGGGCATCGAGGTGACGCAGGCCACGCTCTCGCGCGATCTGGCCCGCCTCGAGGCCCGCCGGGTGACGCTGCCCGACGGCGGCACCGTGTACGAGCTGGCCGAGGCGCCGGCGCGAACCAGCGACGAGCAGCTCAAGGCGGTGCACCACCTCGTCACCACCGTCGACGACGGCGACGCGATGGTGGTGGTGCGCACGCTGCCGGGCGGCGCGTCCGCGGTGGCCGCCGCGCTGGACTCGAACCGGCCGCCGGCCGTGCTCGGCACCCTGGCCGGCGACGACACCATCTTCATCGTGCCGGCGCGCGGCGTCAGGCCCGCGCGGGTGAAGCGAGACTTGCTGTCCTTGTGGAAGAAGGGAGTGACGTCGTGACGTTGGCGAAGACCGAAGCGTCGGGTGGACCGGGGCTGTTGCCCGAGGTGATGGCTTTCTCGAGCTCGCTCGCGCTCGACAAGCAGCTCTTGTTCGAGGACCTGCTCGGCTCGATGGCGCACGTGACGATGCTGGGCCGCACCGGCGTCATCCCGGCCAAGGAGGCGCGCGTCATTCGCGACGGGCTGGTGTCGCTGTGGCAGCGCGCGAAGGAGGGCACGCTCGAGCTCCCCGTGGAGGAAGACGTGCACATGGCGGTGGAGAAGGAGCTCAACCGCACCATCGGCGCCCCGGCGGCGCTGCTGCACTCGGCGCGCAGCCGCAACGATCAGGTGGCCACCGACCTGCGCCTGCACGTGCGCGAGGCGTGCGCCACGGCGGTGCACGAGCTCACCGGCTTCGTCCACGAGCTGGTGGCGCGGGCGCGGGCCGAGCGCGACGTGGTGATCCCCTCGTACACCCACCGGCAGCGGGCGCAGCCCATCTCGCTGGCCTACTGGCTGCTGTCCTACGCGGCGGCGTTCCAGCGGGACGCGCAGTCCTTCGCCGTGGCCCTCGAGCAGGCGGACGTGCTGGCGCTCGGCGTGGGCGCCATCTCCGGCAGCTCCTTGGGCATCGACCGCGAGGTGACGCGGAAGCTCCTGTCGTTCCCGCGCATGACGGTGAACGGCCTGGACACCGTGGGCGACCGCGACTTCGCGCTCGACTACCTCTACGCCACGGCGCGCTTCTTCGTGCACGCGAGCCGGCTGTCGACGGACTTCATCGACTTCACCACCCAGGAGTTCGGCTTCGCCACGCTCTCCGGCGACATCGCCTGCGGCTCCTCGATGATGCCGCAGAAGAAGAACCCCGACGTCTTCGAGCTGGTGCGGGGGAAGAGCGGCCGCGCGGTGGGGAACCTGGTGGGCCTGCTCACCACGCTCAAGGGCCTGCCCGGCGGCTACAACCGCGACCTCCAGGAGGACCGGGCGAGCCTCCTCGAGACCTCGCCGCTCTTCTTCGGCTCGCTCTCCATCTTGCGGCTGGCGCTGCCGCGGGTGACGTTCGATCCCGCGAGGTGCCGGGTGGGCGTGGACGAGGGCTTCACCCAGGCGACGGACCTGGCGGAGGCCCTGGTGAAGAAGGGCCTCCCGTTCCGCAAGGCGTACCAGGCGGTCGGCACGCTGGTGAAGCAGTGCCAGGAGAAGGGCCTCACCCTGCAGAAGGCCTCCGCCGAGATGGCGAAGGCCATCGAGCCGCTGATGGACGCCGACGCGCTGAAGGCACTGGAGCCCGACGCCGCGGTGGCGCGGAAGAAGAGCGAGGGCGGCACCGGGCCGGCCTCCATCGAGAAGCAGCTCGTCACCCTGGCCCAGCAGGCCGACGCGCTCCAGAAGGCCGCCGCGAAGACGCCGCGGCTCGCCACGCTGTTCCAGACGCTGAAGGAGGCCGAGCTGTGAAGCGCGATTTCTTGAAGTTGTACGACTTGTCCGTCGACGAGCACCGGGCGCTCTTTCACCGGGCGCGCACGCTGAAGGAGGCGCGGTACAAGCGCCGCCTCGTCAACACCATGGCCGGCCGCACGCTGGTGATGATCTTCGAGAAGGCGTCGACGCGCACCCGGCTCTCCTTCGAGGCGGCGATGCTGCAGCTCGGCGGCACCTGCATCGACCTGTCGGCTCAGAACAGCCAGATGTCGCGCGGCGAGCCGCTGGCCGACACCGCGCGGGTCACCGGGCGCTACTGCGACGTGGTGATGATGCGCACCTTCGGCGACGAGCGGCTGGCGGAGTTCGCCCAGAACTGCCGCGTGCCGGTCATCAACGGGCTGACCGACGGCGGGCACCCGGTGCAGATTCTCACCGACCTGTTCACCATCGAGGAGAAGCTGGGCACCGTGGCCGGGAAGACCCTGGCCTTCATCGGCGACACCGCCAGCAACATGGGCCGGAGCTTCGTCGAGGGCGCGAAGCTGTTCGGCTACCAGCTCAAGCTCGCCTCGCCCAAGGGCTACCACCCGGCGAAGGACGTGCTCGACCTGTCGAAGGGCCACGTGACGCTCACCCATGATGCGCGCGAGGCGGTGAGGGGCGCCGACGTGGTCATCACCGACGTGTGGACCTCGATGGGGCAGGAGGCGGAGTCGAAGCAGCGCCTCGCGGACCTCGCCGGCTACCAGGTCGACGCGAAGCTGATGAGCCACGCGGCGAAGGGCGCCATCTTCCTGCACTGCCTGCCGGCGCACCGCGGCGAAGAGGTGAGCGCCGAGGTCATCGACGGCCCCCAGTCGGTGGTGTGGGACGAGGCCGAGAACCGCATGCACGTGCAGAAGGCGCTCATCGAGACCCTGGTGCAGGCCTCGGACCGGCTGGACGAGATGGCGCCGGCCCTGGCGGCGGCGAAGGGGTAGAAGGCGCGTCAGCGGAGGAACGCGTAGCGGGCGAGCCGCTTGTCGCCGGAGCGCCCTCAGGGCCCGAGGTGGAAGATGCCGCCGTCGGCGTCGGTGGCCCACACGTCGGTGGCGCTGGTGCCGTGGACGCCCACGAGGTTGGACGGGCTCAGGCAGCGGCTCTTGAAGCTCGTGCCGTCCCAGGTCCCGACGCGGCCGCAGGTGGAGTCGCGGCCCACCAGGAAGACGTTGTTGTCGTCCGCGGCCCAGAGGCTGTTCCAGGTCACGGCCGGGAGACCAGCGTCGAGCGGCGTGACGACGGTGCCGTCGACGCGCGCCACGAAGCCGCCCGGCCCCGCGACGTAGAGCCGCGAGGGGCTGGTGCCCCACACCGAGTAGCCCTGCCCGGGCAGCGTGAGCTCGGAGTACCCGCCGTCGCTCGCCCGGTGACCGAGGGCCTTGTTGCGGGTGACGACGTAGTAGTCGCCGGCGGAGGCGCCCCAGCCGTCCCACACCTCGGCCGCCGCCGCGCTCGGCGTGGCCTGCGTCCACGTGGCGCCGGTCTGCTTGAAGACGATCATCATCGAGGTCGACGTCCCGCCCGCGACGTAGACGTCGGAGCCGGCGGTGAAGACGGTGTTGAACGAGAGCGCCGCGGGCTCGAGGTACTTTGGGCCCGGTGAGCTGCCGCCGTCCCAGGGGTGGGGCACCGCCGTCACCACGCCCTGGGCGCCCCAGACGCCGGCGACGTAGACGGTGGTCGCGCCGCCGGTGGTCGCCGAGGCCGCGGCCCAGCCGCCGTTGCCCGCGAGGTAGTACTCCTGAAAGCTCACGCCAGTGTCCGTGGTGTGCATGAACGCGGCGGTGCGCTGGCCCGAGAAGTACGCCTCGCCCGGGGCCACGGCGCACAGGGCCCACAGCGCGTCGTGGTTGTACTGGGTGGCAACGAGCTGCCACTGGGGCGGCGGGCTCTGGCAGGTGTGGGTGGTGAGGTTGCACGTCTTGTTCAGGTTCTGGCAGTTCGCGCAGGCCGAGCCGTTCGCGCCACAAAACAGGTCGTTCTGATTCGCGTAGTCGGCGCAGGTTCCGAGGAAGGTCATGCAGCCCAGGCACCCGGTGCCGCCGCCGGTGCCACCACCCGTCGCGGTGCCGCCGCCGGTGCCGCCGCCCGTCGCGGTGCCGCCGGTG
>JBBIOE010000163.1:0-18974 GCA_037443525.1 Archangiaceae bacterium | reverse complement strand
TCTACGCGACGCTCTTCCCCGAGCGGGCGCAGCGCATCATCGGCGAGGTGCACCCGGAGACGAAGGGCGTGCAGCGCATGCTGGAGCGCATCGGGTTCAAGTACGAGAACCACATCGATCCGTTCGATGGCGGGCCGCACTACGAGGCGACGCTGGCGGACGTGGCGCTGGTGAGGAAGCACCGCAGCGCGGTGGTGGCGGGAGAGGATCTCGACGCCGAGGGCGAAGACTCGCTGGTGGCCGTCTCGCGGGCGAAGGGCGCCAATCGCTTCCGCGGCGTCAGGTGCCAGGTGCGGTTCGACGACCAGGAGATTCAGCTGACCAAGTCCGCGAAGGCCGTGCTGAAGGTGAAGGCCGGCGAGCGGGTGTCGGTGATTCCGTTCGAGTAGCGATCAACGGGCGAGCGCGCGTGGTCCGCGGTCCGTTGCGCGCAAGGCGGGACGTCTGGGGTTCGTTGCAGAGAGAACATTGGGATGGGCATTTTTCGGTGTGATGACGTCTTCTCTGCAATGGTCTTGAAAACCGACCCGGCCCGGACGGGGTCTTTCCGCTGGGGATGGAAGGGCGTCGATCAGCCCGGTGAACAGCAGCCTCGAGCAGGGTGGGTTCGGTGGGATCGTGAGCGCCGTGCTTCGACCGGGAAGCTCCGCGACTCCGAGGCGACGGATCCGCACGGTCCGGCTCCTCGACCGGAGCTTTGGGATGAAGCGGGAGCGGCTCCAGGGCGTAACATCGCCCTCAGTCGCGAAGCTGCCCGGCGGCGGCACGGAGCCGTCGCTCTGCACCGACCGCCCTTCCTCAGTGCAGCCTCCTCCGTCTGATCCAAGCCCATTCCACCCGCGCTGAACCACCGCCCCGAGCCGGGTCGGTTTTCAAAGTCCTTGCAGAAAACACATCTTAATTACAACAAACCGAACCCTCGCTGTCTCCACTGCAACGAGCCCGCGCTCGCCTTCCGACTCACAGCGTCTTCAGGTCGATGACGAAGCGGTACCGCACGTCGCCTCTGATCATCCGGTCGTACGCCACGTCGATGTCCTTCGCGGCGATCACCTCGACGTCCGACAGCACCCCGTGCGCGGCGCAGAAGTCGAGCATCTCCTGCGTCTCCGCCAGCCCGCCGATGAGCGACCCGGCCAGCGATCGCCGCCCGCTGATCAACGCGTGCGCCTTCACCGGCGTCGCCGGCGGAATCCCCAGCAGCACCATCGCGCCGTCGATCCTCAGCGTGCCCAGGTAGTCGGAGTAGTCGTGACCCGCCGACGCGGAGTCGAGGATGAGATCGAACCGCCGCTTCAGCCGCTCGAACGCGCCCGGCTCCGCCGTGCAGACGAACTCGTGCGCGCCGAGGCGCTTCGCGTCTCCCTCCTTCGCCCTCGAGGTCGACAGCACCGTCACCTCGGCGCCCATCGCCGCCGCGAGCTTCACCGCCATGTGCCCGAGCCCGCCCAGCCCCACCACGCCCACCTTCGTCCCCTTCCCCGCCTTCCAGTGACGCAAGGGCGAGTAGGTCGTGATGCCCGCGCAGAGCAGCGGCGCCGCCCGCGCGAGGTCGATGCCCGGCGACAGCTTCAGCGTGAAAGCTTCGGTGCACACCACCCGCCCCGAGTAGCCGCCCAGGGTCGGCGTCTTCCGATCCATCTCCGTCGAGTTGTAGGCCCACGCCGGCCCCGCCTCGCAGAACTGCTCGAGCCCGCTCGCGCACGCCGCGCAGGTCCGGCACGAGTCCACCAGGCAGCCGATGCCCGCCAGGTCTCCCACCACGAAGCGCGTCACCTTCGAACCGACCTTCACCACCCGCCCGACCATCTCGTGCCCCGGCACCATCGGGTAGCTCGCCCCGCCCCACTCGTCGCGCACCTGGTGCACGTCGGAGTGGCAGATGCCGCAGTACGCGAGCTCCACCTCCACGTCCCACGGGCCGACCTCGCGCCGCTCGATGCTGACCGGAGCCAACTTCGCCGACGCCGACTTCACCGCCCACGCCTTCGTCGAGGTACCCATGGGTGAAGACGTAACACCTGCTCCACCCTCCCACATCAGGCGCGATCATCGCCGATGCGCCCGCTGCCGGACCGCGTCATCATCGGCCCCGCAATGTTGACCGTGGCGCTGATCAGCCTGGTGGTCGCTCAACCCCCTTCGCTCGGGCACGGCCGGGCGCTGGTGAAGAGCATGTACTCCGGCGACGTGGCCGCGGTGTGGGCCGAGGGCGGCCCGGGCCTTCGCCAGCAGTTCGGGTCGGCGGAGAACCTGGGCGGCTTCCTCGGGAAGATTCAGAACGACTTCGGCAAGGAGCTGCGCGTCATCTCCGAGGGCCTCTCCACCCGCGGCGAGGCCGTGGTCTACCGCCGCGTCGCCAACCACAAGAACTACGCCCGCGGCATGGAGCTCGAGCTCGTCTTCGACGACGACGGCACCCTCAACGGCCTCACCGCCGGCATCGCCAGCGGCGCCGCGCCCACCACCACCGGCACCTACCGCTCCAAGACCCTCCTGCGCCTGCCCGTCGACGGGAGCTGGTACGTCCTCTGGGGCGGCCGGAGCATCAAGGACAACGCCCACGCCGCCGTGCCCGACCAGCGCTTCGCCTTGGACCTCCTCATCTTCAAGGGCCCCACCTCGTGTCAGGGCGACGGCACGCGCAATGATCAGTACTTCGCCTGGAGCCTGCCGGTGCGCTCCCCGGGCGAGGGCGTGGTGGTCACCGCCGTCGACGGCGCCGCCGACAACGAGCCCAACCGCCCGCGCGCCGGCAACGTCTACGGCAACTACGTCGTCGTCGACCACGGCAACGGCGAGTTCTCGCTCCTCGCCCACCTCCAGCGCGGCACGGTGCAGGTGAAGGAGGGCCAGCGGGTGCAGCCCGGCCAGCTCCTCGGCCTCACCGGCAACTCCGGCATGTCCACCGAGCCGCACGTGCACTTCCAGCTCATGGACAAGGCCGACTGGGTCCTCGCCAACGGCCTCCCGGCGCAGTTCAGCGACTACTTCACCAACGGCAACCTCATCTCCAAGGGTGAGCCGAAGCGCGGAGAGGTCATCGCTCCGGCGTCGCTGGAAGCCCGGCGCGATCGCGACTAGACGCTCGCTCGTGAGGGCGCCCACCACCCTGCTGCTCCTGTTGCTCTGCGCCTGTGGCGGCAACGCCCTGCGCGGCACCGCGACGCTCGACGGCTTCCAGAGCTCGGCCGGCATTCAGGTGGAGCTCTTCTTCGGCCAGAACCTCGTCGCCACCACCACCACCAGCAAGACGGGCGCGTACTCGCTCCCGGCGCCGCACAAGGGCCTCTACGCGCTCGCCGTCACCCCGAAGGGCTCGATGGAGGGCCCCTTCCACGCCGACGTGCTGGTGGACGGCGACAGCGTCGCGCCGGACGTCGTCTTCACCCCCGCGGGCACCATCTCGGGCGGCTTCACCCCCGCGGCCGACTGCGCCTCGAAGACCGTGGTCGGGTACACCGTGGTCTCCAAGGACCTGTCGATCCACAGCGACGCCGACGGCGGCTTCACGCTCGTCGCGCCCGTCGGCGCGCGGAACCTGGAGGTCCAGTTCGAGCAGCTCCAGGGCTCCCTGCAGTACGTCGACGTGCCGGTCGTCTACGGCCACACCACGCCGCTCACCGGCCTCTCGCCGCCCGCGCCCGCGACCTACAGCGCGTTCAAGGGCTGGGCCCAGGTGCTCTGCGACTCGGTGCAGAACGCCGGCGTCGCGGTGCGGCTCACCGGGCCGTGCGACTACTCCACCGTGACGGATTCCATCGGACGCTACGAGCTGCCTTCCATTCGCCCCGGCACCTACACGGTGAGCTTCACCCCGCCGCAGGGCACGGTGCGCGTGAGCCGCGCCCAGGACTTCCTGCCCGACCGGTACGACGTCCCCTACGCCACCACCGTCAACGCCGAGTCGCGGAGCTGGGGCGGCATGGGCGTGGTCGACGGCACCGCGATGTACTCCGACAACCGCGCCGACAAGTCGGGCATCACCGTGGGCGTCGCCGACGCGCTCCAGAGCGTCACCACCACCGACGACTCGGGCTTCTTCAGCCTCTCCGCGCTGTGCGGCACCCGGCAGGTCTGCGCCCTCGGTGGTGGCACCTGCGCCACGGCCGTCATCCCCTGGAGCGGCGCCGCGCACCTCGCGACGACGCTGGTGAAGTGACGCAAGCCTACGGGTGAGGGCCGAAGTAGCAGTTGCCCCAGCAGCTCGTCGGCACGACCACGTCCGCGCTCTGGGCCTCGGGCAGGTGCAGCACCGCGTCGCAGCTCTTCCACAGCTGCTCCTGGCAGAGCGGATCGACGTAGTGGTGCAAGGGGCCCTCGAGCTTCCGTTCCTTCCAGTCCTCGAGCAGGCAGTATTCTCCGGGGGGCACCGCCACCTGCGTCACTCCGCCCACGTCCGTCACCAGGGTGATGGCCCTCTCCTCGAGGGAGTTCTCCGCGCCCTTGCGCAAGACGAACTTCAGCGAGGCCGCCGGCGAGAGCTCGAGATCGGTCTCGTCCATGTGGTGGGGGCCGACGCAGCGCTTGGGGCGCGAGAGCACGACGCGCAGGCTCACCTGCACCGGATCGGTGCTGGCCACCGGGTGGTGCGCGTCGACGGTGGTGCAGCCGCTCGACGCGGCGACGAGGAGGAGCGCGCGAAGGAGGAAGCGCCGGCCGTGTGAAGCCATCGGCGAAACGGTAGCACCGTTCCCCGGCGGCGCGAGGTTCGCGCGCCTCACCGGCCGTACCGCAGGAGCGCCACCGCCTCGCGCGCCGCCCAGGCGAGCTGGCGGTGGAGCGGCATCGCCCGCTCCGCGGAGACCGGCTGCACCTCGAGCCCCCTGGCGCGGAAGAGCCGCGTGGCACGCAAGAGGTGAAAACCGTCGGTGACGAGCAGGATGCGCGTGAGCCGCCGCGCCGCGAGCACCTCGGAGCCGAACTGCGCGTTGCCCACGGTGCTGGTGGAGGACTCCTCCAGCAGCGCCGCCTCGGGCGGGAGGCCGAGCGAGAGGGCCAGCGCCTCGGAGACCTTCGCCTCCGACGGCAGCCCCTGGTACGGCCCGCCGGTGAAGAGCACGAAGCGCGCGAGCCCCGAGCGGTGCAGCGCCACCGCCCGCTCGACCCGCGCGCGCAGGGCCTCCGAGGGCACGCCCGGCGGCAGCACTCGCGCGCCCGCCACCACGATGGCGTCGGCCCGCTCGAGGCCGCGGCGCTTCGCTCCAAACCCGTGCACCACCAGGGTGCCGGCGCCGAGCGCGAGCCCCACCAACGAGACGAGCGCGAGCGCGAAGACCGTCACCACGGCCCCGCCGCGTGGACGTCAGGGCGGTGAGCACCCGCGTCGGGGCGGCGAAGGCTCCGATCAGGCCACCGTTCAGTCCGAGCGGAGTCGAGGACCTGCTCGCAGTCGATCGGAATCCGGAGTCCGGCGGGCCCTCGACTCCGCTCGGGCTGAACGCGGCGGAAGTCTCGATCGCGCCTCTGAGCTCGGTGGAACGGTCCACCCGTGGGGCCCCCGGCAAGCTCCGATGAGCTCAGCCCGAACGGAGGCACGCTCGATGGCTCGCCGCAGACACCAGGCTGCATGCGGCTCACCGCCCGGCCTCCTTCGACGTCTGGGTCACCTTCACCGTGCCGGCGAGCAACGCCAGGTAGAGGCGCCCGGCGTCCTTGGGGAAGGCGAGGTAGCGGCGGCGGGTGAGCCGGGCGTCGTGCGGCGGCAGGGTCGGGTCGACGGCGCGATGGGTGGCGGCGTCCTCCGCCCAGGCATGGGGCCAGGCGCGGCCGTCCTCGGTCACCACTCCCAGCACCAGCGAGAGCCCGGGGCGGGCCTTCACCAGCGCGCGCGCCGCGGTGAGGCAGTCGGTCGTGGCCGCCGGCTCGCGGCCCACGGGCGCGTCGTCGACCTCGCGCGCGGCTTCGACCGCGTCCTCGAGCGACGCATCGCCGCCGGTGAGCGCGTACCGGAACGTGCCGCGCGAGGCCTGGCCGGAGAGCGGGAAGCCGGTGGCGAAGGGATCGACGCCCTCGGGCAGCGGCGCATCGGAGGCGCGGAAGGCGACCTCGTTCACCGTGAGCTCGAGCAGCGCCCCGCTCTTCCCGTAGCGGGCGCGGAAGGGCGTCTCGCCGATGCGCCCCTCCACGACGGTCTCGCGGCCGTCGGCCTTTCGCTCGCGCACGCACACCCGCTCGGGCGAGAGCTCCAGCTCCTCCACCGCGTCGACGCAGCCCACCTCGCGCAGGCGCGACAGCCACCACGTCTCGGGCACCTTGCCGTCGCGCGTCTTGCCGGCGGCGTCCACCTCGAGCGTGCGGCGGCGCTCGGCCGGACCAGCCCGGTAGAGGTGCGTCGAGCGGTAGACCCAGCGCTTCCCCTCCCGCCTCGCCTCCACCACGCCGGCGGGCGCGTCCCCCACCACCATCAGCAGGCGCAGGCTCTCGGCGGGCGGCGCGGCGGCGGTGAGGAGGAGGAGGGAGAGGGTGAACGGCACGGGCGCGGAAGTGTCGCACGGGAGGAGAGGCGTTCGGCACCCTTCGACTCCAGCGACGCGGATTCCTCGTCCCCCCTGCCCACCCGGGCTAGGGTGCGTTCGATGCAGCGCCGCTGGACCATCCTCACCTTCGGCACCGTCGGAGGGCTCGTCTCGGGGCTCGTGGTGGGGCTGGTGCTCGTGGCCGTCTCCGGGCAACCGTCGACCTTCGCGGCCTGGCTCGGGCTCTTGCTCACCAGCGCCTTCACCTTCTCGGTGCTGTCGTGGTTCTCGCTCTTCGGCTTCGCCCAGAGGCGCGCGGAGCGGCGCCGCGGCGTCATCGAGCGCCTCGCCGAGGGCGACCTCACCACCCTGCCCGGCGCCGAGCCCGGCGACGACGGCGAGCTCAAGCGCCTCGCCCTCTCCCTGCGCCGCGCCCTCTGGCAGGTGCAGCGCGTCACCGAGAACCTCCACCGCACCAGCCGGGAGGTGGAGGGCCAGTCGGTCACCCTCCTCCAGGCCGCCCGGCGACAGGGCTCGGCGGCGGAGCGCTCGCAGGGCGCCGTCGACTCCATGGGTCAGAGCCTCTCCAACGCCTCCCAGCGGGTGAGCCAGCTCGACACCTTCGCCCGGGAGACCACCACCGCGCTCCAGGAGATGACCGACTCCATCGAGAAGGTGGCGTCGGCGCTCACCTCGCTCACCGCCACCAGCCAGCGCACCAGCGAGCGCGTGGAGGCGATGAATACCCGCGCGGCCTCGGTGTCCGGCGCCGGCGAGACCCTGGGCGGCCTGGCCGAGCGCACCCGCGAGGCCGTCTCCGGCGCGGAGGACGCCATCGACGCGGTGAGGCGCCGCAGCGACGAGACGGGCGAGCTCGCCGCCGAGGTGACCCGCACCGCCGAGCGCGGCGCGGCGCTGGTGATGGACAGCCTGAAGGGCCTGCAGCGCATCGACGACACCGTCAGGCGCGCGTCGAGCATGGTCGAGGCCCTGAACGAGTCGAGCGTGCAGATCGGCCGGGTGGTCGACGTGATTCAGGAGATCGCCGACCAGACCAACCTGCTCGCGCTCAACGCCGCCATCATCGCCAGCCAGGCCGGCGACGCGGGCAAGCCCTTCGCGGTGGTGGCCACCGAGGTGCGCAGCCTCGCCGAGCGCACCGCCTCCAGCACGCGGGAGATCGTGCAGCAGGTGAAGGGCGTGCGCGACGGCATGGAGAAGGCGGTGGAGCTCGTCTCCAAGGGCCGCGACGAGGCCACCGAGGGCGTGTCCCTGGGCGAGCGCGCCGCGAGCGCCTTGAAGGAGATCCGCGCCATCGCCCAGCGCTCCCTCTCCGCGGTGGAGTCGATGCGCGGCGAGATGCAGCGCCTGGAGAGCCAGGGGCAGGAGGTGGTGGACGCCTCCCACAAGACCGGCCTCCACGTGCAGGAGATGATGCGGCTGGCCACCGAGCAGTCCACCCAGGGCCGCGAGCTCGTGCGCCAGATGCAGGACATGTCCCGGGTGGCGCAGGAGTCGTCGAGCGGCGCCCAGGGGCAGGCGGCGGTGGGGCGCGACCTGTCGGACTCGGTGCTGCGGCTCACCGCGGCCATCGAGGAGATTCGCCTCGCGCACGGCGTGCTCACCAAGGGCGACGCGGCCATCGGCGAGGAGGTGGCGGAGGTGCGCGAGGACGCGCAGGTGGTGGTGCGCAGCGCCGACGCCCTCTCCCGCACGGTGGAGCAGCTCGCGCACGAGGCCGAGACGCTCGACGCCGAGGTCTTCCGCTTCAAGCTGCCGGCGGCGAACACCGGCGGCGTGCTCTCGGTGGGCCTGCACCGCGCCTACTCGCTCGAGGAGACCAAGGGCTTCGACCCGGTCTTCACCATCGACCTGCAGCTCACCGAGGTGGCGGCGGCCATCGCCAGCCCCCTGGTGCGCTTCGAGGACGGCATGCTGGTGCCGGACCTCGCCGAGTCGTGGGACTCGGACCCCTCGGCGCGGCGCTTCCGCTTCAAGCTCAAGGCGGGGGTGACCTTCTCCGACGGCGTGCCGCTCACCGCGCACCACGTGAAGGCGCACTTCCTCCGCCTGCTCGACCCCAATACCGGCGCGCCCGAGGCCCCGCTCTTCCACGACATCGCGGGGGCCAAGGCCCTGTCCCGGCGCGAGACCAAGACGCTCGACGGCATCGAGGTGCTCGACGACCACACCCTCGAGATTCGCCTCGACGAGCCGCGCGCCTTCTTCCTGCGCCTGCTCGCCTTCCCCTCGGCGTCCATCACCAGGCTCGAGCACGGCAAGCTCGTCGGCACCGGCCCCTTCGTGCTCAAGGAGGCGACCCACCAGATGGTGGTGCTGGAGCGCAACCCGGCCTACTCCAAGCCCGGCCTGCCGAGGCTCGCGCGGGTGGAGTTCCGCGCCTACCCGTCGCGGGGGGCGTCGCTGGAGGGCTTCCGCAAGGGCGAGGTGCAGCTCGTCTCCTACCTCCACGCCGAGCACTTCCAGCGGGCGGGCCTCGACTCCAAGGAGGCGCTGACGGTGAACGCGCCCTCCACCTGGTTCCTGGCCTTCAACTCCAAGATGGCGCCCTACGACGACGTGCGGGTGCGGCGGGCGCTGCGGGCGGGGCTCGACGTGCGCGCGCTGGTGGACCGCTTCCACCCCGGGGCGCGGGTGGCGCGCTCGCTCACGCCACCGAGCTTGCTGGAGTCGGACCGGGTGCACGAGCCGCGCACCGACGTGGCCCTGGCCAAGCGGCTGCTCAACGAGGCCGGCCACTCGCGGCTCAAGGTGGTGCTGGCCTACCCGCCCGACCGCGACACCCGCGAGGAGGACCGGATTCTCTTCGCGCCGCTGGTGGACGCGGGGCTGGTGGACCTGGAGCACCAGGAGTCGCAGGGCTTCTGGGAGAAGGTGCGCGAGGCGCGGCTGCCCATCTACCGCGGCAACTGGATCGCCGACGTCGCCGACCCCGACAACTTCCTCTACGTGCTGCTCAACTCGAAGGCCCAGCTCTACTGGGGCCTGTCGTACGCCAACACCGAGCTCGACAAGCTGACCGACGAGGCGCGCGTCACCATCGACCGCGGCCTGCGCGAGCAGCTCTACCGCAAGGCCGAGCAGATCGTCCGCGAAGACTGCATGCTGGTGCCGCTGTACCACGAGCGCTTCCACGCGGCCGCGAGCCCGGCGGTGCAGGGGTTGAGGCTCCACCAGACGCCGCCGCAGGTGCGCTTCGAAGACGTGTGGCTGGCGCTCTGAGCCGCGCTCAGCGCCGGTGAGGACACAGCCGCCTCACCGGCTCTCAGTGGGTCCAGGCGCTCGTGACCTGGACGCCGTCGATGACGACGAAGCCCGGCGCGCCCCGGGTCGCCGCCGCGCCGCCGGCGACCGAGAGGCCCGCGGGCGCCGCCACCGAGACCGTCGTCGGCCCGGCGAGCGCCGAGCAGTCGATGGTGCCACCCCGCCCGCCCGTGCCGCGCGTCGTATCGCTGGCGCCGCCGCTGGCGTCGACGGTGCTCGCCAAGGTCGACTGCACCCCCTGAAGACCGAAGCTGCCGCCGGCGCCGGCGACGCCGAAGCCCGACGCTGCGCCGCCCTTGAGCTGCGTCGCCCCCGAATTGGAGACGGCGCCGTCGTCGGAGGCCACCACCACGCTGCCGCCCGCGCCGCCTGAGGCGTCTCCCGCCCCGCCGTTGACGGTCAGCGCGCCGGTGGAGGAGGCGCCGGTGCGGCCGTAGAGCGAGATGTTGCCGCCGCTGCCCGCCGTGTCGCCGGCGCCTCCGCTGGCGTCGATGGCGCCCGCGTTGACCAGCAGCTCCCAGGGCGCGTTGGAGAAGAAGGAATCGCGCTGGGTGCGCAGGCGCACCTGGCCGCCCGGGCCGCCCGGGCCGCCGGACAGGTCGGCTTGCCCGAGGGGGCACGAGCCGCCGCTGGCGGAGAGGTCGACGGTGTTGAGCGTCGCGCCCGCGGGCAGGGGCGTGCCGCCGAACTCCGCCCAGTAATCGACCAGCTCACCCGGCCACTGGGCCACGTCGATGGAGCCGCCGCCCCCGCCGCCCTGGCTGCCGTCGCCGCCGCGGGCGAGGAAGGCCGCGTAGCCGAGGAGCTGGAGCTCGGCGCCGTTCGCCACCGTGTTCCAGGCCAGGAGCACCGACACCGTGCCGCCGGCGCCCCCGGAGGCGCCTGCGCCCCCCGAGACGTCGATGGACCCCGAGACGAGCACCGACTGGCAGGGCACCAGCGAGTCGCCGAACCGGGTCGAGTGATGCGCCTCTTCCTCCAAGTAGACCAATCCACCGGGGCCACCCGAGCCGCCCGAGGAGCTGCCGCCCTTCGCCGAGAGCGTCGCGTCGTTCACCAGCGCGCCCTGCGCGGTCGTCAGGCGGACCTGGCCACCACCGCCGCCGGCGCACGGCGGGCCGAGGGGGCAGCCCGGAGCGCCGGGCGCGCCGTTCGCGGTCAGGGCCCCGGTGTTGCGCAGCCCACCCACGAAGGACGTCGCCGAGAGCTGGACCTGCCCGCCGGACCCACCGGAGCGGCCGGCCGAGCCCGAGGCGTCGAGGGCGCCCGAGTTGAGCAGCTCGAGACCGGCGTTGAGGGCGATCCAGCCGCCGGCGCCGCCCTGTGCTGTCCCGAGACCGGCACCGCCGCCCACCGAGATGGGGCCGGCGTTGAAGAGCGTCGACGTCGTCGAGGAGAGGGAGATGGTTCCGCCCAGGCCCGCGGGGTTGCCGGCGCCGCCGGTCGCCACCAGCGCTCCGCGGTTTCGCAGCGTTCCGGAGGCGGTGATGGTGAAGGCCGACCCGGCGATGCCCGCGTCTCCGGCGTCGCCGCTCTGGCCTGAGGCGTCGACGCGCGAACCGGCCAGGCCCTCGAAGTCGCCGCACTGGAGCGCGAAGTGGCCAGCGGTCCCCGGCGCCGACGCGAGCGCGAGGGTCCCGGCGTTCCGGCAGCTGCGCGCGAGCTCCACCGGGGTGTAGACGTTCGACGGCCGCGACGGCAGGGTGAGGGTCACGCCCGCCGCCACCGAGAGGCCGGTGGCCATGGTGCCGGGTGCGGCAGTCCCCGAGGCGAGGTACAGGCGCGAGCCGGAGATGAACAGCGTGCCCGCGTCGACGGAGGCGCCAGGCGCGGTGGTGGCGTACTCCACCACCGTGGTGTCGGAGGTGACGTTCGCCGGCACCGCCCCGAAGTCACCCGGCAGCGCGGCGGGGGCGGTGAAGGTCGCGTCGACGTGGCCGGTCTTGAAGGTCTTGAGGTGGCCGCCGTTGGTGCCCCGGTTGATGTGGAGCTCGATGAGACCGCCCTGGCCGCCCACCCCCGCGTCGCCGCGCCCGCCGGAGACGTCGACGATGGCCGTGCCGGCGGCGCCGGGAGGCACCTGCATCGAGCCCACCTTGGCCGACGAGTCGTTGGCGCACACGAAGGTGGTCGAGCTCACCTCGGCCGGCTGGAGGGCGCCGTCGTTGGGCACGCCGCCGTCGCCTCCGTCGTCGAGGCCGGTGTCGACGCGCACGCCGCCGGCAGGGCACTGCGCGTCGCCGATCGCCAGCGGCGTCTGCTTCACCAGCGAGGCGGCGCCGTTGCTGCCGTTATCGCCGCTGGCGCCATTGCAGACGTAGCGCGTGGTACCGCCGGACTCGATCTTCACGCCACCGGAGGGGCAGTTGGCGCCGGCGGGCTCGTCGGTGACGGCCAGCCCAGCGCTGTTGTTGCAGGCGGCGACGAACAGGCCGGCGCTCACGAAGAGAAGACGCTTCACGGTGGACCCCCCAAGGAAAGTAGACCCCCATCTAGGGGCTCGGGTCGCCGGCGACAAGAGTCTTGGCGAACACGACCGGCATCGCGACGCTGAGCCGTGGCGCGCGCCTGGTGGCCCTTTCCGGCATGCGACTCTACGGCGTGGTGCTCGCTTTGCTCCTCTCGTCGGCGGCGGCCTGGGCCGGCGTGGTGTGTCCCCCCGGTTGCCGGGACGCCGAGACGAGCTCAGAGCTCGAGCCCACCCTCCGCCTGGAGCTGTTCGCCAGCGACGTGCAGCCGGTGACGGTGGCCGGCGGCGTGGAGCTCGGGCGCTTCCACGCCACGCTGGTGCTCGGCGCCGGGCGTGGCTCGCAGTACGCCGGGGGGCTCGCGGTGGGCGTGACGCTGGGCGGCTCGCGCGCGGTGGAGCTCGACGGCGCGGTGCTCCTCGTGCAGGCGCTCACCGCGCAGGCGTCGGGCCTCGGGCCGGTGTCGCTCCTCGACTACGAGACCGACCTGCTCTCCCAGCTGAGGCTCACGTACCGGTGGACGCTCGCGGAGCGGCTCGCGCTCTTCGCCGGCGTGACGGCGAACTACGAGGTCTCCTTCGGGCCCAACGTCGTCCTGCGCGGCTCGTACGTCCCGCCGCTGGTGCGCCTCGCGCCTCCCACCGGCGGCGGAGGCCATCAGCTCTGGCCGGGAGCGCTCGCCGGCCTGCGCTGGTGAGCCTGTTGGTTGACCTCCGTCACGAACGTGACGAAGAGCCCTCGCGCGCTCGCCTCCGCCGTTACGTATCCCGCCGGGAGGCCTCGCATGGCAGAGCTCTACGGCTTCGACGCGTTCTCTCCCGCGCAGATCGCCGAGAAGGTCGCGTCGGTGGGCGTCACCAAGGCGAAGCTCCCGGCGCTGCAGACGCTGATGCTGGGCGCCCTGGCCGGAGCCTTCATCGGCCTGGGCGCGCTCTTCTCCGTCATCGTCACCAGCGACGCGCAGCTCTCCTTCGGCCTCGCGCGGGTGCTGGGCGGGTTGGTCTTCTCGCTGGGCCTGGTGCTGGTGGTGCTCGCGGGCGCCGAGCTGTTCACCGGCAACAACCTGTTGGTGATGGCCTGGGCCGACCGGAAGATCTCCACCGTGGCGCTCCTGCGCAACTGGACCCTGGTCTACCTCGCCAACGCGGCCGGCGCCGGCGCGCTCGCCCTCGGCGTCTGGGCCGCGCACACCTGCGATCTGAACGCCGGCGGCGTGGGCCTCTCGGTGGTGAAGCTCGCGGCGGCGAAGACGGCGCTCCCCTTCGGGCAGGCGTTCGCGCGCGGCGTGCTCTGCAACCTGCTCGTCTGCCTCGCGGTGTGGATCTCCCTCGCCGGCCGCAGCGTCAGCGACAAGATCCTCGCGGTGGTCTTCCCCATCTCCGCCTTCGTGGCGGCCGGCTTCGAGCACAGCGTGGCGAACCTCTTCTTCCTGCCGCTGGGGCTCTTTCTCAAGGCCGACGGCGTCGCGCCGGCCGGCGTGGCCCTCGACTCGCTGAGCGTCCTGGGCGCGTGCGCGAACCTCCTCCCGGTGACCCTGGGCAACATCGTCGGCGGCGGCGTGCTGGTGGCGCTCGTCTACCGCGTCATCTACCGGCGGCCCGCGCCCGAGCGCTGATTCGCTCCGCGGCCGTGGCGAAGCGCCTTTCCGGCGCGCAATATCGCCGCCCCATGGCTCCCCTCTCGTTGGACCTGTCGCGAGTCGCCCTGAAGCGCCGCCGCACCAAGATCGTCGCCACCGTCGGCCCGGCGTCGAACACCACCGAGATGCTGGAGCGGCTCATCGCCGCCGGCGTGGACGTCTTCCGGCTCAACTTCTCCCACGGCACCCACGAGCTGCACGCGGCCGCCTACGGGCGCATCCGCGACGCCGCCGCCAGGGCCAACAAGCACGTGGCGGTGCTCGCCGACCTCTGCGGGCCCAAGATCCGGTGCGGCGTCTTCAAGGACGGCGGCATCGACCTGGTGGGCGGGAGCGAAGTCACCCTCACCACCCGCGAGTGCGAGGGGGGGCCGGGACTCATCGTCTCCGAGTACCGGGCGCTCTCCGGCGACGTGAAGGTGGGCGACCGGGTGCTGCTCGACGACGGCAAGCTGGAGCTCACGGTGGTCGGCGTGGAGGGCACCGAGATCCACTGCCACGTGGTGCACGGGGGGCGGCTCACCAGCAAGAAGGGCATCAACCTGCCCGGGGTGAACGTCTCGGCGCAGGCGCTCACCGAGAAGGATCGCGCCGACGCCATCTTCGCCGCGGGCCTGGGCGCCGACTGGCTGGCGCTGTCCTTCGTGCGCTCCGCCGCCGACATCAAGGAGCTCAAGGCCCTGCTCGCCTCGAAGGGCTTCTCCACGCCGGTGTGCGCGAAGATCGAGAAGCCCGAGGCGCTGCAGGTCATCGGAGAGATCGTCGAGGCCACCGACGCGGTGATGGTGGCGCGCGGCGACCTGGGCGTGGAGATGCCCGCCGAGGAGGTGCCGCTCATTCAGCAGGAGCTGGTGCGGCTGTCGCGCAAGCTGCACAAGCCGGTCATCGTCGCCACGCAGATGCTGGAGTCGATGGTCGAGAATTCCCGCCCCACCCGCGCCGAGGTCACCGACGTGGCGAGCGCGGCCTTCGGCCACACCGACGCGGTGATGCTCTCGGCGGAGACGGCGTCGGGGAAGTTCCCGGTGGAGGCGGTGGCGACCATGGACCGCGTGCTGCGGCTGGTCGAGGGCTACTCGTGGAAGCACCGCTACTTCGGGAAGGTGGTCGAGCTCGAGGACGACGAGACCCTGCGCGTGGCCTCGGCGGTGTCGCGGGCGGCGTCGCTGCTGTCGCGCGACCTCGACGTGCGCGCGGTGGTGGTGCCCACGCGCTCCGGCGGCACGGCGCGGGTGGTCAGCTCGGAGCGGCCCGCCGCGCCGGTGGTGGCCATCGCCTCGGACGTGGCGGTGTGCCGGAGGCTGGCGCTCTCCTGGGGCGTCACCCCGGAGCTCGCCACCGCCGAGGCGCTGATGAACCCCGGCCCCCACGCGCGCGAGGTGCTCCTGCGCCTCGAGCTCGCGACCCACGGCCAGACCTTCCTGTTGGTGTGGGACTCGAACCACTCGCACCAGGGCACCGAGCCCACGGTGTCCGTCATGCCGATGTAGCGGCGCGCTCCGAAGGCGCGGCCGAGCCGAGCTTCTTCTCCAAGAGCACCACCGCCGCCGCCAGCGCCACGCCGGCAATCACATCCACGACGTAGTGGTACCGCAAATACACACATGAAAATGGTATCGAGAGCGCGACAGGCGCCATCAACCAGAACAACCATCGCGCCGAGCGCCACGTGTAATACCAGAACACCAACGTCGCGCAGGTGTGCATGCTGGGGAAGCAGTCGTAGGTGATGCGCCCCGCGTCCATCAGCGCCTCTTTGATCGGCTCGATGTAATAGAGATCGAGCGAGACCGAGAAGGTGCGCGAGAGCACCGGGCCCTTGGCGGGGAAGACGAGGTAGCTGAACCAGGTCAGGGCCATCGCGGTGCCCAGCGGGAAGAAGAGCGCGCGCAGGGCCTCGCGCCCACCGCGCAGGAGCACCACGCTCGGGACCAGGGCGTAGAAGACGGCGTAGAGCGAGTAGGCGAAGGCCATCCACTCCGAGAGCGGGCGGCTGATGATGCGCTCCAGCGCCTCCACCGGGTCGGTGCCGCGGAAGAGCCAGAGGTCGGCCTGGCGGAGCGCCCCGTCGACGCCCTGTTGCACCGACAGGTCCATCACCGCGCCGATCCACGCGTAGCCGGAGAGGAGCATCAACAGCGGCACCCAGTCGCGGGCCAGAGCCACCACCGAGCGCGCCGCGCCCGATGCGAAGGGCGCGAGCTCGAAGCGGCCCTCGCGGCGGCAGAAGTCCCAGGCCCCGAGCCACAGGAGCATGGTGGGCGCGCCCACGCCGCAGATCTGCAGCACCACCAGCATCAGCTTGAGGATCGCGAACGCGTCGAGCGGGCCGAGGAGCCGCTGCCACAGCTCCTCGTCGAAGCTGCCGGTGCCGAGGCCCACCAGGAACGGGAAGAGCGCCACCGGGAGCAGCACCAAAAGCTTCGCGCGCAAGGGGTGCAGCGGATCCTTCCAGGGCGCCGTGAACGCCCGCGCCACCTGCTGCAGCGTCACCACCACCAACAGCCCCAGGAAGAGCTCGCGGGCCCGGTCCTCGGCGAACTGCGCCACGCCCTCGAGCGCGGCCGAGAGGCCGACCTTCGCCGTCACCGCGAAGAGGAACGCCAAGAGCACCCACTCGAGCGGACGCACTTGTCGAACGAGCCAGCGCACGCGCCCGAGCATCCGCGCGACTGTCGCATGGTTTTGGTCAACCCGGCGAATCGTCGCTCCGCCGTTCGGCTGGCACCTTGGGCAACGGCACCCGCCGCAAGACGAAGCGCAGGCTCCAGTAGAGGGCGGCCGCCACCGGGAGCGCGAGCATCGCCCACGCCACCACCGCGCGGGCGTTGGCCCAGGCGTAGTGCTGCATGGTCGCGAGCACGTCGGCCTTCAGCTCGGCCTTGATCTGCGAGAGCGTGAAGCCCACCGGCGGCGCGCTGAAGAGCCACGCGCCCAGGTCGAAGAGGGGGACGTAGAAGGCCACCACCAGCGGCGTGGCGATGAAGTTCCCCACCTGCGTCGCCGGCTGGTTCAGCTTCAGCGCCCACGCCACCGCCACGCAGATGAGCGTCGTCGTCCCCAAGACCGGGAAGCAGCCGATGATCACGCCCAGGGTGACCGCCAGCGCCAGCCGCTCGGGCGAGACGCCCTGGGTGAGCTGCCCCAAGAGCGGCTCGACGATGCGTTGACGGAGGAAGCGCCGCACCGCACCCTCGTAACCGGCGCGCCCGCCGAAGACGAGCCCTCGCCAAGGGCGCGGGTAGATTCCACCGCCGCGCCCTCCCGCTCCCGCCCCGCCGTGCTGGCGCTGCTCCTCTGCTCGGGCTCGCGTGAAGGCCGTGCGCTGAATTCGGTGGCCGGGGCGATTGCGAAGGGCCCATTGGCGTGACAGGAGTGAGCTTCACCCTTCTCCAGAGGTCTCGATGCGCGCTGGATCCTCCCGTGGTCTCGTCCCCGGCGTCCTTCTGGCCCTGGCGGCGCTGGGCGGCCCCTCCTGTGGTCCCGCGCCGCGGTGCTCCAACGGCTCCAAGGTGGGCGGGGTCGACGTGAAGCTCGACGGCGTTCCATTCTTCGCGGGCGAGGGCGTCTGCGCCGAGGCCACCTCGAGCACGCTCGTCATCACGCTTCGCGAGAGCGACCTGCTCACGGTGTCTCTCGGCTTCTCCAAGACCGGCCCCACCACCTGCGAGGGCGACGACGACCACGCGCAGATCGACAGCACCGGCTTCAAGGCCGACGGGTTCGACCCCGCCTACGCGGCCGGCAGCACCCGCGTGGGGACCTCGTGCTCGCTGAGCTGGAGCGGCGTGCCGGCCTCGGGCCGAGGCACGGGCACCTTCACCGGCCGCCTCAGCCGGACGAACCAGCTCGGCACGGCGACGCAGTACGCCGACGTCAGCTTCGGCTTCTCCATCCCCGCGCCGTGAGGCGGCGTGGCAATTCGGGACATGTGCCCGCCACGCACCTTGACTCGTCGCCCCCACTGACTAAATCGCCCGCCGCATGATTCGCGTCGAGGGGCTGACCAAGTACTACGGCGAACGAGCGGCCATCAAAGACCTCTCGTTCACCATCGAGTCCGGCGAGGTCGTCGGCTTCCTGGGCCTCAACGGCGCCGGGAAGACCACCACGCTCAAGGTGCTGGGCTGCGTGCTCCTGCCCACCGCCGGGCACGTGGTCATCGACGGCATCGACGTCGCCGACGACCCGCACGAGCTGCGCAAGCGCATCGGCCTCCTCCCCGACACGCCGCCGGTCTACGAGGAGATGACGGTCGGCGACTACCTCTCCTTCGTCGCGGCCTTGCGCGGCGTGGCCAAGGACAAGGTCGAAGCCCGGGTGGCCGAGGTGGAGAAGATCTGCGCGCTCGTCGAGCGCCACGACGATCTCATCGGCAGCCTCTCCCACGGCTTCCGGCAGCGGGTGGGCGTGGCCCAGGCGGTGGTGCACAACCCCAAGCTCCTCATCCTCGACGAGCCGACCGCCGGCCTCGACCCGGTGCAGATCGTCGAGATGCGCGAGCTCATTCGCACGCTCAAGGGCGCGCACACGGTGCTGGTGTCGAGCCACATCCTCGCGGAGATCTCCCAGGTCTGCGACCGCTACCTCGTCATCCAAGACGGCGCGCTCATCGCCCAGGGCACCGAGGAGCAGCTCTCCCGGCAGCTCGGCGGCGGCGCCATCGAGCTCGACGTGCTCGGCGACACCGCCAAGGCCGTCGCGGCGCTCCAGCAGGTCGCGGGCGTCAAGGACGTGCAGGTCGGCCGCCTCGAGAGCGGGCTCGCCACCCTGAAGGTCACCGCCCCGCCCGAGCTGCGGCCCGCGCTGGTGAAGGCGCTGGTCGAGGCCCAGGTCCAGGTGATGCGCGTCGACGTCGAGCGCGGCCGCCTCGAGCACATCTTCCTCGAGCTCACCCACGGCAAGGAGGCTTGAGATGCAGCACCCCGTCTTCCTCATCGCTCGTCGCGAGCTCGAGGCGTACCTCCGCACGATGAGCGGCTACGTCATCATCGCGGTGATGCTCTTCCTCGACGGCTTCCTCTTCAACGTCCACGCGGTGCCGGGCGTGGCGAAGAAGTCGGCCGAGGTGCTCTCGGACTTCTTCTGGGACAGCTCGGGCATCACCCTCTTCGGCGCCGCCGC
>JBBIOE010000162.1:0-19208 GCA_037443525.1 Archangiaceae bacterium | reverse complement strand
GTGGCGGCGGGCGCGGCCACCGGGGCGGTGCCGCCGGCGGCGGGCCTTGCGACCACCAGCGCGGCGAGGTTCGGCGCCGGCTCCTTGGCCGACCGGCCGAGCGGCGCGTTGGGCCCGTTGAGCTGCGGGGTCTGGGTGCGATCCTTCACCGTGGAGGTGAGCGCCACGGTCGCGTAGTCCACGACCTCCCGGGCATCGACGGTGCCGTCGCCGTTGGCGTCGCCCCACCCGCGCAGCGCGCCCAGCGTGAGGTAGCTGAAGGCCGGCCGCGCCACGCCGGGCAAGGGTCCGGCGAACTGATCGTTCTGCCCGGCGGAGAGCACCAGCGTGGGCGCGCCCTTCACCTCGGGCGTGGAGAGGATGGGGATGACCGGCTGCAGGCCGGGCACCAGCGGCGCGCCTCCGCCCGCCCGCCCGGAGAAGCAGGCGTCGAGCAGCACCACCGTGCGCGCCTGGGCGCCCTTGGCGAAGAGGCTCGAAAGCTCGCCCTGGGCGAGGCTGCGGGCGTAGAGCGAGTCCGCGTCCTGCTGGGCGTCGAAGCCGACCAGGACGCCGTCCTTACCGTCCTTGGCCGGCGCGCCGTGGCCGATGAAGACGAACCACAGCGTGCCCCCCGGCTTCACCTGGCTCGCGGCGAGCGCGGCGTACTTCTTCAGCTTCTCGAGCGACGCCTCGTTGTTGCGCAACAAGGTCAGGCTCGAGGGCGGGACCTTGAGGCCATTGGCGAGGTAGAGGTACCACTCGGTGGCGTTCTGCACCGCGCCCGGCACCTGTGGCAGCGCGAGGTAGCTCTCCACGCCCACCACCAGCGCCGCGTCCTTCTCGCCGCCTCCGACCGCCGCGGGGGGCTTGGAGAGATCGGGCCAGTCGGCCCACGCCGCCAGCGAGCACGAGAGCACCAGGCTGAAGATCGCTCGACGCATGCCACGCTCCTTTGGGGAAGAAGGGGCACCCTACCACGGCGGGCCCTACCGCTTGGCGGCCTTGGAGCGCTTGGCGAGCTCCGGCGGCAGGGGCACCGCCGCGCGCGCGTCGAAGGGCCAGTCGGCGTAGCCCAGAGGGTTGTCCTTGGGGGAGAGCGTGGCGAGGAAGGCGTCGACGGCCTTGGCGCGCTCGGGCCCGGGCGGGTGCTTGGCCAAGGGGCCGCTGCCGCTCGGGAGCCCGGCGAGGAGCTTGGAGTACTCCTTGGGCGCGTAGCCGGCGGCCACCAAGAGCCCCGCCGCCTGGCGATCGGCCTCCAGCTCGTCCTCCTTCGAGTAGGCGTCGCTGGAGATCTGATCTCCCAGGCCGTCGCCGAGCACGACGATCGAGCCCAGGTTCGTCTTGTCGTCGAGATCGATGAAGCCGCCGCTGTTCTTCTTGAGCAGGGCGTCGAAGCTCCGCGCCGACTGCTCGACCGCCGCGCGCGCCGAGGGGCCGAGGCCGGAGGTGTCGGAGAGCGCCTGGAGGAAGGCCCGGCTGCACGCCTCGGACTTCTTCTTCCGGTACTCGTTCATCGCGTGGCGGCCGGTGACGTGGACGATCTCGTGGGCCAGGACGCCGGCGAGCTGCGACTCGTTCTCCACCTCCGCGAGGAGCCCGCTGGTGACGAGGACGGTGCCGCCGGGCGCCGCGTAGGCGTTGACGCCGGGGCTGTCGAGCAGGGCGAACGTCCACGGGAGCGCGGGGCGCTCGGAGCGGATGGCGAGGCTTCTGCCGATGACGTTGAGCGCGAGCTCGAGCCGCTTGGGCTCGCCGTCGGTCAGCTGCGAGGCCTCGAGCTGCGCGAGCTCCGCCGTCGACTTCCCCGCCGGCACGTCGATCACCAGCCCGCCCATCTGCTGAATCCACCGCGTCGCGATCGCGCTGCCGATGGCGCGCTCCTCCTCCCACGCGATGGGCTCCTTGCCGATGGCCTCGCACTGGGCCTTGCGGCGCGCGAGCTCCTCGGCGACCATGCCCAGGTCCTTGCCCTCGCGGGCCAGGGCGAGCCACTCGTCGAGCGTCTGGGGCACCTTGGGGAGGTGCTTGCAGGCGGGGGCGGCGAGGAGGCAGAGCACGACGAGCGCCTGGAGCCGCGCGCGGAGCGGGGTTCTCATCGCCCACCTCCGGCGAGCCCGGCGCTCTTGGCGTGGGTCGCGACGTCCTCGTCGGTGACCGAGCGCGCGAGGCGGTCGACGGCCAGGAGCTGATCGTAGCCGGTGCGGTACACCTTCTCCTCGGCGTAGGCGGCGGTGGCCGGCGAGAAGAGGCTCTTGGCGGCGCCGCCCCTGGCGAAGGCCTCGGCGTCGACCTTGCCGCCGGCCGCGAGCACCTCCTCCTGGAGCGGTCTGTCGCTGACCGCCGAGCGGAGCACCACGCCCTCCTGCTCGCCGGCCTTCACCTGGAGCCAGCCGGGGTTCTTCTCGTCGCGGCCCTGGAAGATCACCGTCTGGCCCGGCTGCAGCACCGCCAGCGCCTTGGCGCCAGGTTTGGCCGAAGCGCGGACGGGGGTGTTGGGGGCGCGGACCGTGAGGGTGTCTCCGAGCGACACCGCCAGCGCGGAGGCCGACACCAGAAGCGCGAACCACCCTGCTCGTCTCATGCGTTCCCCTCTGTTTGGACGACGAAGACCCCGGTGAGCCTACTTGCACTCGGGGAGGCTCTTCAGGCTCGCCTGCACCTGGTCCATCTCCGCCGGCGAGATCTTCGGTGCCCCGGCGCAGGCCGGCCCCTCGCGGAGCACGCGCACGCTCTCCTCGCGCACCAAGAGCCCACGCGCGCGCTTGAGAATGCTCTCCAGCTTCTGGCGGCTCATGCGGCAGGCGGTGTTGAGCTTCTTAAGCTCCTTGGGGAAGGCCTCCACCGACGGCGCGCCCACGGCCACGAAGCGCTCCACCTCGGTGGAGGGGTCGAGCACCACCCCGAAGCCCAGGCTTCCGCCCAGCGGCAGGGACTCGCCCTTGAGCACGGTGCACGAGCCGTGCTCCGCGCTGGGGAAGAGCACCGACGCCACGTCGCCGTACACGTCGAAGACGCGCACGCAGCGCTCGGTGTCGGAGTGCACGGTGAGCTGCGTCTGCTGCCCGTTGCACAAGACGCCGCCCGCGGCCGTGTCGAGGCGAATGAAGAGCGAGTCCTGATCGGCCGTGGTGAAGGCGCCGCCGCCCGCCCCGCGCCGCTTGGGCGCCTTGCCTTCGGGAATGTGCACCACCCGCGAGGTGCGGTTGGTCTGCCTGAGCTTCTCGGTGAAGCGCACCGACCAGGTGAGATCGAGCACCGGCTTGGCGCCGTTGGTGACGCCCACCAGCTGGCCCCGCAGCACCGCGTCGGCCGGCCGGGGCACGCCGTCGCCGGCCCAGGTGCCCGGCGGGTCGAGCTGGTTCACGCCCGCCCGGGAGAGGGCCCCCGCCATCGCCGCCGACAGCCAGAGCGAGCGCGGGCCGCCGTTCGAGTCCTCGTCGAAGACCTTGTCGATGATCACCGAGACGCTGAGCTTGCCGGCGTCGGGCTTCCCCACCCCGGCGAAGAGCTCCGTCACCACCTGATCGTGGGCGCCGTCGAGATCGAAGAGCCCCTCGGCCTGGCTCTTCCACCGCCGGTACGCGGCCTCCTCCACCACCGCCATGGCGCAGGTGACCTCGCCGTCGACGCGAACGTCCCACACCTGCAGCTCGGGCCTGAGGTCCTGGCAGTCGCCCTGGCACAGGCGGTCGAGCAGCCGGTCCTTCGCGTGCGACGACGCCTCGTCGCGCGCGTTGGGCGTGGAGTTCGCGACGAAGGCCATCTCGTTGAGATAGCCGGCCGGAGGAACGATGGTGCCCTGGCAGCGCCCGGCCTTGGGTTCGGCGGCCAGGCTCAGGGCGAGCAGCGCGGTGAGCACTGGCGCGCTCCCCTCACTTCACCGCGTCGAGGGCGGCCTTGAGCTGCGCTTCCTTGGCCGGGCTGAGGGTGCCCTTGGCCTTGAGCATGTCGATGAGGTTGGTGATCAGGCTCTTGGTCGCGCGGCTGCGCTCGGTGTAGGGGAAGAAGGCGAGCGTCTTCATCACCTGCATCTGGCCCTTGGGCGTGTCGTGCATCTCGGGGCCGCACCACTGCTCGTCCTTCACCTGCGAGACCAGCGCGGCGCCCAGGCGCTCGGCGGTGGTGGCGTCGGCGAGCTCGGTGGTGACGGCGCTGGCCGGGCCCACGCTCGACTCGGTCGAGCGGCTGCTCTCCTCGAGCCACTCGCCGATGTACTTCACCACCTGGCTGCGGGCGTCCTCCATGGCCTTCTTGCGGGCCATCGTCTCCGCGTCGGCCTGCGGCGAGACACCCACGAAGTACACGCCGTTCTGCGACTTGGGCAGCTTCTTGGTCCACGAGCAGTCGTCGACGGCGAACTCCTTGGCCGCCTTGCCGAGGCCCTGCTGCGCGAAGGAGAAGGCGAAGAACTGGCCCTTGAACTCCGTGGTGCGCTCCCACTTGACGCCGTCCTTGTACATGACGTCGCCGGCGATCGGGATGCCCTTGTAGGTGCCCTCGCCCTCGCCGCCGAGCTTGTCGGCCGTCTCGGTGGCCGCGTAGATGCGGCCGTCGCCGGCGATGGACATGGTGATGTAGCGGCGGCTGCACTGATCGGGCGAGGCCTGGCAGCACTCGTAGAGGCCCTTGGTGTCGACGTCGGCCACGATCTTCTGGGTGGCGTTGTACTTGATGCGCAGGGCGTTGGAGTTCGAGCGCTCACCGGCGATCTGCGCCACGCCCTTGATGCCGAGCTTGCCGCCGACCGAGGCCGAGGCGCCGAAGACCTCCTCCACCTCGCCCGAGGCCGCGATGCGCTTGGGCTTGATGTAATCGGAGCACTGGGTGCGCGCGGCGTGGGCCTCGTCGAGGTCGCCGTCGGCCACGTCATCGGGGATGAAGGCGCCGATGATCGAGGTGGCGTCGGAGTCGAAGGTGGTGCGCACGAAGACCGAGGCCTTCACCGGCAACACCACCACGCCGCCGATGGGGCCCGTGACGGCGGGCTTGGTGGCGGCGCACGACGTGACGATCAGCAGGGCGGCGAGCGCCGCGACGAGACGACCAGACATGGATGCCCTCCAAGGCAAAGTCGGCGCACTATGCTTTCGGTGCGCTGAGGCTGCAAGCGGTTGCGGCGGAGACCGGTCTCGGACGGAAGGGCCCGCCTGCTATTCAGTGCAGGAGCAGATCCTTGGGGGCGTCGGCGGCGCGGGCCACCACCAGCGGGGTGAGCTGGGCCAGGCGGGCGTCGTCGAGGCGGGTGCCCTTCTCGGGGAAGCCCAGGCCCTTCGAGGTCCACTCCGGCACGAAGAGCAGCGGCGTGGCCTGGCCGTCGTAGCCGAGCTGCACCAGCTGGTTGGCCTCGAAGCGGGCGCACCGGCGCTCGCAGCAGAAGAAGGCCGCCTTCACCGTGTACAGCCCCTCGGCGGGGAGCGGCGAGAGCGAGCTCGACCAGTCCGCGTCGGGCACGGTGTGGCCGCGCTCCTGCCACTGGGCGCGGTTCAGGTTCCAGGACCCGGGCAGGTAGACGCCAGGGCCGGGGTCGCCGTGATCGTGGAAGCTGACGAGGAGGCCGGCCGGGAGCTCTCCCAGGGGGCGGGTGGTGCGGTAGAGGCCGCAGGGCGGGTGGCTTGGCATGCCCCATCAGTTACGACGGCGCGGCCGCGGCGCAAGGTGGCTGTCGACGCGAATTGCCCCCCCCGCCTTCCCATGCGACCCTGCCCTCCGTGATCCGGGAAGCCTTCCAGGACCTGAAACGCCTGCGGCAGATCGCCGTCATCGCCGGCAAGTATGGGTTCGCCGATCTGCTCGAGCGCTCGGGGCTGTGGTCGAAGCTGGGCGCGAAGGAGCAGGTCGAGGAGCAGAAGGACGCCCGCTCGCAGTCGGTGGCCAAGCGCTTCCGCCTGATGCTCTCGGAGCTGGGGCCTTCCTTCGTGAAGCTCGGCCAGGTGATGTCGACGCGCGGCGACCTCTTGCCCGCCTCGGTCATCGACGAGCTCTCGGAGCTGCAGGACAACGTCCCGCCCTTCTCCATCGAGCAGGTGCGGGAGCAGATTCGCCTCGCCTTCAACCAGCCGGTGGAGGAGCTGTTCGCCGAGCTCGACCCGGTGCCGCTGGCCGCGGCGTCCATCGCCCAGGTGCACCGCGCCAAGACGAAGGACGGCGACGAGGTGGTGGTGAAGGTGCAGCGGCCGAACATCACCGAGCAGATCAAGAGCGACATGTCGGTGCTGCACTACCTCGCCCGCATGCTCGAGGCGGTGGTGGAGGACGTGGGCGTCTACACCCCGACCGGCATCGTCGAGGAGTTCGAGCGGGCGATGAACGAGGAGCTCGACTTCCTCATCGAGGCCCAGAACGTCCGCGCCTTCTACAAGAACAACGCGGGCCGCCGCGGCATGCGGGTGCCCAAGGTCTACGACGAGCTCTCCGGCCGCACCGTGCTGACGCTGGAGTTCATCCGCGCGCCGAAGCTCAACGCGGCCGCGCTGTCCGACGCCGACAAGAAGGCGCTGGCCAACATCATCCTCGAGAACGCGTTCAAGCAGCTCTTCGAGGACGGGCTCTTCCACGGCGACCCCCACCCGGGGAACCTCCTGGTGCTGCCCGGGCCGGTCTTGGCGATGATCGACTTCGGCCTGGTCGGCCGGGTCACTCGCCAGATGCAGGACACCCTGGTGTCGCTGGTCCTGGCCATCGCGCTCAAGGACTCGGAGTCGGCCGCGCGAATTCTGTACAGAATGGGCACGCCCGACAGCCGTGCCAACCTGATGGCGTTCAAACAAGACATCGACGCCATCCTCACCGAGTATCTGCCGACGACGTTCAAGGACGTCAACACGCGGCACCTGTTGCGAGATCTGCTGGACCTCGCGGTGAAGTACAAAATTCGCATCCCCAAGGAGTACGCGATCCTCACGCGGGGCTCGATCGCCATCGAAGGCGTCTTGCGTTCGCTCTATCCAGACATGCCGATCGCGGAGATCTTCCTGCCCTACGCGAAGAAGCTGCTCGCCGATCGCTACGACCCGGCCCAGCTCGAGGGAGGGATGCTCAAGACGCTCCTGCGCCTGCAGGGCACGGTGAACGAGCTGCCGATGCAGCTGTCGCAGATCATGCTCGACCTCGAGGCGGGCAAGTTCACCGTCACGGTGAAGACCGAGCAGTTCGAGGAGGTGAACAAGAACCTGCGCGCGCTCGCGGTGGTGTCGTTCGCCGGGCTGTGCGCCTGCGGCTTCATCATCGGCACCTTCATCGCCTTCGCCCAGAAGCCGTGGGAGGTCTTCGGCATCCCGGTGATGGGCCTGTTCGGCATCGCCACCACCTGGTTCCTCTTCAGCACCGCGGTGGTGCGGCAGATCGCCGGCGGCTTCAAGAAGGTGTCGTTGGGCCGCTTCTTCAAGCGCTAGGGTCTCGCAGATGGACGTCACCGCCTCCGCGCTCACCGTGCGCTTCGGACCGGTCGTCGCGCTCGACGCGGTGACCGCCGAGCTCACGCCAGGCACGCGCACGGTGGTCTGGGGCCCGGCGGGCTCGGGGAAGACGACGCTCCTCAAGGCGCTGGCCGGCCTGGTGAAGCCCACCGCCGGCCAGGTGACGTGGGACGGGGCCGACGTGGCCGCGCTCGACGAGGACGCCCGCCGGCAGGCCCAGGTGGCGTTCGGCATGATCTTCCAGACCGACGCGCTCTTCGACTCCCTGTCGGTGCTCGACAACGTGCTGCTCCCCCTGCGCAAGCGCCGCGTGCCACCGGCCGAGGCCCTGGCGCGGGCCCAGGAGGCGCTCGAGCAGGTGGGGCTCGCCGCCGCCGCCGGCAAGCGCCCGGAGAACCTGTCGGGCGGCATGCGCAAGCGGGTGGGCGTGGCGCGGGCCGTCGTCTCCCGGCCGCAGGTGCTGTTGGCCGACGACCCCTTCGCCGGCCTCGACCCCGAGACCGAGGCCTCCATCGCCAGGCTCCTGCTCGAGGTCTCAAGCGGCCGCACCCTGCTCGCCGCCCTGCCCGACCCGATCGCCTCGCTCCCGGTCGAGCGCTGGCTGCGCCTCGACGCGGGCGCCATCACCGAGGACGGGCCTCCCCGGCCGCTCACCTGAAGATGCTCCGCCCGATTCGAGCCCTGGGAGCGTTCGCGCTGTGGTTCGCGCGCTGGGTGGGCGCCCTGGCCCTGGTCGCCGGACGCACCCTGCTGAACCTGGGCCGCCTCGATCGCAAGGAGACCTTCCGCAGCCTGGTGCTGTTCGGCTGGGAGTCCTTGCCCATCTCCTTCGGCGTCGCCACCCTCATCGGCGCCACGGTGGTGATGCAGGCCGGCGTCTACGCCGACAAGTACGGCGCCCGGCAGTACACCGGCTGGGCCGCGGGCTACGCCTTGATGTGGGAGTTCGGCCCGCTGCTCCTCGGCATGGTGATGGCCGCGCGCATCGGCGCCCGGAACGCGGCGGAGCTCGCGCTGCTCACCATCAACGGGCAGATCGAGGGCCTGCGCGGCATCTCGCTCGATCCCTTCCGCATTCTGGTGGCGCCGCGGGTGGTGGCCTCGGCCATCTCGGTGCTCTCCCTCACCAGCGTGACCTTCGTGATCGCCATTCTCTGGGAGGCGATCGCCTCGTACTTCACGCTCGAGCTGCCGGTGCGCGTCTTCTTCAGCGCCTTCGAGGACATGCTGCGCTGGTCGGACTTCGCCGGCGGCCTCGCCAAGTCGCTGGCCTACGGCGTGGCCATCTCGCTGGTGTCGACCTCGGCGGGCCTGAGGGCCGAGGGCGGGGCGAGGGGCGTCGGCCGGGCGGCGGCGGCGGCGGTGGTGGCGAGCTGCGCGGCGATCTTCTTCCTCGACGAGCTGCTCACCGGGCCCCTGGAGCGGCTCTTCTCGTGAACCGGCTCCTCCTCATCGTGGGCGCGCCCCTGGTGCTGTTCGCGCGGACGGTGCGCGGCGTGCGCCGCGAGGGGCTCTCGGGCCGGGAGGTGCTGGTGCAGCTGTCCGAGCTCGGCAGCGCCTCCACCGTGCTGGTCGCCACCGGCCTGTCCTTCTTCGGCGCGGTGATGGTGACCATCGCGTGGCTCGAGGCGCGCAAGTACACCGGGAACATCACCGTGGTGGGGCCGGCCTACTTCCAGCTCCTGCTGCGCGAGATGGCGCCGCTGATCGTGGCGGTGCTGGTGGCCTCGCGGGCCGGCGCGGCGATGAGCGCGGAGCTCGCCTCGATGTCGGTGAACGAGCAGCTCGACGCGCTGGAGCTGTCGGCCGCGGACCCCTTGGCCGAGCTGGTGGCCCCGAGGCTTCTGGCCTCGCTGATCGCGGTGCCGGCCCTGACCATCGTGGGCACGGCGGCGGCGGCGCTCTCCGCGGCGGGTACGGTGACCTTCAGCCTCGGCGCCGACGGGCGGAGCTTCCTCGACCCGCACTTCGTGCAAGCCGGCGACATCCTCTGCAGCGCGGTGAAGGGCCTGCTCTCGGGGGCCTTCATTCCCCTCTCCGCGTGCTGGCGGGGCCTGCGCGCCAAGGGCGGCGCGGCGGCGGTGGGCGAGGCGGTGACGGTGGGCGTGGTCGACGCCATCGTCGGCTGCCTGATCATCGACTTCGTGGTCGCCCTCGCCTTCCTCCTGGTGGGGCTGTGAACCTCCCGGTCTCCCCGTTCAGGCTGAGCTCGTCGAAGCCTGCCGAACACCGCGGACTGACTTCGGCACCCTTCGACCCTTCGACGGGCGCAGGGCAGGCTCAGCTCAGGGTGAACGGTGGATTCGAGGGAGGACCTGGATGACGGCCGCCCTCGCCCTCGAGGACGTCACCAAGCGCTTCGGCCCGAGCCTGGTCCTCGACCGCCTCTCCGTGGAGATCCCTCTCTCCGGCCTCACCTTCGTGGTCGGGCGCTCCGGCAGCGGCAAGAGCGTGCTCTGCCGCCTCGCCGTGGGGCTCCTCAAGCCCGACGCCGGCACGGTGACCTGCCTCGGCCAGCCGGTGCACGAGCTGCCGGAGCGCGCCCTCTCCCGCCTCCGCGCCGAGGTGCCCTACCTGGTGCAGGGCCCGGCGCTCCTCGACTGGCTCACCCTGCTCGACAACGTGGCGCTGGCCAAGGAGGGCGCGAAGGCGGACGGCCGCGCCGCCGACGCCCTGAGGAAGGTGGGCCTCGAGCCCTTCAGCGGCCGCTTCCCGCCCGAGGTCGGCCCCGGGGTGCGCAAGCGCGCGGCCATCGCCCGGGCGCTGGTGCTCGGCCCCAAGGCCCTGCTCCTCGACGAGCCGACCACCGGCCTCGATCGCGAGGCGGCCCGGCAGGTGAACGACGCGCTCGCCTCGGTGCGCGCCGAGGGCGTCGGCGCGGTGGTGGTCTCCCACGACTACCTGGCGCTCGAGCGGCTCGCCGACCGGGTGGTGGAGCTTGGGGACGGCAAGGTCCGCTACCAGGGAGAGGCGCCGGGTTTCTTGCGGCGCGCCAGGGAAGGTGCGACGTGATCGCACGGGAGACGACATGGACGACGCGAAGCTCGAGCTGAAGGTCGGCGCGCTCCTGCTGGCCGCCGTGGCCGGCGCGCTGGCGCTGTTGTGGGCCCTGGGCGAGCTCAGCTTCGGCAGCGGCCACTCCATCGCCGTCGACTTCAGCCACACCGGCAACGTGGTGAAGGGCGCGCCGGTGAAGCTGGGCGGAGTAGCGGTTGGCCGGGTGGACCGCATCGCCCTGCTCCCCGATCGCCGCGACGCCGCCGGCGACCCGATGCCGGTGCAGATGACCGCCTCCATCTCCGCCGAGGCCGAGAAGGCGCTGCGCCAGGACGCGCTGATCACCGTCTCCAGCCAGGGCCCCCTGGGCGAGCCCTACCTCGAGCTGTGGCCGGGCACCGCCCAGGAGCCCCACGCCAAGGGCCAGGTCATCCGCGGCATGGACGCGCCCCGCATCGACATCGTCTCCAACCGCCTGGCGCGCTTCCTCGAGACCGCCTCCAAGGTGCTGGAGAGCGATCCCGAGGCCTTGAGCAAGCTGTTCAAGGGCGTGGGCGGCCTCACCCAGACCATGGACGGCGTGATGACCGAGAACCGCGAGGACATTCGCGACATCGCCAAGGATCTCGGCGCCACCGCCAAGGACCTGCGCTCGCTCGCCGCCACGGCCAAGGCGCTGATGGAGCCGGGCGGCAAGGGCCTGGCGATGATCGACGACGCGGCGGCGACCGCCAAGCTGGCCAAGACCGACCTCCCCGAGCTCTCCAAGAAGGCCGGCGTCGCGCTGGGCGGCCTCGCCGCAATCTCCGGGCCCCTCACCGAGGAAGACGGCAGGCGCCTCAAGGCCACCCTCGCCAAGGCGCAGGATCTCACCGAGAAGCTCGACGGCATGGCCACGCGCGCCGACGGCCTGATCAAGAAGATGGAGGCCGGCGACGGCACCCTCGGCGCCCTGATGAAGGACAAGCAGGTCTACGACGATCTGAAGTCGCTGCTCGCCGACTTGCGCAAGCACCCCTGGAAGATGCTGTGGAAGGACTGACATGAGCCGAATGCGGCAGCTCCTCCGCGTTCTCTTCGTCGCGCACCTCGTGCTCGGGGTGGTGGTCATCGGCGCCATCCTCGCCTCTCCGCCGTGGATCATCGGCGAGGGCCGCTTCAACGAGGCCGCGCGGCAGCTCGAGGGGCTCGACTGGCGCTGGTGGGTGCTGGTGCCGGTCGGCGTTCTGTGGGGCCTGCCGATCGTCGCGATGGCCGCCTGGCTCCGCGCCCGCAGCGCTGGCCTCGAGGTCGAGCGGGTGCGCAAGTCGGTGGCCGCCTTGCTGCAAGATCGCCAGATCCCCATCGCCGTGGACGTCGACACCTGGGTGCCGGTGCACGTGCTGGAGCCGATGCGGGTGCCGGTGGAGCTCGACACCAGGCTGGCCGTCGACGAGACCGTGGACATCGAGACGAAGGTGCCGATCCGCACCGAGCTGCCGCTGGAGACGGAGATCGAGACCTCGGTCTTCGGCATCGGCGCGCTCAAGATCCCCATTCGGGCCAAGGTGCCCATCGACATGGTGCTGCCGGTGGTGGGAAAGATTCGCGTGCGCAGCGACGCCTTGCCGGTGCGCATGAAGGACGAGGTGGTGATTCGGCTGCCGCCCTTCGACGTGCCCATCCGCTCGCGCATCGAGACCCGCGTCGACCTGTTGGACAGCCTGCGCGCCGCGGAGCAGGAGCTGAAGAAGCGCCTGGCCAAGGGCAAGGAGCCGGCGGGCCCCGAGGACGCGCCTCCCAAGAAGGACCCGTCGAGCACCTGAACCGGAGCGCGGCGCCCTCGCCCGGGGCGTGGCAAGCTCGCCCGTCCGATGGATCTCCACCTCGTCGAGCTCGACCGCGACCACCCCGGCTTCCGCGACCCGGCCTACCGCGCCCGCCGCGACGCCATCGCCCGCCTCGCCCACGGCCACCGCGAGGGCACGCCGGCCCCGGCGGTCGAGTACACCGAGGAGGAGGTGGGCGTCTGGCGCCTGGTGCTGAAGAAGCTCGCTCGCCTGCACGAGCGCTACGCCGCCCATAGCTACCTCGACGCCTTCCCCGCGCTCCAGCTGCCCGTCGATCGCGTGCCGCAGCTCGAGGAGATCTCCGCGCGGCTCGCCCCGCTGACCGGCTTCCGCTACGCGCCGGTGGCCGGGCTGGTCACGCCCCGCATCTTCATGGAGCGCCTCGCCGCCGGCACCTTCCTGGCCACCCAGTACATGCGGCACCACAGCGCGCCGCTCTACACGCCCGAGCCCGACGTGATTCACGAGATCGTCGGTCACGCCCCGCTGCTGGCCGACCCGGCCCAGGCCCGGGTGAACCGGCTCTTCGGCGAAGCGACGCGGGTCTGCGATGACGCGACGGTGGAGGGCCTCATTCGCGCCTACTGGTACGGCCTCGAGTTCGGCGTGGTGAAGGAGCGCGGGCAGCACAAGGTGGTCGGCGCCGGGCTCCTCTCGTCCTTCGGCGAGCTGGGCCGCTTCGAGACCGAGGCGACGCTCGTGCCCTTCGTGCTCGACGACGTCGTCCGCGCCCCGTTCGATCCGACGCAGTACCAGGGCACTCTCTTCGTCGCCGAGTCGGAGGGAGCGCTGCTCGACACCCTCTCGGCCTGGCTCAGCGGAATCGTCCGCGGGGCGGCGCGAGGTCGCTGAGCGCAGGTGCCGGGCGCGCGCGCTTCTTGCAGCGCCGGCCGGCACTCGCAGAAAGGGAATCGCCCGCGTGTACGCCCTCTATCTCGTCTCGGTCTGGCTCCACATCCTCGCGGCCACCGCGTGGATCGGCGGCATGTTCTTCCTCGTCCTGGTGGTGGTGCCGTGGCTGAAGAAGGGCCACCGCGAGGTGGGCGGCGCCTTCCTCAGGCAGACCGGCGAGGGCTTCCGCCTGGTGGGGTGGGCCTGCTTCGCGCTGCTGCTCGTCACCGGCACCTTCAACCTGTGGGTGCGGGGCGTGCGCTTCGAGAGCTTCGTCGACCCAAGCTGGCTCGCCTCGCCCTTCGGCCGGGCGGTGCTGGTGAAGCTGGCGCTGTTCACCGTGGTGGTGGTGGTCAGCGCGGTGCACGACTTCTCGGTCGGGCCGCGGGCCTCGAGGGCCATGGAGCAGGCCCCCACCTCTCCCGAGGCGGAGCGGCTCCGCAGGCAGGCCTCGAAGATGGGCCGCGCCAACGCGCTCTTGGCGCTCGGGCTGGTGGCCGCCGCGGTGGTGATCGTCCGCGGCTGGCCGTTCTGAGCGCCCCGGGAGGCCGCTACTTGGCGGCCTCGACCGGCTTGGAGAAGGTGCGCACGAAGGCCACCACGTCGCGCAGCTGCTGATCGTCGAGCGTGCCCTTCCAGGCGGTCATCAGGGGCGACTTCCCGGCCGACTGCCCGCCCTCCTTCACGATGCCGTAGAGCTGCTCGTCGGTGGAGAGCGCGGCCCGCTTGGCGTCGGTGAAGTCGGCGGGCTTGGGGTTGAGCGCCGCCGCGGCGGGCGCGTCGCCCTTGCCCAGGTCGCCGTGGCAGGGCGTGCAGAACGTCTTGAAGGTGGTCGCGCCCTTGGTGGCGTCGCCCTTGAGCTCGAAGGCCCCGCCCGCGGCGGCGACCTCGGGCCCGGCGGCCGGCGCCGCCGCGGGGGCCGGCGCCTTCTTCGACTTCGGCTCCGGCTGCTTGATGCAGCCCATCAGGCACAGGATGGTCAGGCCAGCCGACAACTTCGTCCTCGTCATGCGTTCCTCCCGGTCAGGCGCGGCAGCCTCGGCCCCGCGCGGTGTGTGATCGCGCTTCCTCGGGCGCCGCCCTCAGCGCCCGCCCTCGTGCCAGGCGAAGCCCGCGGTGCGATCGAAGACCACCGCCGGCAGCTCGCCCTCCTTGAGCACCAGCTCCCTGGTGGAGACGTAGGGCCAGGCGTCGGGGTCGGCGCCATCGCCCAGGCGCACCTCGATCAGATGACGCCCGGCCGGCAGGTCCAACGACTCCAGCGCCACACTCGCGCCGTCGCCCCACAGGCCGTGCGGCGGGTAGGCCTTCGCGTGGGCCCTCTGGCCGTCGACCCACACCTCCAGCCGCACCGGCTGCCGGCGCCGCTCGCACTCGGTGTCACGGCGCATGTGCGGCGGCCGCCTGGCCTTCTCCGCGTCGCTCAGCGTCCGGCACTGCTCCTCGATGGCGCCCGGGTGCTTGAAGGAGACGGCCAGCCGTGGCGGAACCCGCCCGGGAGACCACGCCAGCACCGAGCCGCCCCAGACCAGCGCCCCGGCGACCGCCGCCGAGAGCGACGCTCCCGCCCAGCGGGGCAGCGCGCGGCGCGCGGGTGGAGCCCCCTGGGAGAGGAACGCGGCCGCCTCGGCGGTCAGGGCCCTCGAATCGAACCGGCTCCCCTCCACCAGCCGCACCCGGCCGGCGAGACGGCGGTCGCGCAAGACCACCTCGCGCTCGCTCGCGACCCTGAGCGCCGTCCAGTGCATGCCCTCGCGGAACCGAGGCACCCCGCCGCAGCCGACGATCAGCACCCGCGGCACCCCGCGCTTGAGCAGGCGCTCCACGGTGATGGCCTGCACCCAGCCTGCGCAGGGCACGAAGCGCGCCCGCCAGCCCGGCAGGGCGTCGCAGCGGCCGGAGGCCTCGTCCACGGTGAGCCAGAGCGGCGAAGCGTCGTGGCAGAGGAAGGCCAGGGGCCGGCGATCCGCCGCCGCCTCCGCCTCGAGCCACTGCTCCAGCCGAGCCCGCTCCCCGAGGGTGTCGTAGTGCGGCAGCGTCGACGCGCCGGTGTGGCAGCTCCCCGAGCAGATTCCGCACGACAGGCAGCGCGACGGATCGACCAGGGCCTGGGCGGCGAAGCGCCGGCCGTCGGTGCGCGGCACCATGGTGATGGCGTCGTAGGGGCAGTCCTTCACGCACTGCTCACAGGCGTTGCAGCGATCGGTGACGATGTGCGCCGCCGGCCTTTTGCCCCGTCCCAACAGCCACGGCGCCGCCAAGGCGGGCACCGCCAGCCCCAAAAGCCACGCCGCCACCGCCCACCCGGGCGTGCCGTCGAAGAGCACCACCGGCAACAGGTACCAGACGTCGAGCTCCACCTGCCCGGGCACCACTGCCATGCGCGCCGGCGCCGCCGCGAGCGGAGGCACGAGCGCCGACAAGGCCAGCACCACCCCCACCAGGGCCACGGCCACCGAGCGCGTGACGAGGAAGACGGGTCGCGCCAGCCGGGCGATGTGCAGCCACAGCGCCACCCCCATGGCCAGCGGCAGGAGCATGTGCACGAAGAAGACGACGAAGAAGAGGAGCGAGTTGACGGTCGCGTCGGCGACGAACTCGCGGGACATCGGGTCGGAGAAGATGGGCAGCACGTCGAGCGCCCGGGCGGAGATCCGCGCCACCTCCCGCGCCGGCTCGTCCCACACCAGCCAGTAGCCGAGCCACCCCACCACCAGCAGCAGCCCCACCGCCAGAAGCCCCGTCACCCAGGCCAGCCAGCGCGCTCCGGTGAAGCGCCGCGCCGAGGTGAGCCTCAGCGCGTGCCACAGGCTCATGGCCATGCAGCCGTCGGAGCTGTAGCGGTGAGCCGCCCGCACCAGGCTCGACAGCCACCCCGCCTCGATGGCGCGCATCGACTGGTGCGCCAGGTGCACCGAGGGCGAGTACCAGAACAGCAGCAGGACGCCGGTGACGCAGGCGGTGAGGAGCAGCGTGTTGGCCACCGCGCCGCTGTGCAGGAGCGGGTTCCAGGCGTCGGGCAGCGCCCGGCGGGAGAGGGCCTCGACGCGGCTGACCAGCGCCTCCACCGCGCGGAAGATCGCCTCCCCGCGCACCGGCACCTCCGGCCGGGACTCCACCTCGACCGCCGGCGACACCGCGGCGGCGCCGACGGCCTCGACCTCGCAGGCCGGCTCGGTGGCGTCGTGGGGGCTGGCGTCGGCGGAGGCCATCAGTCGCGCCTCGCCGTCTCGACCGGCTCGGCCAACAGGGCCTTGAGGGCCTGGCCCAGCCACCGCTCCTGCAGCGGATCGAGGGTGAAGTGGTAGGCCACGCGCCCGCCGCGATCGATGACGATGAAGACGTTGGCGTGATCGATGACGCCAGTCTGGGGATCGCGCCTGCGGGTGATGTCGAAGCGATCGAGGGCCTTCTCCACCTCGGCCGGAGCGCCGGTGAGCAGGTGGTAGAGCGGCGCTTCCACCTTCTGGGCCTTCGCCATGCGCGAGAGCTTCTGCTGATCGTCGCGCTCGGGGTCGAGGGTGAGGCCGAGCACGGTCAGGTTCGCGCGCTCCTCGTCGGTGAGCGTGGCCACCGCACCCTTGGCCTGTCCGAGAATGCGCGGGCAGGCGAGACCGCAGGAGGCGTAGACCGCCGTCACCAGCACCACTCGGCCGCGCAGGGCGTCGAGGGAGATCGACGCGCCGTCCTGATCGGTGAGCGTGAAGCGCGGCGCCGTGAGCGCGGTGCGCAGCGCCTTGGCGGGGAAGACCGTGGGGTCCACCGGAACGCGGCCGTCGGAGAGCGCCGCGAAGCCCGTGGCCAGGGCCGCCACCAGCAGAAGCGCCGCCAGAAGCACCGGCGCGAAGGCCGAGACGCGCCGCCTCGCCTGCTCCGCGAGGGGCTTTCTCCACAGCGCGAAGACGATGGCGGTGAAGAGGAAGAGCTCGGAGAAGGTCGCGGCCACCAGGCCCCAGCGCACGCTCTTCGTCGCCGGGTCGTACCCGAAGCACCAGACCCGGAACTGCTCCGCGAAGCCGCCCAGCGCGTCGGGGCTCGGCGGCAGCGCCAGCAGCCCCCCGAGGAGGGCCGCGAACGACAGGAGCGTCGCGATGGTGAGCGCCGGGAAGGCATGGCCGGCGAAGAAGCGCTCGACCGCGGCGATCTTCGCCGGCCACCCGCTCTCGGCGCGCCCGCGCATCACCGCACGTGCCAGGCGTCGGCCAGCGCCTTCCAGTTGGCGAAGTAGTAGACGGCAAACGAGGCCAAGAGGAGGAGCACCAGCACCATCGTGCCGGGAGTCTTGTGCTCCTCGTGGTCCTTCTCGTGCTCGTGCTGGAAGACGTCGGCGGCTCTCTTCTCGGTCATGGCGTGCTCCTCCCTCACCACTGCTCCATCGGCTTGCCGGCGTTCGAGCGACCGAGGAAGACGGCCCACACGGTCTGCAAGAGGAAGATGAGCAGGCCGGTGAAGGCGATGGTGCCGCCGATGCCGACGAAGCCCATCATCAGGTGCGCGCTGGAATCGAAGCCGGCGGAGAACTGCGCGCCGGTGAACTCGATGTCCCAGTGGCGGCGCGGCACGCCGGCGCTCCCGGCGAGCGACATGGCCACCGCCATCACCGTGATGCCCACCGCGAAGACGAAGGGCTGAACGCGGGCCAGCGCCTTCAGCGGGTACTCCTTCTGGAAGATGAGCGGCACGACGTAATAGGCGAGCCCCATGAAGGCGAGCGAGGTACCGCCAACCACCGTGGTGTGGAAGTGCCCGGGGATACGCAGGGTGTTGTGGGCGATGATGTTGATCTGCTGGGTGCCCAGGGTCACGCCGGTGATGCCGCCCAGGAAGCCGAAGATGACCAGCGAGAGGAAGAAGGACGAGAAGCCAGGGTTCTTCCACGGCGCGGCGAACAGCCACCCGAACAGCCCCTTGTCGTGGCCCTTCTTCCGCAGCGCCACCTCGATCGAGGCGGGCACGGTGAAGCCGTGGATCATCGAGGCCGCCACCGCCAGGTACATCGCGTACGACGTGTTCCAGATCTTCCAGCCCGCGCTGACGCCGGGGTCCACCAGGAGATGGTGCGCCGAGGCCAGGTTGATGAAGAGGATGTAGAGGAGGAACGCGCCGCGGCAGACCGCCTGATTGAGCGGCTTGGCCCCGGTCGTCAGGGTCCCGAGCAGGTACCAGACCGAGACCATCGCGCAGACGTTGATCTGCTGCGACTGGTGCCCGAGGCCCCACCACACCATGCGGTACCAGGCAGCGTCCGGCGCGTCGGTCCACCCCACCGCCCAGGTGAAGGTGGGGATCATCACCACCGCCCCGTGCAGGAGCGTGAGCACCGCGATGATCGCCGCCGCCGTGGCACCGAACACCACCAGCGGCACCGAGCCCTGGTAGGTCTTGTCCCGTCGGGCGATGTAGAGCGTGGCGAGGAAGTTGATGACGCCCACCAGCGTGCCGACCGCGAAGAGGATCACCCCGAGGTAGAAGGCCCAGTGCGCCTGCAGCGGCACGTAGGACGTCATCATCACGTCCGCCTTGCCTTGGAGCACCATCGCGTCGACCATCGCCGCGCCCACGACCATCATCGCGAACGACACCCCCGCCAACGCCTTCGACGCGAGCCGCGTGTTCAAGAGCGTGGTCCCCGCGAAGTAGAGGATCGCGATCTCCATGAAGATGATCCAGAAGATCAGCATGTTGAGACCGTGCAGGGTGAGCGTGCGGTAGTACCACTCGGCGCTGAGCAGGTGCACCGAGGGCCAGCGCGTCAGCGCGACGAGCAGCGCCGCCGTGCCACCGACGAGCAAGAACACCACCGCCATCACCGCGTTGAGCTTGATGTAGCGCTGCGCGGTCAGGCACACCGGCAGCCCGGTGGTGTCGCAGCTGCGCACCGCGCCCTGGTGGTTGCCTTGCCGGAAGCCGGGAGTCTCGTCCGCGTCCTTGGGACCGGGCACTTCGATCACGTTCGCCGTCGCCGTCGTCATGTCAGTCCTCCACGATGATCTTGCCGGCCATCAGGTGGTGCCCGATGCCGCAGAACTCGTTGCAGATGATGCTGTAGTCACCCGACGAGGTCGGGGTCAGGGTGAGCACGTGGTCGTAGCCG